>CBIHQM010000291.1:0-8779 GCA_966211885.1 uncultured Chryseolinea sp.
GTAGTTTATAGGGGAGCATGATGGTAAAGGGTTTTTAAGCGATGCGAATATTGATTATGATATAATTCTTTTGGTAGTCCACCGTGTACAATCCTGGTAGTCCACGAAATAAACCTATGCGAGACCTTGAACGGTCTATTAAAATTGACCGGAGTGGGACATTTCCCGGCCAAGTAGACCCATAAAAGTTACTTCGGCTCGAGGCCAAATGCCAAAGGCTATCCATTTTGTGATTTAATAGCTTTTGGCTTTGGCCCATCAATCTCCAACCCAAACCAGGGCAAAAACCTGCCGCGGCTTCGTTTGCGTGGGTCGATTGGAAGGGAAGATAAAAAAAATCGAAAAATCTTTTAGTGGGGTGGGGTAGGGTTATTTGTCTTATGGGCAATTAACCGTTAAACCTGTGAAGCCAGACGAGGATTACCTGCGCAAGATTGTTTTGCTCCTGAATGAGCCCGACAACGTTGAATTGTTACACGAGGTGGAGGCGCTGAGAACGCTTTCGCCCGATCACGATACCTTTTACAAAGAAGTAGTCAATCTTTGGGCCGCCTCCGCGGACGTGAAAGACCTGCAACACATCAATGTGGCAGAAGCCACCGAAAGACTTTCCCTGAAGTTGAAACAGAGCCCCCGCTATGTCGCCGCGCAACGTGGCGGCATTGGCGTGGCCCTGAAATGGTTTATGCGCGCGGCCGCCGTGTTGGTGACGGGCGCCGTAGGCTATTGGATGTACGTGTCGCGCCAGGTGGAATTTATCACCAAATCCACCGGTCCAAATGTGCGCGATACGTTAGTGCTGGCCGATCGTTCACAAATCTTCATGGATGAAAACACCACCGTGCGCTATCCGTCGCAATGGTCGGGCTCACAACGGCGGGTATACCTGGAGACCGGCAACGCGTTTTTCTCCGTGTCGCACGACAAAGAGCATCCCTTCGTGGTGCAGATGCAACAATCGACGGTGACGGTGCTGGGCACCACGTTCAACATCCGGCTGCGTCAGAATGAAATTGCGGTGAGTGTGAAGACCGGTACGGTGATGTTCGAACCGGGTGGCACAAAAGAAAATCCCGTGCTGCGCGCCGGCGATGGCATCGTGTTCAACACCCTGGCCCGCACGCTCACCACGGTGGACGTAACCAACCAGAACAGCGATGCGTGGCTCACCCACGAGCTGGTGTTCACCGACGCCTCGCTGCGCGAAGTGCTGAGCACGCTCGAAGAATATTACCACGTGCGCTTCGTGGTGGTAGACTCCATCACCAAATTCAAAAAATTCAATGCCACCTTCAAAAACAACAGCCTGAAAGAAGTGCTCGATGTGCTGGCGGCGGCCTATCCTGTAAAAATCGAAACCAAAGACTCGCTGGTGGTCATCCAGGGCAATCCCTGAACAAACCCCGTAAACCAACCACCATCCTAACCCCCCCAGAAACATGCACGTGCACCGCTATACGGGAATAACCGGAAGAAAAATCAACTTGTTGCTGATCCTGCTTTGTGCCGGCTTTGCCGCTTTGGCCGAGACCGCGGGCAAGATCGAATCGCTGGATGAATATTTGCGTCGCCTCGAACAGCAACACCATGTGAGCTTCGTCTATGATGCGTCGGAGATCAATCGCGCATCGAAAATTGAAACGACCGAAGCCACTTCCCTCGAGGCTTGTCTGAACCTGCTCCGCGCCCTCGACATCACCTATAAGATCGTGGGCGACCAGGTGATCCTGCAGAAAGCAAAACAACCTCCCGTCATCATCACGGGTGAGGTGACGGAGATGGTGGATGGAAAAAGTTCGCCCATGGTGGGGGTGTCCATCATAGAGAAGGGCACTAACAACGGCACCATGACCGATAGCAAGGGAGCCTATCGCGTGTTGATAAAAGACCATGCCACCCTGGTGTTCTCGATGGTGGGCTACAAAACACAGGAGATCATTGTCGGCGACGAGACCATCCTGAACGTGGTGCTCGCCGAAGATGTGAGCGTGTTCAACGAAGTGGTGGTGACGGGCTACCAGGATGTGGACAAGAAATTGTTTACGGGCTCGACCATCAACCTGAAAGGCTCGGACGTGAAACAAGACGGCATCACCGACGTGAGCCGCATGCTGGCGGGCCGCGCCGCCGGTGTTTCCGTGCAAAACGTGTCGGGCACTTTTGGGACCGCACCCAAGATCAGGATTCGCGGGGCCACATCCATCACGGGCGACAACAAACCCTTGTGGGTAGTCGATGGTGTGGTGCTGGAAGATGTGGTGAACATTTCCAACGAACAACTTTCCACCGGCGACACCAAGACGCTGATCGGCTCGTCGGTTGCCGGTCTGAATGCCGATGACATCGAGAGTTTCCAGATCCTGAAAGATGCCTCGGCCACGGCGCAGTACGGTGCCCGGGCGATGAACGGGGTGATCGTGATCACCACCAAAAAAGGACGCGTGGGCAAGCCGTTGATCTCCTATACGGCCAACTTCTCGACCTATCGCAAGCCGTCCTACAACACCTTCAACATCATGAACTCGGCCGACCAGATGTCGCTCTACGACGAGTTGGATCGCAAGGGATGGGAAACGTTTGGCAACAGCAAGCGCTCGCCCAACGGCGGGGTGTATGTGAAGATGTATGACCTCATCGATCAATACGACAAAACCAACGGCAGCTTTGGCTTGCGCAATACGCCGGAGGCGCGGGCCGCATTTTTGCAAGGCTACGCCCGCCGCAATACCGATTGGTTCGATGTGCTTTTCCGTAATTCATTCATGCAGGAACACTCTCTCGGCATTTCATCAGGGACCGAGAAATCACAGCTTTATTTTTCCGGCAGCTATCTGCAAGACGACGGCTGGACCATTGCCGATCGCGTGAAGCGTTTCACGGGCAATGCCCGGGCAAATTTTAACATCACCGACAAGCTTGCCATCGGCCTCATCACCCAGGGCGCCATCCGCGTGCAGCGCGCCCCCGGCACGGTAAGCCGCCGCAGCAATCCCGTGGAGGGAAAATACGATCGCGATTTCGACATCAACCCCTTCAGCTACGCCATCAACACCAGCCGAACCCTGACGCCCTATGACGACCAGGGCAACCTGGAATTCTTCAAACGGAATTTTGCTCCCTTCAACATCATTCACGAATTGGACAACAATACGCTCGACCTCACCATGATCGACCTGAAGCTACAGGGTGATGTGTCGTACAAGATCCGTCCCAACCTCAAGTATGCCTTCCTCGGTGCCGTGCGCTATGCGAAGACAAACCAGGAGCACAAGGTCTACGAACATTCCAACATGGCCGAAGCCTTTCGCGCCGATGGCGATGCCGTGATCCGCCAGAACAACAAGTTTCTCTATCGCAATCCCGACGACCCGGAGGCCGAGCCGGTGGTGGTGTTGCCCTATGGAGGTTTCTATAACACCACCGACGATTACCTGGTGAGCTACAACCTGCGCAACACGCTGGAATGGAACAAGACCTTCAACGACACGCACATCGTACGCGTGTTTGGTTCGCAGGAGCTGCGGTATGCCGATCGTCAGAATAAATTCTTTTATGGCTATGGCTACCAGTTCGATAAAGGCGGGGTGCCCTATGTGGATCCCAACATCATCAAACAGGTAGTAGAAGGCAACTTCGATTTCTATGGCATGGGCATGACCTACGACCGGTTTTTGGCGGGCATGGTGAATGCCACGTATTCCTATCGCACGAAGTACAACCTGAATGGAACGCTTCGCTACGATGGCTCCAACCGCCTGGGCAAGTCGCGCTCGGCACGGTGGCTGCCCACCTGGAATGTGAGCGGCTCGTGGAATGTGGACGCCGAAAATTTCATGGCCTCGCAAAGCATCATCACCCGCCTCACCCTGCGCGCCACCTATGGGCTAACGGCCAGCATGGGCAACGCCACCAACTCCAGCCTCGTACTGAGCACCAACAAAGCCACGCGGCCGTATTTGCCCGAGATTGAGTCGGTGATCAACATCCAGGACCTGGAGAACCGCGACCTGACCTGGGAGAAACAATACGAAACCAACATCGGGTTCGACGCCGCCTTCTTTCGCGAGCGCGTGACATTGACCGTTGACTGGTACGACCGCGACGGCTTCGACCTCATCAGCCCGCTGCGGACCTCCGCGATCGGGGGACAGTTTGTGAAGTCGGCCAACTATGCCGACATGACGTCGCGGGGCATCGAGGTCACTTTAGGAGGGACGTTATATCATGACGAGCGCAGCAATTGGAAAACACAACTCACCTTTGCCCACAACCGGAACCGCGTGACCAACCTCAAGAGCACGCCCACCATTTGGGAATTGGTGTCGTCTGACGGGGGACCGAAAGAAGGGTATCCTTACCGGGGGTTGTTCTCGGTCGACTTCCAGGGATTGAATGCTGAAAACGGTTCGCCCTACTTCATCAACGAAAAAGGCGAAACCAGCAACAATGTCTATCTGCAAAGCGACATCACGAAGTATTTGAAATATGAAGGCCCGGTAGATCCCACCGTCACCGGGGGTCTCTACAATGCCTTCCGCTATCGCAACATCACGCTGTCGGCGTTGATCACGTTCAGCGCCGGGAACAAGATCCGGTTGACGCCCGCCTTCAGCAGCAGCTATACCGACCTGGATGCCACACCCAAAGAATTCCTGAACCGGTGGATGACCAGCGGCGACGAGAAACACACCAACGTGCCTTCCATCCTGGATGTGCGCACGCTGGGCAGTCTCGACGGTGTGAATCCGTATGCGGTCTACAACTATTCGGACGTGCGCATCGCCGACGGAGGATTTGTGCGGCTGAAGCAAGTTTCGCTTTCCTATCTCTTGCCCGAAAGCTGGACCAGCCGTCTGGGGGCGACGAACCTGTCGGTGAGCCTCATCGCCAACAACCCGATGCTGCTCTATGCGGATAAAAAATTGAAAGGTCAGGATCCGGAATTTTTCAACTCGGGTGGTGTGGCGACACCCATCCCCCAACAGTATACGCTTTCGCTGAAAGCAGGATTCTAAAAAACATGGAACGGACGAAAATGAAAATACGAATACTCATCTGTCTGACACTGGTACTCCTCACAGCCACACGCTGCAGCGACTACCTCGAACACCTTCCCGACCAACGCGCGGAATTGAACTCGCCCGAAAAGGTCGCCGAGCTCTTGGCTTCTGCCTATCCGCGAGCCAACTACATCACCTTCCTGGAAGCGCTTTCCGACAACGCGGAAGATAAAGCACTCACCACATCGGACCTCATCAACAGCGCGCCGTGGCAATTCAACGATGTGCCGAACCGCAACGAAGACACGCCCGACTTCTATTGGCAGGCGGCCTATGCGGCCATCGCGGCTTCGAACCAGGCGCTGGAAACCATTAACAGCGCGAGTGATCAAACCCCTTACCGCGCGTCGAAAGGGGAGGCGTTGGTGACGCGGGCATATGCCCATTTTATGTTGGTGACCCTTTTCTCGCGTGTATACCATCCCAGCACCGCGGCCACCGATCCCGGCATTCCCTATGTGACCGAACCCGAAAAAGTGGTGACACAAAAATATGAGCGCAAGACCGTGGCCTACGTGTATGAGCAGATCGAAAAAGACCTGGAAGAAGGCATTCCCTTGCTGGACAACGAGTCCTACAAAGAAGGCGCCGGCCGCTACCATTTCACCACGACCGCCGCACACGGATTTGCCACGCGGTTCTACCTGTTCAAAATGGATTATGCCAAAGTGGTGGAGCACGCCAACCTGGCGTTTCCCTCGGGCAACATCCTGCCCAACTTGCGGCCGATAAATTCGGAAGCCTACCGCGCCATGGAACCCCTGGTGAAGTTGGCGGAATATACCAAGGCCGACAAGCCCGCGAACCTGTTGCTGGTGGAAGCGCCGTCGCTGTGGGCGCGAAGCCTGCGCGGCTATCGCTATGGGTTCAATTTCAACCTGCTGAGCAAAGTGGTGTGGAACCAAAATGTGACCAGCGGATTGTGGGGGTACATGTTCTATGGCAATGAAGCCTCGCTGTTCACCCCCAAGTTCAGAGAGCATTTTGTGAAGATGGATCCGAACGCCGAGATCGGCACGCCCTACAACATGATCCCACTGCTCACGGCAGAGGAAGTGTTGTTCAATCGCGCAGAAGCCAATGCACGCCTGGGCAACTACGATGCAACGCTGAAAGATCTGAACGACTTTGCCAGCACACGGATCATCGTGAACGACACCGACGAGCCTTACTATGACCCCGCACGCCACACCGTGACCCGCGCCCGCGTGCTGCGGTTTTACAACACCACCGACATCGAGGCCGCCCTCATTTCTACCGTGCTCGACTTCAAGCGGGTGGAGTTCCTCTTTGAAGGACAACGCTGGTTTGATATCATCCGCCATCATCTGCAGGTAGTGCACGTGCCCTACAGCCGCGACAATATTTTGACATTGGGGCCGAACGATCCGCGCCGGGTGTTGCAGATCCCGCAGGAGGCGCAGTCGTCGGGAATAGAATTGAATCCACGCTAATTGAAAACGCTATGAACGCTCGTAATATATTTCGCACCACCCTTTTCGGCATCGCCGCCATGCTGCTCGTGTCATCGTGCAGCGACCCCGAAGAAGATCTCGACATCTCTTTTCTGGACGTCGACACGGAAACCAATGCGATCGATCAGTGGATCGTGCAAAACTATACCGATCCCTACAACATCGCTATCAACTATAAATGGGTTCCCTTCGAATTGGCCACCGACAAAACGCTGGTGCCGGTGAAGGAGGAGAAAGTGATCCCGGTAATGACACTGGTGAAGCAGACCTGGATTGATCCGTATGTGCAGGAAGCAGGCGGAGACTTTATGAAGATCAATGCACCAAAGCAATTTGTCCTAGTGGGAAGTCCGCAATACAACAACGACGGCACCATGGTGCTGGGTGAGGCGGAGTCGGGTCGCAAGGTGACGCTGTTTGTGATCAATGATTTTATGAAGACGGATGTGCCGGCGGTGAAACAGATGTTGCACACCATTCACCACGAGTTTGCACACATCCTGCACCAGTCAAAGCTCTATCCCCGCAACTTCAAACAAATCACGCCCTCGGGCTACACGGCCACATGGTACAACACCGAGGATGAAGAGGCGTGGAACCTCGGCTTCATCACCCCCTATGCCCGCGCCAGCACTGACGAGGATTTTGTGGAGATGATCTCAACGATGTTGGTGGAAGGACACGACGGCTATGAGGCGAAACTGGGCAAGGCATCGACCAATGGCAAAGCGTTGCTGCGCCAGAAGGAGGCGATCGTGGTGGCCTACTTTAAAGAAACCTGGAACATCGATTTCTATCAATTGCAGGAGACCACGACGGCAGCCATTGCCGCTGCAACAAAATGAAGTACTGAAAGGAAGCACGTGACTATCGGAAAACTATACGTATGAAAAACTTTTTTATCTATATCGTCGCCTTCATCGCAGCATCTTGCAAGCAAGAAGACGATCCGTTGCTGATGGGGCGGCCGGAAGAACGGATGGAGCAAATCCTGAAAGACTACCGCCAGCAACTGGTGGACGCGCCTTCGGGATGGAAAGGCTATTTGTTCCCGGGTTCGGGTGGAGGCTACAGCTTCTACATGACCTTCAGCAACGAAGGCCGCGTGACCATGCTGGCCGACATCAACGCCGACTGCCAGGTGAAGCCGTTTGAAAGTTCGTTTCGCATGGAAGCGGTACAACGCCCGTCGCTGTTCTTCGACACGTATTCTTACCTGCACATTCTTTCTGATCCCGACCCCGACACCGTGGGGGGAGCACAAGGGCATGGCATGAATTCCGATTTTGAATTTGCGTTCGAGTCCACACAAGGCGACACCATCCGGCTGAAAGGCAATCAGCACGGATCGCCGCTGTTGCTCATCAAGGCCACCGCCGCGGAAAGCGAGGCGCTGCGGCGTGGCGACCTTTACTTGTTGCAAAAAGGTGTTGTGGGTTACAAGGACAAAAATCCGTTCACCTACTTGCAGTCGCGCGACGGCAGACGCATCAACACGGGGTTCAACCTCGACGAGAAAACATTCTCCCTCTCGTTCAAGCAAGCCGACTCGCTCAATATTCAGACGACACCCTTTGCCTACACCACGAACGGGATCTTTTTACAAAAGGCAATCACCTACAAAGACGTGACATTCCGGGAAGTGTTTTATGACGCGAGCGAGAAACTTTATGTGATGGCAGGCGGCGAGCGCATCAACCTGGTGCCGTCGGCCGACCCGATATTGCCGTTGCACCTGGTGTTGGGCATCGATTTCACAACGGTGTCTGTTCCCTTCGACCCATTGCCGGGGTGGTCGCCCTTGTACACGAACGCACGGTGGACGATCCACAATTCCTTGTTGACAAAGGGCGTAGGTCTCAGCAACATCGAGCTGGCCTTCAATCCCCAAAACAAGACCATGACCCTCGACGTGTTCATGCGCGCCGTAGGGGATGGGGGCTATTACCTCGGGCGGTATCAATATGCCTACACCAAATCGGCAGACGGTGTGTTCAAGTTCACCCGCTACGAGGAGCCTACGGGCAATGCCAAATTTATCGAGGAAGACATGGCCCCGTTTTTATACTACTTCAACAGCTCCCGCTTCCGCATGGAGTATCTGAAAACAGACAACGGCTTTGTGGCGCAGTTGAAATGCGTGGAGAGTCCCTCGTTTTACTTCTCAGGAAATTTTGGTTCAGCCTTTTAAGCTTTGAAAATGAAACGTACGCGAACAAGATATGCTCACCTTCATCCCCTGGC
>CBIHQM010000292.1:0-8757 GCA_966211885.1 uncultured Chryseolinea sp.
TTTCCTGCGATTTCAGGAATTTTTGACGCACATCCAGTTTCACTTGATCGGTGGCCATTTGATTGTAGGCCGTGGCCTGGTCGAAGCGCGCTTTGGCTTCGTGCATGCTGTGCTTGGCATGGATCGCTCCTGTGATGCTGTATTTCAAGGACAGACCTCCGTTCACGGCGTTGGTCACCGTCAACACATTCGGTATGTAGGCATTTACATAACCCGCACTCACGGCGAGGGTGGGCAAGCGATCGGCTTTCGCAATTTTATAGCCCGATTCGCTGGCCTTGATTTGGAGATCGGTTGATTTTATTTCTGTGCGATTCGCCAAGCCGTTTTGTAAGGACTCTTCCCAAGTAGTGAGTTTTGCCAGGTCGAACATGGACGTGGTGTCCAGTTGAATGGTGGTGTCGTCGGGCAAGCCCAGCAGGATGGTGAGATTGTACTCCGCCACTTTCACACTGTTGTTCACTTCGGTGAGCGCGAGCTCTACGTTGTTGGCTTGCAATTCGGCTTTCAACCGGTCGTTGCGGGCCAGCAGGCCTTGTGACTCGAGGTTTTTAAATTCCGTGACGCGTTGCTGTTCGTGTTTCAGATTTTCTTCAATGGTACGGCGGCTTTGTTGCAGCTCATAATATTGATAGACCGCCTTGATCGTGTTGATGGCCACCTGACTTTTCGTGGTCTGCGCGTCGTATTGCGCCGCGTGTTGCAGATAATCATTCATGACCTTGGTGTTGCGGATTTTCATACCGTTGAACACGGGCATCGATGCGGTGAGCTGCGCCAATCCAATGTCGTGCAAACTGGAGAATGCGGCCAGGGGCGAATCTGAACTGGAACCGCTATTTGAATTGCTGGAATTGGCCATCGAAATATTCGGCGTATTGATGTGAAGGTAGGTTCCGCTCACACCCACGTCCGGCAATGCCCGGTCTTTTGCTTCCGCCAGTTTCGCCTGCGCTTCTTTTACTTTGGCATTGGAAACCATCAATTGCTTGCTGTTGGTGTATCCCAGGTCAACGGCTTCTTTTAAGGTTATGGTCTTAACCGATTGCGCCTGTAACTGGAACACTGCCAGCAGGCTTGCCAATCCGATACTGATTTTTCTATACATAAATTTGAACATCTATTTCTTTAGGTATTTAAGGAGTATTTCGTACATGAATTTCTCGATGCGAACCTTGTAGGCCTCGTCTTCTTCGTCGGGGCGGCGGTAGCGTTTGCTGAACAGGGTATGCGTGGTTTGGTACAGGATCCCGGACAGCGTGGCCATGACCAGTTCCAGGTCCGCTTCCTTACGAAACACTTTTTTCTTTTGGCCGTCTTCCAGGAACTTGCGCAATTCATTGGTATTGCGGTTCAGGATCTTTGTAAATCCTTCCACCAGCTCCACGCGCTCGGTGTTGGCAAACTCGCGGTGGATAAAATGGTAGAATTTACAGTTCGTGAAGATCTTGCTGACGTAAAGTGCGGCCACCTGTTTTAATTTTTCTTCGGGTGTTTGTGTCGACGAATTGATGTCGCTCAGTTTCATCCGGGTGGTATCCATGGAAGTCTCCAGGGTCGTGAAGAGCAGATTTTCTTTGGAGCCAAAGTGATAATTGATCAATGCCACATTGACACCTGCCCGCGCAGCAATTTCGCGAACGCTTGTCAGGTCGAAACCTTTCTCTTCAAAGAGATCGCGGGCTGCCGAAAGTATTTTGTCGCTTGTCATATGCTTGATAACGGACCCAAAATTAAACGGTTGTTTAAATTTAAACAAATGTTTAAAACAATATTGTTTAAAACGCTTTTTAGCCCTCGTGCAAACGGGTGAAAAGCCCTGAAGTTTTTTTAAAATGACGGCAACGATGAAAGGCGCCGCCGTTTTGCCGGTAGCCCTTTTTCAGCAGGAAAATGGAGGCACAGAAATGTTATTTGGCGGCGTAGCGCACTTGCCAAATAGTATTGGCCACATCGTCGGCAATCAGCAAAGAACCATCGGGAAGCACCACCACGCCCACCGGCCGGCCGTGCACCTTTTCTTTTTCAAGATCCACGATAAAACCGGTGAGAAAATCTTCCGGCTTTCCGGAGGGCTTGCCGTTTTGGAACGGCACAAACAAGACCTTATAACCCGAAAGGGTGGAACGATTCCATGAACCGTGCTGCGCAATAAAGGCACCGTTGTGATATTTTTCGGGAAATGCTTTTTGGGTATAAAACGCCAACCCCAACGAAGCAGTGTGAGGATGGAGATTGATGTCGGGGACCAGGGCGGCTTTGGCCATCACGGGTTTGTCTTTGACCCGGGGATCTTCGTGTTGTCCATAATAAACATAGGGCCAACCATAAAATCCTTCCTCTTCCACATGGGTGAAGTAATCGGGCACCAATTCATCCCCTAATTCGTCGCGCTCATTCACCACGGTCCACAGCGTTTTGGTGCCCACTGCCCATCCCATGCCAACGGGATTGCGCAACCCGCTGGCATACACCCGCAGGTCGCTCCCGTCGGGGTTGATCTCCAGGATGTCGGCCCGCAAGAGTTCGTTGGCTATGCCATGCTCCGCTACGTTGCTGCCGGAACCCACGGCAATATATATTTTAGAGCCGTCGGCGTTGGCAATGAGGTTTCGGGTCCAGTGGCGGTTATGCTTTCCGGCGGGCAGGTCGACGATCTTATTTCCTTTCTCGGAGATCTTGGTTTGGCCCGGGGTGTAAGGGAAACGCCACAGGCCATCGGTATTGGCTACATAAAACCAGTTTCCAAGCACCAGCATGCCAAACGGTTGGTTTAGGTGGGACAAGAATGTTTCGCGCACTTCCGGAACCCCGTCGTGATTGGCATCGCGCAGCAGCGTGATGCGGTCGGCGCTGTGTTTCATGCTGTTGGATTTGGTTGCTCCGATAAAGAGCGCACCGATCCGTTCGAGCAGCGGATGGTTACTGTTGCTCTCGGCCACCAGGATGTCGCCGTTGGGTGTGACGTAGAGCCACCGGGGGTTTTGAAACGCATCGGCATAGATCGCGACATTGAAACCCGCTGGCGCTTTGGGCATCGCGTCTTTCCACCCTACAACATTACTGAAGTTCATGCTCGACTTGGTAGCATAAGGCGCGGCCAAGGTATCGGAAGGAGATGTCTTTTTGTAATGGGCCGCAGCTTCGCGGGCTTTCTTCTGCGAGCCGCAAGACGCAAATAAGAGGAGGGTAACCAGGAGGGTTAATGTATTCCGGCGTGACATAATATATTATAGAGTTAGACAGGGTGCTCACGCCCCCAATTTTTTCAGACAGCTGTTAAGATTTGTTTTTTCCTTGAGCACGCCCGCAAAGAGGTCGCCGGTCTTGGCGAGTCTTTTGGCGATGGTGGTGATGGTGAACGCGCTGGGATGCAAACCAGGCTTCACTTCTTTCCAGGTCAGGGGAGTAGAGACCGTGGCGCCTTCCACCGGGCGAAGACTGTAGGCGGAGGCCAAGGTCTGGCCCCTGCTGTTTTGGAGATAATCGAGGTAGATACGGTTTTTTCTTTTCGACAGCGAACGCTCGAGCGTTGTAGTGCGAGGCAACTTTTCGCTGGCAAGCCGGGCAACGATCTCTGCAAAGTCGCGTGCGTGATCGTAATCATATTGGGCGTGGAGCGGGACATAGATATGCATTCCCGTGGCGCCCGAAGTTTTGCAATATCCGTTGGCCCCCGCCTGGTCCAGCACTTCTTTGATGGCCAGGGCCGCTTCGATCACTTCGTCGAAAGTATTTTTTTCCGAAGGGTCGATGTCCAGCACGAGGTAGTCCGGCCTGTCGAGGTTTTTCACGCGCGAGCTCCAGGGGTTGATCTCGATGCAACCGAGATTGTTCAGATAAAGCAGCGTAGCCTTATCGTTGCAGAGGATGTAGTCGACGTCTTTCCCGGTGCTCTCCGAATGCAAGGGGATGTGCTTCACCCACGATGGTGCGGCTTGCCCGGCATCCTTGTGGAAAAAACCCTTGTTCTCGATGCCGTTCGGATTCCGCTTCAAAGACTCCGGCCGGTCTTTCAAATAGGGGATGATGTAGGGATAGATCGCATCGTAGTACGCAATAACATCTCCTTTCGTGATGCCGCTCTTGGGCCAATATACTTTGCTTTGGTGGGTGAGATGAAGCTCGTGGCCGTCAACACGCTTGATGACACCGTCTTTGGCGGGTTCAGGGGTATCTTTGGCAACCGCAGATTTCTTTAGTGCGCTCTTTCCGGGGGAGTTTTTTTGAGAGGAGTTGATTTTTTTGTCCACGGCTTTTTGATTTGGTTTCTTTACGTCAACGTGATCGACTTCTTTGGCCGGCTTGTCGATGCGCAACCCCATAAAGACCGGGTGACGCAAAATGCCGTCGTCGGTAATTTCGGTAAATTTCACCTGGCATACTTTCACGGGCTCAACCCAGGTCACGGGCGAGTTCACCGACACGTGCTCCTGGAAAGGAGAGTTTTCGCGAATAAGGGGTTTCAGGAGGCCGTGTATCTCTTTCAATAGTTTCTCCGTGAATCCGGTGCCGGTGTGCCCGATGTATTTCAATTTTCCCTTTGCATACAGACCCAAAACCAGCGCACCGAAATAGCTCCGGCTGTTGCGCGGCGCAGTAAAGCCGGCGATGATGGCTTCCTGCGTGTTTTGATTTTTTATCTTCAGCCAATCATTCGAACGTTTTCCCTCTGTGTAGGTGCTGTTCTTCTTTTTGGCGATCATGCCTTCCAATCCCATTTCTGAAACCTTTTGGAAAAAAGTTACCCCGTCATTTTCAACGTGATCGGAATAGCGGACGATGTTGCTTTTCGGAAGGAGCTTTTCCAGGATCTTCTTGCGCTCCTCGAGTGGAAGACCGGTGAGGTCTTTGTTTTTATAGCGAATACAGTCAAAGACGTAGTACACCAGCGGCCGGTTGCGATTTTCGTCGTAGTGTTGCAATTTTTGGAAACTGGGTTTGCTGTGTTCGTCCAGCACCACGATCTCGCCGTCGAGCATGACGTCGTCTGTTATTTTCTTCAATTCCCGGGCGACGGGTGCATAGAGGTCGATGAACGAAAGGCCATTCCGCGAATACAGGCGCACGTCGTTTTTTGTTACTTCAGCCACGGCACGATAACCGTCCCACTTCACTTCAAACAACCAGTTGACGTCATCAAACGGCTTGTCGCCAATCTGCGCCAGCATGGGTTGGTGGAAGTGTGCGAGTTTGTCCCGGGCCGAGCGCACAGCGTGAAATCTTCTATGAGTGGCGGCCAGGCTCATTTAGGATGCTTTTTTAATGCTGGCTTTCAACATGCTCATCAGGTCTTCGGTTTTGCGGTGCGTCACTTTCATCGGCGCATGCTTCACGGGTTTGCCTTTGGCTTTGGCCTTGATGAGCTTCAACAACTCGCTGGCATAGGTGTCTTTGAACGAATCGATCTTGAACTTGGTCGTCAGTTGATCGATCAGGGAAAGGGCCATCTTCAACTCGGTGGGTTTCACCTTGGTGGTCTTGGGCACTTTGATGGAAGTGGTGTCGCGAATTTCTTCGGCAAACCGGATCTTGTTGAGCAGGATCACTTTTTCATAAGGCTTCAAAATGCAAAGATGTTCCTTGCTGCGCAATACAAAACTGCCCACCCCAGCCTTGCCGCTTTTCTCCAACGCTTCGTGCAGTAGCAAGTAGGCTTTCTCGCCCGATTTTTCGGGTTCCAGGTAATACGGTGTTTCGAAGTAAAGACTTTCCACCTCTTCTTCGGCGATGAAATGATCGATGTTGATGATCTTCGTTTTGTCGGGGCTGGCTTGTTGGAAATCCTTGTCGTCCAGCACGACATAGTCGCCGTTGTATTTATAGGCTTTTACAATATTTTTCCAGTCGACTTCTTTTCCCGTGTCTTCGTTCACGCGGTGAAAGCGGATGTGGGCCAGGTCTTTTTTGTCGAGCATGTCCAGGTCCAGATCGCTGGATTGGGATGCACTATAGAGCTTCACGGGAATGTTCACCAGGCCGAACCCAATCGCTCCTTTCCAGATGGCTTTCATAGCATTTCAATTTCGTGACCGGCCGTTCCCGACCGTTTCCGGAGGAAGTTGTTTTTTTGATCTTATTTTTTCAAGCACTTTGGCCGTTGCCCCTTTCGCCAGGAAAGGAAGGACGAGCCGCGTGATCCAATTCGACTTGGCCAACAGGTTCTGGCGGAGCAACAACTCCACCCCCACATCGGCGCCGAACTGGAGCAGGCTTTGGTCGGGCTTTCGCCGGAAGACGCCCAGGAACGAAACCAGGGAAAAAATGGGATGAAGCTTTTCCTTGATAGCGCTCACCTCGGTGGCGATCGTGGCTTTGTGCTCGCGCAGCAGGCCCTCCAGGCGGAGGCGTTCGGCCAGCAGCTCGTCGTAGTTGTTAATCTTGGTCATAGATCTTTTTGATCAACAGGTTGCGGATATTTGGTAAAAGGACTTTGCGCGCCGTCAACAACAGTACGAGCAGCACGAGGACGTAGAAGCCTCCCACGATAAAAAAGCCCGCCTTCATGTTGTCGAGTGTTTCGCCGG
Source organism: uncultured Chryseolinea sp. (assembly GCA_966211885.1). Classification (GTDB taxonomy): domain Bacteria; phylum Bacteroidota; class Bacteroidia; order Cytophagales; family Cyclobacteriaceae; genus Chryseolinea. The sequence goes on from CBIHQM010000292.1 coordinate 6,528, forward strand.
CCCACCACGCCAGGCCAACGCCAATAAAGAGCAGGATGAAAACCACCACCAGCAAAAACAGTATCCCGACAATGCTCATGGATGCGCCAAGCGTGGTTTGCTCCACGATGCGCACCGTGACCAAATTGCGGTAGGTCTCCACCAGGTCGGCGGCGGCCTCTACAATTTTCTCTGTGGATTTCTTCGGCTCTTCCATGGGTCCTTACACTTTTTCACTCAATGCCTTTGTACCTTTCGTCAGGCCTGCCAGGGCTTCTTCGCCTTGCGACCTCGCCTCCTGTGCCATCTCCTTGCCCATGTGGAGCAGAGACGTGAACTCTGCCAACCAATCTTTAGCACCATCCCTGATCTTGGCTTGCAGATCTTTTCCTTTTTCCGGCGCGAGCAGCATGCCGATCATGGCACCTGCGGCAGCAGCGGCGGCTACACTCAGAATTACTTTTGTCGCTGTTTTCATAGTTGTGGTTTTTTATGATTTACAATTTGGACTAGACTTTTTCAAATGTTTGGCGCGGCCATTCAATCTTCAATTTTTAGATCTTCCGTCTCTGTTACGGGGGCCTGTGATTTCAAAACAGGTTTTGCTTTCGCATGGGGCCGCGGAAAGGTTTTTATTTTCGACAAGACAACGCGCGTGTGTTGTGCCGGCACCGTATCGGGGCATTCGTCCCCAAACAACACGCCCCAAGGATTGAGCTCGGGCACTTTGTCGAAGATCACTTTGCAAACCGCCATGGCGGGGATGGCCAGGAACATGCCGGGAACCCCGCACAACGCGCCCCCTGTCAACACGCCGACAATGGTCACCAACGCATTGATGCGCACCTTGTTGCTGACGATCATGGGCATGCCGATGTTGTTATCGAACAACTGCACCGCGGCCAACACCACCCCAACCCAAACCACATCGCCCAGCGTGTCGGCGCTGACGAGCGTCACCAGCATGCACAGCATATTTGCCACGATCATGCCGACATAAGGCACCAGGTTCAGCAGCGCCGCCAGCAGCGCCAGGAAGATGGCGTATTTTATTCCGAGCACGAGGAAGCCAATCGTGTTTAGCCCAAAGACAATGGACGTTTCAATGAGCAAACCAAACACGTAATGCTGCCCGATGGTGGTGGACTCCGTCAACACCTCGCGGATCCGTTGTTCAGAGCCGTTGCGAAAGACGCCGATCAGAAAGGTCTTGATGGTGCTCTTATGATAAAGGATCAGGAACGTATACAGCGGAAGGAAAATAAGATAACTCAGCAGGCCCGTCAGCGAGATAAAGGTCATGCCCACCAGTTGCGGCACCTGTTCCTTCAGGTTCTCTGCCGCCTGCGCGATGTATTGATTTTGTTTGCGCACGGTGATATGGGTGTTTTCGTTCACCCACTTTTGCAAACCGGTGCTCACTTCGCCGATCCGTTCCTTCAGCGCGGGGATGTCGTCCAGGAAATTCACAACCTGGCTCGACAACACATACAGGACACCGGCAATAGCGAAGAAAGAAAGTAAAACGGGGATCAGTATGGAGAAGACTTTATGGACGCGTTTTCGCTGCAGGAAGGCTGTGAAGGGCAACAGTAGCGTCGACAACAACACCGAGAACAGCAGCGGAAGAAGAATGTCTTTTCCCAGGAAAACCAGGAGACCTAATAACACCACCGCCAGGAGCGTGAGGCTAAGTTTCAGATAAAAAGGCGAGGCGTGAGGCGTTGCGTCCATAATACAATGCGGTAACTTTTCAGTAAGCGTAAGGTAATTTCCGTGCCAATAAAAAAGACACCTGTCCAGGAGATCGAGCGGTTATGCCGGCGTCGGTGTTGGGTAAATATCTCCACACCCGGCAGTTTGTTATTCTACAATACGGCCCTTTCCAGCACAACACAGGCGATGTCGTTTGGGAATGTTTCTTGCGAGGGGTGGGTTGATATGAAAAAATTTTTTACGTCAGCCTGGACCATCTTAAAAAAGACCGTCAAGAATTTTATCGAAGACGATTCGTTTAGCTATGCATCGTCCATTGCGTTTTACACGATCTTTTCTTTGCCGGCCATCCTGATCATCGCCCTGGCCATCGGGTCGACGTTCTATGAACAGGAGGTGGTGCAGCGCGAACTGATCAACCAGGTTGCGCGGCTCATCGGTCGCACCAGTGCCCTCGAAATCGAAAAGATTTTGCTGAATGCGTCGATCGACGCCACAAGTTTCTTCGCGAAGACGGTCGGCGTGATCACCCTCG
>CBIHQM010000293.1:0-8736 GCA_966211885.1 uncultured Chryseolinea sp.
AGCGCCTGGTACATCTGCTCGCTGCCGGCGGCGGGCACGTTGAAATCGCTTTCACCCACCATATAGAGCGTAGGCGTTTTGATCTTTTCGGCATTCCAAAATGGATACGACACTTTTGTCCATTTATCCATATTCTTCCAGGGTGCTCCCAGTTCCATCTCATACTGTTGTGTGTATTGATCCGTGCCATACATCGAGGTCTGCAACGCACTTCCCGCACCACTTGCCGCGGCCTTGAAGCGCGAGTCCGTAGCGGTGGTGTAGTCGGTTAGAATGCCGCCATAGCTCCAGCCTCCGATGCCGAGTTTGTCGGGGTCGGCATCACCCGATTTTATGAGATAGTCCACACCCGCCAGTAGATCTACCACTTCTTTGTTTCCCCAATCACCAAAAATAGCGCGTGAGAAGGCATAGCCTTTGCCGTTGCTTCCCCGGTAATTGATATTGGCTATGAGATAGCCCTTTGCCGCCAGCACCTGGTTGGTCATGTCGAACTCATATTCATCTTGGGCCACAGGGCCGCCATGGATCCACAACAACAAGGGCAACTTTTGTCCTTTGGGTTTTCCATAGGGGCGGAACAAAATTCCTCCCACTTCCATGCCGTCTTTGTTTTTGAATGTGAAGCCTTCGGCCGTGGCGAAGTGATGGGTCTTCACAAACGTTTCATTGTGATGGGTGAGTGCTTTGAACGCACCGTTCTCCAGCAGGTAAAGTTCCGGGGGACTTGCCGGCTCACTCATCAAGACCACCGACTTCGTATCGGTGAAGGGAAGCACATCCGTGACGCTGTGTTGTCCGGAGGTGCGCTTTGAATATTTTTTTGTGGCGACATCAAACTCCATCACATAACGTTCGCGATCATCTTCGATCAATGCTAAAACAGAATGACCGTTCGTGGACCACTGGGGATTGGTGACCGGGCGATCCAAAGTCTTCGACAACAACACAGGCTCGCCTCCGGCAACCGGAACGATCGCCAGGTGCGCCTCATCATACGTGTCCCATTCGGGCGAGATCGATCGCAGGTAAGCAATATATTTTCCATCGGGACTCCACACGGGTCGCTTATCATAGTCTACCCAGGTGGTGAGTTGACGGGCCTTTGCGTGGGCTTTGGCTTCCACGATCCAGATGTCTGAGTTGAGGTTGCGATCAGGATCGTCCGTCCGGTTGCTGGTGTAAGCGATGTATTTGCTGTCGGGCGACCATACGGCATCCGACTGATCGAACTTCCCCGACGTTAATGAATCGAGTTTCTTTGTGGCGACATCATATACGTAGAGGTGTGTGTGAAGATGTCCTAAATATCCTCCCGGGTCTTCTTTGAAATGATAACGGTCGATCACAATGGGCTTAGCCGGTTTGTCTTTGACGGTGTCGGCCTTCTCTTCGTCCTGGATAAGAAAGAGAATTTTTTTCCCGTCCGGGCTCCATTCATAATCCGAAATGCTCGCCTTGAATTTAGTTTGCTGATGCGCTTCGCCTCCCCGACGGTCCATCAACCAAAGCTGGCTTTTGTCTTTCGCTTTTTCGCGACCGGAAAGAAAGCTGATCCACCGGCCATCGGGACTAAAACGCGGGCTGCTTTCCCCATCCTCGGTGTAGGTGAGCTGTAGGGCCCCGCTGCCATCGGTGGCGGCCATCCAGATGTCGTTGTCGTTGGTGTCGCGCGCTGAATCGGGTGTCGATACAGTGTAGGCTACCCACTTGCCATCGGGCGAAAGATGAGGATCCTTGACGGCTTTGACATGATAGACATCGGAAGGGCGCAAGAGCCTTTGTGCCGAAACCACGATCGACGTGGAGAGGAGGAGGAAGAGGGATAAAAACTTCATGGTACAGGGGAGGTTTAGGATGCTGAAAGATAATTTTTTTGATCATCCCAGGCCAACCCTTCAACACTCTTCTCATAAAAAAATCCCTTCGGACGTCTTCCGAAGGAATCTTCATGCATAGAAAATTTAGTATAGAAAAAATGGTTTCACATTATTCCGACCGCAGCGATTTCACGGGGTTCACGACCGCTGCTTTGAACGACCGGTATCCCACGGTGGCCATGGCGATGACCAGGGTAGTTACCAGGCCGATCAAAAATATACCCGGCCCAATCGTGATCTTGTAGGCGAACTCATCCAGGAACATGTTCATGACCCACCAGGCCGTCGGCGCCGCGATTAAAAAGCCGAGGCCGATGAGCTTCAGGAACTCGCGTGAAAACATAAACACGATACTCTCCACGGATGCGCCCATCACTTTGCGGACACCGATCTCCTTGGTTTTTTGGTTGGCCATGAACGTTACCAGCCCGAACAAGCCGAGACATCCGATGAAAATCGCGATAGACGAGAACACGCTTAACAGCACTGAAATTCTCCGCTCGCCTTCATAAAACTCCTCGATTCTTTGATCCAAAAATTCATAGCTGAAAATATAGTCTGGATAAGACCGTTCCCACATCGGTCTCAGTTTCGCTAAAACATCCTGCACGGCACCGGCCTTCACTTGCAAGGCCAGGTATCTGTATTCCGAAACCTGGTTCATCAGCACCAACGGTTCGATGGCGCTGCGCAGCGACACTGTGTGAAAATCTTTCACCACACCCACCACGGGAAGCGTTTTACCCCGCAGTTTCAAAATCTTTCCTTCGATCTCACCGGCATTGGCGAAGCCCACGGTATGCGCAAGCTTTTCATTCACCACAAACCCTGTGGCCGTGTCGAGGTCTTGCAAATTTTTTCCGGCGATGAATTTCAAACCGAATAGCGATGCATAATTGCCGTCGATCTGTTTCAGCTGCGTGGCAAAATTTTCATCGCCGCCTTCTACTTTCAAATTGGTGCCGGACACGTGGCCAGAAGACGGAGGGTCGCTGTTCAAGCTCACGGCTTGCACACCCGCCATCACAGCCGCTTCTTCGCGCAGCGTACGGAGTTTACTCACACCGTCCATCGCCTTAATTGAAACCCGCTCGGGGATGGGCACGATGAGGATGGCGTCTTTTCGGAAGCCGAGATCTTTCCTCTGAAAATAATTCATCTGGTCGATCACCACGATGGTACCGATGATAAAGAATTGGGAGATCATGAATTGCGCGACCACCAATCCTCTGCGCAGATTATAGCCGGAGGAATTTTTATTACTGATCAGATTCTTCAACGCCAACGCCGGCTGAAAGCCTGATACGACGAAGGCCGGGTACAATCCCGCCATGAGCGCCACGATGGCAGCGACCAGAATGATGAACCCCCACAACTGGAGATCGGAGCCAAAATTCAATGACAGGTGAAGATCAAGGAAAGGGTTCAGAAAGGTGAGCGCCAGTTGCGACAAAGCAATGGCAATGAGCAGCGAGATCAGCGTGATCAAGCCTGTCTCACCCAGGAACTGCCGGATCAACTGCCCCTTGGTGCTGCCCAGCGATTTGCGTATGCCCACCTCTTTCGAACGCTTGATCGCCTCGGCCGTGGCGAGGTTCACAAAGTTGATACAGGCAGTAATGATGAGAATGAATCCGATGACGCCAAAGGCCATCAACATGCCGCGCTCCACGGTGTTGTAGCTGAAAGTGTCATACCGCGTGTCGAAATGAAGATCGCTCAACGGTTCTAAGGCAAATTGTGTGTTATCGGGGTCGTCCTTGCCGATATATTTTTCAGCAAAGGCCGGCAGGCGGCTTGCTATTTTCGACGGTGTTTCGCCCTCCTTCAATAAAATATAACATTGCTGATCGCTCCAGATGCTATTCCATCCCGATTCTTCACGGTTCTTTTTGACCGTGATGTAGGAGAGCATCACATCAAAAGGAAAATCCGTATTGCTGGGATAGTCTTCGGCCACCGCCGCGACTTTATACTCGATGTTTTCAAATTTCAAAACTTCACCAATGGCATCTTCCTTGCCAAAATATTTTAATGCCGAACGCTTCGAGATCACGGCGCTGTTCGGTTCGGCCAGTCCTTTCTGAGCATCGCCGATCAACACCGGCCGGTCGAATATCTGGAAGAATCCGGGTTCGATGATCACCACACCGCTTCGTTCATCGTATTTCTTTGGCTCCCCTTTCGGTTGAGGTAAGGTGATGAGCGCCGGGGCACGATACTCCCCGAACATGATATTCTCTACTTCAGGAAAATCAGTGCGGAATGCATCGGGCAAAACCGTGGGCACACCTGCCGTATATTGCTTGCCATCGTTGCCGTCTGACTCGCTCACCACGCGATAAATGCGATCGCGCTTAGTGTGAAAGTTATCATAACTGGACAAGTGCCTCACCAAGAGAAAAAGCACCAAACTGCACGTGATCCCCATAGCCAATCCCGAAATGTTGATGAGGGTGCTGCCCTTGCCGCGGAGCAGGTTTCGGATGGCCGTTTTAAAATAGTTTTTCAGCATAATTTTTCTCTGGAAATGATTGGACAACTCAAGACGGATGCCAGGGTAAAAAAGGCTTAGGATGGGCTCTAATTTAGGCGTTTGACCATTTAGATTGTACGCAAATGACTGATTTCGTCCGCTATCGAACAGTGTTTCGGAAATTATTCCACCGGTCCCTGCGTTAATGCCATTGAATCCTTATTTTTGAGCTATGCTTCAGCAGATCTTGGTCGGTTCGATTTTTTTAGGCGCCGTGGTTTACGTGGGAAGACTTATTTACAAAAGTTTTCAAATGAAATCGGGGTGTGCTACCGGTTGTGGGAAATGTGGCGCGGTGGATTTTGAAAAGATCGAAGCACAGATCAAAAAAGAAGGACTGTAACATTCGCTCGGACGATCCGTCAAGCAAAAATCTTTGTCCCCTCCGTACAGTTCTTACAAATTTCAATCTCACTTCTTGAATGCAACAGCGACGACCGGAAGGCGTTGTATTTTTCGCTATTCCAGATCTCGCGGAACGAATCTTTAGTCAGATCCCCCAGCACAAAGTGGGCATCCTTATCGAAGCAGCAGGGCACTACTTTACCATCCCAGGTGATGACGCAGCTGTGCCACATCTTCCAGCATTCATTGAGCAGCTTATTCTTTAGCGCGTAGGAACCGTCGCTCATTTTGCGATAACGTGAGTATTGGTCTTGGTCGGGAATGAGTGGCGAGCCTTGCTTGTAGTTATAGATCTGTGCCGTTTTCAACACCACCTGGTCGACGCCCAGTTTTTCTGCCAGGGCATATACTTCCGGGATCTGATGTTCATTGGGTTTTACGACGAGAAACTGGAAGATGACATGTGGCGTTCGCGATTTCAATTCCTTTTTCCAACGCAAAATGTTCTGCGCTCCTTCCAGCACTTTGTCCAACGAACCGCCTACGCGATAATTTTGATAGGTGTCCTGCGAGGTGCCATCGATGGAGATGATGAGCCGGTCAAGCGAAGACTGCACGGTGGCCTTGGCCATGTCGTCTTTTAAATAATGGGCGTTGGTCGAGGTGGCCGTATAGATCCCTTTGCGGGAGGCATATTTCACCATGTCGAGGAACTGCGGATGCAAGAACGGTTCGCCCTGAAAATAGAAAGTGAGATAGCTCAGGGTGGGTGCCAGCTGATCGATCACGTTGCGGAACAATTCCTCCTGCAGCATCCCCGTAGGGCGTGTAAACGAACGCAAACCACTGGGGCACTCGGGACACCGGAGGTTGCACGACGTGGTGGGTTCGAACGAGAGGCTGATGGGCAGCCCTTGGATGGACGGCTTCCCGGTGAAGGTCGAGGTGTGAAAGCTGGTGTAGATGCGCCCCGCATTCAGCGCCCGGCCGAACGAGCTTTTCGCCATCATATTCACGCTATCGCGGAAATTAACCTTCATGCACCACGCGTTGATTGGGCAGCAAGGTAAGGATAAATTGCGGCCTCCACCCATTCCCCATGCGGCGCAACAATGCCTTTTTCTTAGGATCTCTTTCCTCCCCGACCTATCAAAAAGTTAGGACAGGTTTATATCTTGCGAAGGTTTATTTCAAAGCTCATGAAAAAATTTATTGGGGCCTGCGTCCTGCTTTTCGCCATCACGGGCGTTGACGCGCAAAAGTTGTCCGACCGCGCCACGATCTCCGTCATCACCTGCGGACCTTTCCAGGAGGAACTGTATTCGGCCTTTGGGCACAGTGCCTTTCGCGTGTATGACCCCGACCTGAACATCGATGCAGTCTTTAACTACGGCGTATTCGACTTCAACCGACCTAATTTCTACCTCAACTTCGCCCGCGGTTATCTCTTTTACCAGCTGGCCGCCTACGACTACCAGCACTTTCAATCATCCTACATCCGTGACAACCGTTTCCTCCACGACCAGGAACTGAACCTCACTCCCGAGCAGAAACAAAAGTTGTTCGATTACCTGATGTGGAATCAGAAACCCGAAAACGAAACCTACCGCTACGACTATTTCTACAACAACTGCGCAACCAAGATCCGCGATGTAGTAGTAACCGCCCTCGGCAAGGACGTTACATTCGATGGCTCCTACATCAAAACCGATTACACCATCCGCCAACTAACCGACCTCTACCTGGGAAATCAGCCCTGGGGCGATCTCGGCATCGACATCTGTCTGGGGCTTCCCATGGATAAAAAAGCATCACCTTACGAATACATGTTCCTGCCCGACTACATCGAATCAGGATTCGACCACGCCACCATACAACAAAACGGCACTACTGTTCCCCTGGTAAAGGCCAAGGTCCACGTATACGATGCCCGCCCGGAAGAATTAGCCGGTGGCTTGCCGCATCCGATGTATGTGTTTGGAACGTTTGCCCTGCTTTGCATCGCCATCACCGCGTGGGACTTTAAAAGAGGAAAACCATCTACCTGGCTGGACAGCGTGCTCTTCATTGTGACAGGTCTTTTGGGATTCCTTCTTTTCTTTTTATGGTTCTTCACCGACCATCAAGCCGCAGCAAAAAATTTCAACTTGCTTTGGGCACTCCCCACAAATCTGGTCGCCGCCATTGCACTTTACCGCCGGCCGGAGTGGTTGAAAAAATATTTTCTTGGCGTGACCATTCTCAGCGCGTTGCTGTTGCTCACCTGGCCCATCTTGCCACAGCAACTTCACACATCATTGATCCCGATCGTCATCGCTATCCTGATCCGGGCGTTCACGCAATACAAGCTTTGGAAAAAATAAACCCCGGGGTTTGCCCAGGGTTTATAATGAAGAATCTTGTTACGGTGATTCGCTTTCCGAACCACCTTGCTTAAAGATGGATAGGACGATTCGCCGTAGCGGCAAGACACGCTTCTTTCACCGCTTCCATATAGGTCGGGTGAGCGTGCGACATTCTTGAAACATCTTCCGCAGAGGCACGGAACTCCATGGCCGTTACACCTGCGGCGATCATATCGGCAGCACGTGCGCCGATGATGTGAACCCCGAGGATCTCATCGGTTTGTTTGTCGGCGAGGATCTTTACGAAGCCATCGGTGTCCATGCTGGCACGTGCTCTGCCCAATGCTTTGTAGGGGAAGTTGCCCACCTTATACGCCTTGCCATCGGCTTTCAATTGTTCTTCTGTGTAGCCAACGCTGGCCACTTCCGGCCAGGTGTAGACAACACCAGGAATCAGCAGGTAATGCACGTGAGGCTTTTGTCCTGCAAATTGCTCTGCCACAAATGTGCCTTCCTCCTCGGCCTTGTGTGCGAGCATGGCGCCACGCACCACATCGCCAATGGCATAGATGTTATCTACTTTGGTCTTCAAATGTTCGTCCACGGGAACCTGGCCTTTCACGGTTTCGATGCCAACCTTATCCAACCCGAGGCCGTCGGTGTAGGGGCGCCGGCCGATGCTCACCAGGCAGTAGTCGCCTTTCAGCTCGATGGTCTTGCCGTCTTTGGCTTCGGCTTTCACCACCACTTCGTTGCCTGTATTTTGAACGGATGTCACTTTGTGGCCGAGGAAAAAATCCATTCCCAGTTTCTTGGTCACTTTCAGAAGCTCTTTGCCAAGCGAGCCATCCATGGTGGGAATGAGACTGTCCAGGAACTCGACTACCGTTACTTTGGATCCCAGGCGTGCATACACCGAGCCAAGCTCCATGCCAATCACGCCGCCACCAATGACAATGAAATGTTTGGGTACTTCCTTCAATTCCAAGGCTTCGGTGCTCGAGATGATTCTCTTTTTATCGAACGGTGCAAAGGGCAGCGGTGTGGGCTTTGAACCCGTGGCAATGATCACGCGTTCGGTCGTGATCGTTGTTTCTTTGCCGTCTTTTGCCGTCACCTTGATCGTATTTTTATCGACAAACGATCCCACGCCGGTCAGTACGTCGATCTTGTTTTTCTTCATCAGGAATGCAATACCGTCTACGTTGGCTTTCACCACGCCGGTCTTCCGTTTGATCATCTGAGTGATGTTCACCTTGGGCTCGGGAATGTCGATGCCATGCTCGGCAAAGTGTTCCTTGGCGGTGATGAAATGCTCTGAAGAATCCAACAGGGCCTTGGAAGGAATACAGCCCACGTTGAGGCAAGTGCCACCCAGGGTATCGTATTTCTCGATGATGGCCGTTTTAAAGCCAAGCTGCGCACAACGAATGGCTGCTACGTAACCACCAGGTCCCGAGCCAATAACTGCGACATTGTATTGCATAAGATCTTAATTGTTATTTTCTAAAAGTTTATAAACGATGCGAATCGATGCGCCTACGGTGGCCGCATTATTATACGACGTGTCCTTTTCCGTACCCATGCAGCCGACGCCCGGAATCAAATAGACCGGAAAATTGTCCTCGTC
>CBIHQM010000294.1:0-8704 GCA_966211885.1 uncultured Chryseolinea sp.
CGATAGTCACGCAGTGAAACAAAAATGTTGGAAAGGATGGTGGGCTTCACTGGAATGAACGCAAGTGCCGCCCGCCAGGCATCGAATGCAAATGGGTACGGTACCACGATCGGCCAAAAGGGGAATGTGAGACGGCAGTGCGTAAAAAGAAAAGACGTTTATGGGTTGGCAAACGCACAAGCTTCGGTGCGCATCGCATCTTGTCGCGGTGGTGTGCGGCGGTAAAAAAAATGAGCATCGGTAAACACAACTTTCTCGTCATCCAAGGCGGAGGGTGACGATGCATAAGACAGCGTCGCAGGACGAAAAGGTTGGTTTGCTTTTGCACTTTCGTTATTACCCGAAGGTGCATGAACAATTTTCAGCTTTCCAGATCACCGTGGCCGGACCATCGAGCTCGAGGGGAGAGTCAAGGTTGTTTCCCTCGCAGTCCACGATGCGAACGCAGGACAATTCACACCAAGGGATGCACGTGCCCACGATAAAAACGGTGTTGCCCTGATACGTTCCTTGCTGCACATAGTGGAGCGATGCCGAAGTGGACGTGTCTTTTTTAAAGTTATCGATGATGGTCTTCAACCAAGGCAGGTTTTCGGTTGGATTGGTTACGCCACATACCGATGGCCCTGGATCGGGTTCGTCATGATCGTGATGGCATGCCGATGCAACCCAGACCATCAGGGAAAGGAAGATCATCTTTTTCATAAGTATCCGGGCATTGGATCCGGCTTTGATGCTTTGACACATCGTGTAGCAATAAAGTTGGAATGCGCCGCAGACAACCTCTTATGTAAAGGAAAAGGTTTATGACCTAAGCCATAAACCTTTTCGAGGAAATGATTTCAAATCAGAACGACGTTCCGGCTGTGGGATTTTTTAAGAGCACTTCGCGCAACAACGTGACGGGCGGCATGCCGTTGTCCAGCAATTGGTCGTGGAATTTTTGCAGCGAGAAGTTCTCACCCTCTTGCGCCTTATATTCCTCGCGTAATTTGAGGATCTGCAGTTTGCCCAAGGTATACGACAAGTACCCCGGATCGAACGTGCCGCGCAGCGCTTCCTGGTAGGCCGGCTTGTAGGCATAATAAGCGTTGTCTTCGATAAACTTGGTGGCATCGGCCAGCGTCATGCCTTCGGTGTGGGTTTTGATGGACACACACAAACGACAGAGGCGCAACAGCGATTCATCCAACTGGGCCAGATGATACTTGGCTTGCGTGATGGGGTCTTTAGCGCCAAAGCCTTCTTCGATCATCATCTTCTCCGTGTAATGCGCCCATCCTTCAACAAAGGCATAGCTGCCAAACGTCTTCTGGATCTTCGAAGTAGGGGAGGCATTGAGGTGGAGGAACTGCACGTAGTGGCCGGGATATGCTTCATGCACCGAAATGATGTCGGTCACATAATAGCTGAACTGTGAAAGCCACTCTTCTTTTTGTTTGGCCGACCAGGTTTTCTCGGTGGGTGTGATATAATAAAATGCCTGAGTGGCTTTTTCAAAGGGGCCGGGTGTGTCCATAGAGGCTGTGCTGGTGGAGCGCGCAAACTGCGGTGTCTCTTTTACTTCGACACGTACCTCCGAAGGCACGGTGATGATCTTTTTGTCGAGGAGGAACTGGCGGATGGTCTCCAGGTTTTTGCGGGCGTCGGGGATCAGGTTTTCCGCTTTGGGATGGTCTTTCTTGAGGTCTTCGAAAACGTCGATGGCCTTTTTGTTGGGGTTGATCACTTTGGCCACCTGTGCGAAAAGCTCCTGCTCTTTTTTCAACTCGGCCAGGCCTTGCGTGAGGATGTCTTCGGGGTTCACATCCAGCATTTCGTTGTACAACAACATCTTCTTGTAGTTCGCTTTGCCGATGGCATAGCGGTTGTGCACTTTGGAGAGTTTTTCTTTCTCCAGCCACGTGGCAAATCCACGCAGTTCTCCGATGGCCTTTTTATTGGCAGCGTTGAAAACGGTTCGCAGCGTGTCGTCCACACCCTGCGCCAAGGCTTCGACCAATTCCTTTTCCAGAAAGTCGGCGCCGCCGCGGGCAATGAGGATGGCCGTTTCCACATAAGGCTTGGCCAGCGAGTCGGCCAGGTTTTCGCGGGCTGCTGCGAAGATGGCCGGGGTTTGATCTTCAATGGCAATAACGGATTTGACCCGTTCTTTCAGCGGCGCGAAGTCGCGTTGGGCAAAGATGTTGAGGCTGATGGAGCCTGCATAGGTCATGGGATTTTTTGTATAGATGCCCAGGTCTTCCATAGCAAAGATCTCCTGGTGGATAGCCGCTAGCAGTAGTTTGTGATCAAAGCGTGCTTTCGGACTCAGGGAGTCACCCAGAGGTGCCAGCTTCTGTTCGAACGCTTTCAGGCGGTCAAGCTCGGCGGCCAGACCGGCTTTGCTATAGTCTCTTTTGGCCCGGTCGTATTGATGCAGGCCCACATAGGTGGCCACGCCGGGGCGGAAGGTGAAGTAGCCGTCCAGGAACTCGTCGGCCATCTTGGCAAAGGTGGAGTCGGGCGAGGGGCCGGAGGCCGTTTCTTTTTTGGGTTTACAGGCGCTGAACAAGAGCAGCAATCCCAGCACGGGAATGAAGAGGCGGATACATTTCATATCAATTCGGATAGTTTAGGTTTGGGGTTCGACAGCGAGAAGCGGCACGTGGCAAAATGACGATGACCGTTTCATAGGCAGACCGGATTCGGGGTTGAGGGTCTCAAGATAAAAATATACGGCAACAACGGAAAGCAGGGACCCGAAAAATACCGCCCGTGCCAGGAGCCGTTTTGCCCCTTTCGTGTCCTGGGACCTTCCGGCATAGTTTGAAGTCGCCCTAAAATGCCTAACTTCGATCAAGAGCCCATCCCAGCCCTGCAATATGAAAGGCAATGGTGGTGGGCTTTGCCTTTGGATCACGTTGGTTGAAGCGACAGGTCTTGCAAAAAAATAAGTGACGTTACCCGAATTCAGGTAAGTGTCCCTGGGTTACCGGATCCGGTTATCGTCATGAATGAAAATACCTGAAGGTGTTCGTTGATTAATTTTTGCGTACCATGAAATTTCCTAGCCTCTCACGAAAATTCTGGGTAGCCATCACCACGCTCCTGGTTATCGGCGGACTCTTTGCCTACTACCTGTTGGTATACGTTCACGGTCGCGAAGAAAAACTACGGGAAGAAAAATACAGAGCCCTGGCACGGTATGGAGAGAACATGGTCGCGATGCGGTCGGACTATGCGAAGACCATCGTGCGATCGTGGTCACGCGCAAAAGAATACCTGGAAGGAAAGAAAAGAATTCCCGTCGACAGCGTGACCAAAATTGTCCGGAGAGACCTCGACAAGGTTACGTATGAGGGATACCTGAACGATGCCGAGATCGACGTTCGCATGCACAATCATTTTGAGCGGATCTATTTCGTCTACCCCAACGCGCATCCCAACCAACACGGCGTCTTCAGTCTCCCGATGGCCAACTTCGCCTATCGGCCCGACCAGTTCGACGAGTTCTTTATCATCAAGCGATACGATCATGCCCTGCACCAGGACGAAAAGGCTGGCCCTCCCATCGCCAACGAAGCGTTTCAAACCCTGGAGAACCGCATCGACCTCCGGAATGTAGACTCGCTGATGGTGACGCGCAAAGGAATTTTCACCAGCCGGTTTGGCAACATCGAACTGGCCGACACCAAATACAAGCTGTTCGTTCACACCATCGAATTCCAGGAGGGCGAAAACTGGATGCTGTGCGGCCTGATAAAAGCCGACACCTTCAACGAACAAACGCGCGAGGTGGACCCGCTCATCATTACCAGCGCCATCCTCATCATGCTGTTCCTGCTCATGGCCATGCCCATTTTGAAATTGCTGGTCATGAACGCCATCGAGCGTCTCAACATTCTGAACGTGTGGTTTGCCGGGTTCAGCATTGTGTTTGGCAGTGCCGTGCTCTTCCTCATGATCTGGACGGGGAGCGACAACCTGCAATCCAACGAAGCCGTGGACCGCGACCTGACGAGCCTGTCGAACACCATCAAGTTGCGCTTTCAGAACGAGTTGGATTCCATCTACGGCGTGCTCAATTCCGTGAAAGACAACTTGTCGGGCAAGTTGTCGCGCGATTACATGGAGGCCGATTCCGCCGAGAAGAATCGCTTTGTTTTTGGCGATGTGCTGCACGAACAGAAACGCAAAGGCGTCCGGGACCTGGGTGTGGGACAGGCCTTCCTGAAAAAGACGATGGGCAATTATCCCTATTTCAACTACATCCTCTACATCAACGCCGCGGGCAAGCCCATCATCACACTGACCACCCAAGACCAGGATAGCAACTACCCTATGCCGAACCTGGGCTCTCGCAAATATTTCAGCCGCGTGCTGGAAGACAGCCTCTGGTATTTGCCGGGAACCGGAAAAATTAAAGAGGGTGTCGAGCCGAAATTATTCACGCTGCAGTCCATCCAATCCTGGACCGACCATTCGCCCGAGGCGGGGATTGGCATCGCCCACAACACCCTGGCATCAACCAGCGTGCTGGCCATGTCCACGCGGCTCCATTCCGTGATGGACCCCATACTTCCCCCAGGCTATGGTTTCTGTATCGTCGATGAAACGGGCGAAGTGTGGTTCCACGCCAACACGCTCAAAAATCACCAGGAAAATCTCCTGCTGGAAGTAGACCGCCGCGACAAACTGACCGCCGCCATACAAGGCCGGACAACGCTCCACTTCTCGACCGACTACGAAGGCCATCAGCAGCGCATGTACACTCAACCCATCGATGACGTTCCGTTGTACCTCGTGGTGTTTCACAACAAAGACGACCAGCGTTCTCCGGTGGTGCTCACCATATTTTTTGCCTTCTCATTTTTGTGCGTGCTCTTCTTTTCGCTGGGCCTGCAGTTGCTGGTGTTGTTCCTTTGCGACTATCGAACGTCGCGACTGAGTAAGCGACGCTTCTTCCTGCGCTGGCTGCTCCCCGTGCGCGAACGGTCTGAAAAATACAAACGCGTCATCGTCGTGCAAGTCGTGGTCATGATTTTCTCCTTGATCCTGCTCTGGTGGGCGGGCGACCTGGCCGTGGGCGTCACCTTCGTCTCCCTGCCCATGATGCTGCTGGTGTTCTACTGGTTGGTGTTTCACGAGCGAAACGGGTGGAAAGCCTTTGTTTTCCCAGGCTGCAGCATCCTACTCATCCTGCTGTTGGACTGGAGTTCGTTTTCGTATTGGGACAATTCCTGGGAAACCTTCTTGTTGCAGGTGGTCTTCGCCGGAGTTTTGGCCGTTTCCTATTTTGTGTCGGAGTTCATCGTGCAACGGTGGTTCTATGACGATGTGCGCGAAACGTATGGAGGACTGCGACCTCATTTTCTGCGCGACATCCTCACGTATCCCGGTAACTACAGCACCCAACTGATGCTGTGGGTGGTGCTGGTCAGCATCATTCCCGTGACCTACTTCTACCGGACGGCACACTTTGAAGAAGCGGTGATCTGGACACGCTATCAACAACTGATGGCTGCCGAAGCAAACTTCAAGCGGACAAAAAACTTCGACGTCATACTGGTTCCTTTCAACGATCCCCACGTGCGTCAGAAGATCGACTCGCTGGGTAACTACCTGCCGTATTCGTCCAGGCCCGTGAACGATGAACACGACTCGAATTCGGCTTTTCAGAAATTGCTTTTCCAATATTGGCCTCGGCTCACGAGCGCCCTGGGCATGTCGAGCACCGGCGCGTTCAAACAAGCCAACGACGGCAAGTGGCAATGGAACATGTCCGACAGACAAGATGTGGGCATCGAATTCCGGAACGATCCACGCAAAGGGCAATATGAAGAGCAATATCTGTCAACCACCATCAAGGACTTTAATCCCGTGTGTGGCGAATACGGACTTTTTATTTTTCTGTTGGTCGTGCTTTCGTTTTTCCTGGTGGGAAGGATCATCAGTTTTTCGGTGAAATATATTTTTGGATTAGGATGGATCCCGCGCAAACAACGGTTGGGTGAATTGCCCTTCAAGATCCGCAACGTGCCGCGCTTGTTTGTGGTGGGATTACCACAATCGTCCAAACACGAATTCATCAGCCGCGTCATCGCCAACGCCGACGTCTTCGATTGTCAGCAAGGTCCCGATTCCTGGGTGCCCTCCGATAGTAAACCCGTGAAGGTGATCCGCCATTTTGAATTTGCCGTCAACGACCATGCGTTCAACCAGAAAAAGCTCGACCTGGTGCAAAAACTTTTGTCCGGGAAATCGAGCCAGATCATCATCACCTCCACCATCCAGCCCACGGTGATCCTGGAAGTGTATCGCCATAAGATCAAGGACTATCAAAAGATCCCCCCCGAAAAGCAAGACGACAACCGGAAATCCGAATACAAGGCCGCTCTCCGGAACTGGAAAAATATGCTGAGCGAGTTTGAGGTATGCTATAAATCCATCCGCCCGTCGCAAAAATCAATTCCCGCCCCAAGCCTGGTCGACCGCGAATTGAAAGCCTGCTATTACCTGCGCACCCTGGAAAAAAGAAAATACATCACCCACGGTGGTCACGACGAAGAGGATTTCATTTTGCGCGTGGAAGAAACAGCAGAGCCCTATTATCATGCCGTGTGGAACTCGCTCTCCAAAATCGAAAAGTATTTTCTGTTCGACCTGGCCAAAGATGGTTTTGTAAACCTGAAAAATCAGAAACTGATCCGGTCGCTGATGCAGAAGGGGCTCATCGAAATGAAGGACTCCCTGCGAATGATGAACCAAAGCTTCAACAATTTTATCCTCAACGTGTTCAAAGAGGACGAAGAGCTCGACATGGAAAAGGAGGTTTCGCGAAACGGCACCTGGCACAGCATCCGCCTGGTGCTGGTCATGGTGCTGCTGGGCATCGTGGTGTTCGTGGCCCTGGCCCAAAAAGAACTGTTCGACAACCTGAACACGTTCCTCCTGGCCCTGAGCGGCGCGCTGGCCCTGCTTTCCAAATTCGGCGGGTTGTTTGGCCCGGGTGCCAAGGCCAAAGAATAAAGGTTAATCATAAGGCTCAAGCGATGAGGTTTTAGGACTTGGTGACTCCATAGGAAAGAATAAAGTATTCACCCTTTCCCATTTCTTTTATCTTTGACAGTCACCGCAAACCTCATGTTCATGAAAATAAGAATCGGACTCGTGCTCTTGCTGTTCGCGATCATCACGGCACAGGCCCAGCAGGCCCCACAAAGTTTCACACCGGCAAAATCCGCCGAAGACGCCGGCTTTTCCACCGAACGCCTGCAACGCCTCGACGCCATCATGCAAAGCTTCATCACCGAAGGCCTAGCGCCTAACGCCACCGTGTTCGTGGCCCGCAATGGTAAAGTGGTTTCCTACAAGGCCTATGGCTACAGCAACCTGGAAACCAAGACGCCGCTAAAAAAGGACGACCTCTTCCGCATCGCATCCCAATCCAAGGCCATCGCCACGGTGGCGTTGATGACCCTCTTCGAACAAGGTAAATTTCTGCTCGACGATCCCATCAGCAAATACATCCCCGAATTTAAATCACCTCGCGTCCTGGAAAGCTTCGACGCGGCCACCTTGAAATACGAAACGCGTCCCGCCAAAAGCGAGATCACGATCCGCCACCTGCTCACCCACACGGCCGGCATCCCTTACCAACATCCCCTTGAAAAATTGCCAGAGTTCCAAGTGCCCTACTTCAACTCCACCCAACCCGACGTGCTGGCCGACGTGGTGAAGAAGATCGCAGCCCGACCGCTGACGGCCGACCCCGGCGAAAAATTTGTCTACGGCCTCAACACCGACGTCATTGGCTACCTCATTGAACTGCTGAGCGGCAAAAAGCTGGATGTGTATCTGAGAGAATCCGTCACTGGCCCCCTCGGCATGAACGACACCTATTTCTATCTGCCGGCCGAGAAAGCTTCACGCCTGGTAGAATTGTATTCCAAAGCCTCCACCGACAAACCCCTGCAATTAAACCCAAACCAAGACTATCGTTCTTTCGCCACCACGGGCGCCAAGACCTATTTCTCTGCGGGCGCGGGCCTCATCAGTTCCACTGAAGACTACGCCCGCTTCTGCCAGATGCTGCTCAACTATGGCCGCTTCAACAACCACCAGATCCTCGGACGCAAAACCATCGAGCTGATGTTCCGCAACCAGATCGGCACCCTCGAAGTATGGGACCGCAAAGATAAATTCGGCCTGGGCCTCATGGTCGTCACCGAAGGCACCCACTATGGCGACAACGCCAGCGTCGGCTCGCTCACCTGGGGCGGCATGTACTGCTCCGAATACATGATCGACCCAAAAGAAAACCTGATCCTCCTGGTATTCACCAACGTCGAACCCTACGCGCACTCCGACGACTTCATACATAAATTCAGAATTGGAGTATATCAGGCTCTGCGCTGAACAAGCAGAAGCTCATGGGAGAAGCCGCATACACAAAAACGGAATTGTAATACAGAAGAGGATTAAGGTGACCCCAACGGTCTATGGTCTATTGAGTTCAACACATGCATAGGCTTGCCGCTTGCAGAACGATCCGAGAACCTCAGCCCAAACTCAAATGCAATTCGAATAACCCTGGCCTTTAGGCCAGGGTTGCCAGAACCTCCTCGCCCTGGTCCGCCCGCGGGCGGACTGGCCACACCCAACAACACCCCCCCCCCGCCCCCCACGGCCCGGGTATGAAAAACAAAAATACAGATGACCC
>CBIHQM010000295.1:0-8695 GCA_966211885.1 uncultured Chryseolinea sp.
CGCGAAGCGCTCCCCCAATGCGCATCTAACCTTTACCTTCCCCGTCCCTCGGGCTTACATTCTTACTAGAGCTAGGGAATCATATAGTAAAGAAAAAGAACACGATACGTTATGAAAAACACCTTGGCACCCTCCTGGATTTCTCCCCCGGGAGCGGCAAAGTTTTTTCATTCTGCTTGTAGTTTCTCCTGCGGAAAGATACTTTTGATATACTAAAGGCTGACGCCAATGAAGGTACTGATCCTCGACGATGAGAAGTTCGATTTGTTCGTAGTAAAAAAATTAGTGGGACTGGAGTTCGAAGCAGAGGGTTTCACCGTTCCTCAGGAGGCGCTGGACTGGGCCCGGGCCAATACATTCGACGTGGTCATCATCGATTACTACCTCACCACTACCGTGCTGGCCCACCACGTGCTGCAGCAATTGCGCACCTTTGTGACCCACCCTTTCAAGGCCTTTGTGCTCACCAACTATGTCGACAACCAGCAGGTGACCGAACTGAAGGCAGCCGGGTTCGACGCCGTTATCCACAAGCCTTTCACCCTGGAGTACTTCAAGGTTCAATTAGGCCTGTCGTAGCTTCTCCCCTCAGCCTTTCAGCAGCGCCGCTACTTCCGTGAATCCCTTTTCGATGGCCATGTCATAGGGCGTTTGCCCCTGGTCGGTCTTTGCTTTCGGGTTGGCACCATAGCGTAGGAGTAGCCGGGTCATCTCCAACTCGCCGTGGTGGGCGGCGGAGTGTAGCGCGGTGTTGTTGCCTTGCTGGGTGGCCTGCACGTCGGCATGATGTTCCAGCAAGAGGCGCACGATGTCGGTGGCGCGCGCGGCAGCCGCCGAGTGGAGCGGGGCCACGTGGAAGGCATTGCGTGAAGCCAGGCTGGGGTCTGCGCCGGCGTCCAGCAGGTACGCTGCCACGGGGGTTCGCGCAAAGAAACAGGCTAACCCCAGCGGTGTGAAGCCGTCGGCAGAGAAGGCGTTGAGTTGGTCGCCATGTTCGGTGACGAAGGCTTTGACCTTGTCGAGGCGCCCTGCGGCGCTGGCTTCGAAGATGTCGAGGTTGGCTTTGTGGGCCAGCAGGTAGTCGCTCAGTTCGGAGTTCCCATAGTAAAAACTCAGTGACAAGAGCGATACACCCTGTGGGTCGCGGGTGTCGACCAGCGCGGGGTGTTGTTTCAATTCGTCGATGAGATCGGTGGTGCGGCGCGCCTTGAGGAGCGTCAATACTTTTTCTTCCATGGTCATTGGGTGATGTTACGAAGCTTCAGGAATTCCAGGACCTCTCCTGCCTCTCCTTTCTGGGCGTGCATCAGCAACGTGATGCCGTGTGGTCCTTTGCAGAGGTGGGTATCGGGGAAGGCGGCAAAGATGGCTTTCACGATGTCGATCTTGTTCATCATGGCGGCGGTGAAGATGTCCATGCGGGCACCTTTTCCGACCAGGTACTCGGCGATATCCTTGCGGCCCATGTGGGATGCGCCGCCGAGGGCGGTTTCAAAATCGCCGTTGCCCCAGTCGTAGGTCGCGTGCAAAACGGCTGGTGTTTCTTCCAGCATCTGTTTGGTGCCCACAAGGTCGCCGTGACCCAGTCTCACAAACTCTTCCACTTTGTCGATGCTGAGCGGGTCGGGTCGTTTGTCCTGGGCCCATGCCGGAACGCCGGCGAGGGTGAGGATGGGCAGTCCGGTAATAAAATTGCGTCGGGTTATCATAGAAAATCTGGGTTTATGTTGGCGAAGCTAGGGTGATGCGGGTCGGAGAACTTCTTTTAAATCACCTTTTTGTATCTTACTTTAAATTACGCAATCGTGCTGGCATTCGTACATAAAGATCCCCAAAAGACGCGCGCCCCCGAAGGCTCGCTGTTCGCCAGTACGCGCGAAAGCTCCATCATCATGAACAGCAGCGCCCGCTTCCACGATTGGAAAGGTGTGGGCCCGCTCTCCCTGAAGGTGGCTTTGAAAGGCGAGGCCCTGTATGAAGTGGAGAACCGGCGGCTGACCGTCGACGAGAACCGTCTCCTGATCCTCAACGACGCCCAGGAATACCGCGTGCTGGTGAACAGCCCCTTCAAAGCCGAGACGTTTATTGTCTTCTTCGATGCCACCCTGGTGGCCGACGTGCTCCAACATTTTCAACGCGCCGACGAACGACTGTTGGACGATCCGGCAGACCGCCCTTCATCTTCCTACACCTTCAACCTGAACACCCTGGAATTGGACGAGAGTCTCCGCCAAAATCTTGCGGAGCTCAAGCAATCCATCGGGCAAAACGCGCCGATGCTTTCACTGCGCGAGGATCTCTTTTTCCTGTTCCATGCCCTGCGCTCAACCGAAGCCCGCGCGTCATCGCGCGCCCTGAGCCTGCCCTTTGCCAAGACAAGCACGAAACAAGAGATCGCGCGCCGTCTGCTCGTGGCCCGCGATTATCTGCATGCCTATAAAGCGGAATCCATCGGTCTGGAGGAACTGAGCAGCGCTTCGATGCTTTCCCCCAATCATTTGCTGCGCAACTTTTGTGTTTATTTTGGCTGTACGCCCTTTCAATACCTCACCCGTCTGCGGATGAAAACCGCCGAGCAGCTCTTACAACATTCGGCCCTGCCCATCACTGAGATCTGCCAGGCGGCCGGTTTTGAAAGCCTGAGCTCCTTTAGTTGGTCATTCAAAAAAATAACCGGCAGGTCGCCCCGCCGGTTCAGAATGGATCATCTCCAATAACGTATTATTCTTCTTTCAACACCGTGGCCGGATTGAGCGACGCCGCCCGCAAGGCCAGGTAGCCCACGCAAATCATGGCCAGGATAAGCTCGGCGCCTCCCGCCCAGATGAACAGCCAGGGGCTGATGGACACTCTGTACTGGAAGGTATCCAACCACTGCTGCATCGCCCACCACGACAGCGGGGTGGCAATGATCAACGCCACCACCAGCAGTTTAACATACTGTGTATTCATCATCACATAGATGCTGGTCAGCGAAGCCCCAAAAACTTTGCGAACACCGATCTCCTTCTTGCGCTGCTCGGCCGAGTAGGCCACCAGTCCCACCAACCCGATGATGGCAATGGTGATGGAAAGGATCGTAAAGACGGAGAACAGGGAACCGAGGCGTTGTTCCTCCTGGTAGCGCATCTTCAATGATTCATCCAGGAAGTTGTATTCAAAGGGTGTTGCGTCTGCGATTTGATTCCAGCGCTTTTCAATCTTCGCGATCAACGAGGGCACGTCGGGGGTGTTGAACCGGATGGCTACCGTGCGGATGTCGCCGAACATCTTGGACTTTATGTTGAAGAACATGAACGGATTGATGGTCTCGTAGAGCGACCGGAAATGAAAATCCTTTACCACACCAATGATCTCCTGCCGTCCCACGTCGTCGCCGACGTAGATGATGTGCTGACCGATCGCTTGCTCGGGGGTCCAGCCGTATAGCCTGACGGCGGTCTCGTTCAGGATCACAGCGTTTACGTCCGACGGCCGGTTGGGTTCGAAGCCACGACCAGCGACCAGTTGATGTTGTGCTGTTGCCATGTAGTATTCGTCTATTTTCATATAGGCAATGGGCAGCTTCAGGTCGTTGCCTTCGCGCATGAAAATGTCTTCAAAGGCTTTGCGGAAATCGGCGGAGGCCGACACTTCCACTACACCGGGATAGGTGGCAATCTCGTCGCGGAAAGATTGCAATTGGTTCCCCAGCTTTTCGCCGTTGTTCACGATGAGCATGCTCTCCTGGTTGAAGCCCAGGCTCGCCGATTGGAAATACTTCAGTTGATCGAACACGACCATGGTGGCCACCATCAACGCAATGGAAATGGTGAACTGGAAAACCACCAGCACGTTCCGCAGATTGGACGTGCGCAGCCCCGAAATCGTCTTGCCCTTGAGCACCTGTGCCGGACGGAACGATGTGAGATAGAAAGCCGGGTAAAGGCCCGCCAGGAAGCCGACCACCAACGGCAGCAGGATGATGATGGCAAAGAACAATTTATTATCCCACAAGGTGACGGGGATCTCCAGCCCCGTGAGCGGCTGAATAACCAGGCGGAGCAACTCCATCACACCCAACCCCAGCAACATGGCAACGAACGTGACCAGGATGTTCTCTACCTGGAATTGGGCAATAAGCGAAGCCCGGTGGAGGCCCAGGGTCTTCTTCACACCCACTTCTTTTGCCCGGCTGGCGCCACGCGCGGTGGAGAGGTTGATAAAATTCACCACAGCAATCAGCAGGATGAACGCGGCCACGATGCTGAAGACATACACATACTTGATGTCGCCCACGGAGCCCAGGCGGTTGCCAGTGTCCGTAGAATACAATCGCATCTCGCGCACGGGTTGCAGATACACCTCCCACGCGCCGCGCTCTTTTATAAATTCATCGAAGTCGATCCCGATCCGCTTAAAGGTTGCCGGTGCGTAGCGCATGGGCAACGTCTTTAGCGTCTTGTTCAGTGTGGCAACGTCGCTGCCGGGTTTGAGTTTTACGTAGGTGACCACTTGCGTAAAGATCCAACTCCACTCCATGTCTTTTATGATCGCTATGGTCGGCATGGACAGGAGATAGTCAAAGTGAAAATGCACGTTGGTGGGTTGCTCTTTTGTCACACCGGTAACCTCCACGGTTTCCCGTTGGTCTCCGATCTGAATGAGTTTGCCCAGAGCAGGTTCGTCGCCGAACAGTCTCTTGGCTGCTTTGTCGGAAAGCACTACTTTATTTTTTCCTTCCAGGGCGGTGCGCGGATCGCCCTCTTTCAAATCAAAAGCAAAAAATGAAAAGAAGGTAGAGTCCGCCGCCAACACACTTTCTTCGTTGATGGCCACTACATCGCGGTTGGGTTTGGTGTAGCGCACGATCTGTCCGCCGGGTGTGTTGATGCGCAGAACGGACTCGATCGCGGGATATTCCGTGATCAACGCGTTGGCTACCGCCGGCCCCGTGGATCCCCAAAAGCCTCCCTTGGGATTCCAGATGTTGGTTTGATTGACGCGATACAAGCGGTCCACATCGGGATGCATCGTGTCGTACGACAGTTGGTGGGTCACATACAGGAACAACACCAGGCTGGTGCCCAGCCCCAGGGCGAGCCCGGCGATCTTGATCAGTGCATAGTAGCGTTCGCGAACAATGCTGCGGATGGCGGTCTTAAAATAATTTTGGAACATATGATGATGAGGTTAAGGCGTTTGAAATGAAAATTTATTCCGTACGAAGGGTTTCGGCTGGGTTGGTCACCGCTGCCCGCAGCGAGCGATAACTTACCGTGAGCAGGGCGATCGCCAACGTGGCGCCCACTGCGATGAGAAATGCCGTCCAGCGGATGTCGATGCGGTAGGCAAAGTTCTCCAGCCACCGGTGCATGGCATACCAGGCCAGTGGCGCCGCCATCACGAAGGCAATCACGATGAGTTTGATAAACTCCTTCGAGAACAGCATCATGATGCTGGTCACCGATGCGCCCATCACTTTGCGGATGCCGACCTCTTTCAGTTTCTGGTTGGCCATGAACGAGATGAGTCCGTACAAGCCCAGGCAACCGATGAAGATGGAGATGCCGGCGAAGATCTTGAAGAGGGTGAACGTTCTTTCGTCCTGCTGGTAGAGGGCCGCCAGCTCCTGGTCGAGGAATTCGTATTCGAAGAAGTAGTCGGGAAAAACTTCGTTCCAATTCTTTTCGATAAACTTGATGGTCTCCGAAAAATGTTCGGGCGCCACCCTCATGCCCGCCGTGAAATAAAATTCGGGCATGCTCATGAGCAACACGGGTTTGATCTTGTCATGCAGCGACGACACGTGAAAGTCCTCCACGACTCCGATCACTTCCGCGTTCGTGCGCCGTACACCGGTAGTGATGAATTTTCCGATGATGTCTTTCGGATCGTGAAAACCCAATGTCCGCACAGCGGCCTCGTTGATGATGTATTTGAATTCCTCCTCGCCCTCCGGCAAACTAAAGTCCGCACGTTTCTCTTCGGCTTCCGTGAACCAGCGTCCGGCCACCAGTTTGAGGCCATAGGTGTCGCGGTAGTGGATATCGACAGGCTTTAGCCCTACGTCGTAGCGTTCGCCTGTGCCTTTCTCCGTCAGGTAAAATCCCGTATTGAAATTATTGTTGGAGGTCGGTGCGCCCAGGGAATAGGATAGATATTGAATGTTGGGGTTGGCCTCCAGGCGTGCCCGCAAGGCCAGCTTGTTCTGGGGGGTGATCTCCGGGATGGGAATGGTGATGATCGCGTCCTTGTTGAAACCCAGTGGCTTGCTGTTGAAATATTCCATCTGGTCGGCCACGATGAGTGTACCGATGATGAGCACCTGCGCGATCATGAACTGGAACACCACCAGTACTTTCCGCACCGTGGCACCGGAACTGCCCTGGGCCGAGATCTTATTTTTCAGAACGGCCGCCGGATTGAACCCCGACAGGATCACCGCCGGATAAAATCCTGAGAACAGCGTGGCCATCACCATTAACCCCAATAAGAACAACACCAGCATCGGGTTGGACAGAATGTTCAGCTCCAACGACTTGGTCAGAAACCGGTTGATCCACGGCAACAGCCACTCGGTTGCACAAAGGGAGATGAGCACGGCACACAAGGTGATCAGGAACGTCTCGCCCAGAAAATACAAGGTGAGCTGACCGCGCTTGGCACCGAGTGTTTTCCGGATGCCGATCTCTTTGGATTTTTTTATCGCCAGCGCTGTGGCCAGGTTGATGAAGTTGATGCAGGCGATGGCCAGGATGAACAATCCCAGGATGCCCAGCACTACCAGGTCCGTATATTCGGCATTGGAGAACGTTCCGGGATTTTTTGTATATTTTTTACTGAAGTGGATGTCTTGCAAGGCCTGGAGCGAATACGTCTGTTTGATCGATTGGTCCTCCTCCGCCATATATTTTTTTACAAATGCAGCGAAGCGAGGGGTCAGCGAAGCGGGGTCGATCGTTGATGGCAGAACGATATAGGTAAAACCCGAAGCCGTCATTCCCCACTCATCCAGGGGCAGGCCGCCCAGAAAATCCTCCGTGAGGGAAGGCATGGAAACGACCATGGTAAATTGAATGTGCGATGTGGCGGGGGGATCGGCAACAATGCCGGCTACGTCCAATTGCACTTTGTTGCCGATCTTGATGGTGGTCACGCCTTCATGCTTCAACAGCTTCTTGGCCAGCGACTCGGTGAGAAACACTTTTCCGGGCTGACCTAATTCAGCCTTGGGATTTCCGGAGATCACCTTGAAACTAAACACCTCGAAAAACAAGGAGTCGGCAAAAAGGATATTCTCCACGATCTGCTTGTCATCGCCCACCCGCACGAGGACCTCGTCCTGGTAATGCATTTGGGTGACCAGCGGGATCTCCGGGAAATCATTGCGGAAAGCTTGCGCCAGCGGGTAAGGCGTAGCGGCTTCCGACTGGATGCCTGAAGCGCTTTCTGCATCCTGGACAATCCGGTAAAGGCTGTTGTAGTGCGCATGAAATTTATCGAAACTCAGATCATAGGTGATCATCAAAAAGATCACGATGCACGAGGTGAGGCCGATGCTCAACCCCAGCACGTTGATGAGGGTGTAGTTCTTGTTCCGGAGGAAATTTCGAAGGGCGATGATCAGGTAGTTTTTTATCATAATGCTTCATCCATTACTAAAGTTGTGCCATTGTTGTAATACATTAATAATCAAATATTTACATCAACACAATCCAATTTCAAGTCGGCAACATGTATCAAAAACGATACAAATAAACGTTTGAATATGATACAATTCCAGTAGCTTTATAAACCAAAAACAACGGAATGGATGGTTTGGGCTGGCGATTACACGCGAGGCCCGGCCATCCTAAACCCGACTTTTATTGACCGGATGAACGCTGCAAAGATATTGATCGTAGACGATGACCGCGACGTGCTGGAAACCGCCCGCATGTTTTTGAAACAGGAATTTTCGCTGGTACAGATCGAAGAAGACCCCGCAAAAATTCCCGCCCTGATGAAAAACCAGGACTTCGATGTGATCCTGCTCGACATGAACTTCAAAAAAGGGGTGAACGACGGGGAAGAAGGGTTTCACTGGCTTGACCAGATCCTGAAAGCCGATCCGCAAGCCGTGGTCATTCTCATCACCGCCTATGGCGAAGTGGACCTGGCGGTGAAAGCCATGAAAAATGGCGCAGTGGATTTTGTGCTGAAGCCGTGGAAGAATCAAAAACTCCTGGGCACGCTCCTCTCGGCGCTGCAACTCCGGCAGTCGCGCAAGGAAGTGGAAAAGTTGAAAACAGCGCAGGAGAAATTGAGCGACGACATCGATCACGCCTACACGGACTTCATCGGCGACTCGCCCGCCATTGGGCGTGTGCGCGAAATGATCGACCGCGTGGCCGGCACCGATGCCGATGTGTTGATCCTCGGGGAAAACGGCACGGGAAAAGAATTGGTGGCCCGCGCCATTCACCGGCGGTCGGCCCGCAGAGACCAGGTATTTATCAGTGTGGACCTCGGCGCCATCACGGAGACGCTATTCGAAAGTGAATTGTTTGGTTATGTCAAGGGCGCCTTCACCGATGCCAAACAAGACAAGCCCGGTCGTTTTGAGATCGCTTCCGGCGGCACTATTTTTTTGGACGAGATCGGCAATCTGTCCTTGCCCCTGCAGGCCAAGCTGCTCACGGGCAACTCGGGCTACGACATCGTCGTTCCGACC
>CBIHQM010000296.1:0-8681 GCA_966211885.1 uncultured Chryseolinea sp.
ACATTCTCAATTCCATACAATCACACGCTTACCAAACGTATTTTTCCCTTCACAAGCTGTCGAACGTGTTGGACTATTTGTTATATGAAACACGTCATCGCTATGTGACACCGAAAGAAGAGATTGAATTTGCTTTGAACCTGATCGAGATCAACAAGATCAAGGTGAGCCCCTTGTTCGAATTGAAGGTGAAAACAAAGATCGATGAGAGCGATCCCATGTACACCCAACGCGTGCTGGCTCCGCTCATTTCCGTAGACCTGATCGAAAACGCTTTCAAGCACGCCGACCTGCAGCGCGCCGATGCATTCATTTCCGTGGTGTTCGAATTGAAGGACAATACTTTTTTTCTGACCGTGTCCAACAAGATCTCCTCCAAACCCAGTATGTCCAAGGAGAAAGGCGGCATTGGCGCCGAGACGCTGGCGCAGCGGCTGCGCATTATTTACCAGGACGACTTTAAACTGAACCGGTTTGTGGAGAACGATACGTACATTGCCCATTTAAAGATAGACCTGCTTGAACACAAAGTTAAGATGCTTGCTGCTCGATGACGAGCTCCCCGGGCTGACCTACCTGAAGTTGCTCTGCGAACAACTGCCGGAACTGGAAGTGGTGCGGGCCTACAACAATCCTGAAATATTCCTGAGAGAATTGCCCACGCTGGCCTTCGATCTTTGTATTCTCGACATCGAAATGCCCGGTACCAATGGCCTGCAGATCGCCGCCCTGCTGAAAGGCAAGCCCGTGATCTTCACCACCGCTTACACCGAGTTTGCCGCCGACGCCTTTGACCTGGACGCCGTGGACTATGTGCGCAAACCCATCACGAAAGAGCGCCTGCAACAAGCTGTACAAAAAGTGGGGCAGCGCATCAACAAGAGCGAGTTGTCCAGGAATTTTGTGCAACTCAATACCGACAAGGGGAAAACCCTTTTATTTTTTGATACCATCGGCTATGTCAGCGCTTCCGAGACTGATAGCCGCGACAAATTTGTCCAACTCACCGACGGTCACACGCTTACGCTGAAAAATATTTCCTTCGAAAAGCTGGAGGGCCTGTTGCCGGCCGCGGATTTTTGTCGCATTAACAAAAAGCAAATGATTGCTTTGAAGAGCGTCCAGCATTTTTCACACGATCAAATCACCACAGCATTTTCCGACGCGGCGGGCAAATCCATTGTGCTTACGCTGAACGAGATCTATCGCACTGACTTCCTCAAAAAAGTAAAATTGTAAGCCCTCGCAGGACACCGCATTTCGTTACATTTTTTTCCGGTTTCATTACATTCTGTGACCAGCGGCCTTCATTCTTTCTTCCGCTTTTTCATATTTGCACCGGTAAATCCGTCGCACCACGGCGGTTCTACCGGACGCATAACAAAGCAAGCATGAAGAAGTTTAGGAATATATTTTTTTACATCGGCGTCATCGGCATTTTTTCGGGGTTGATGTACTGGATTGTGTTGGTGGGAGAGAAGCAAGAGGCGGGGAGAAACATCGTGGTGCGCGCCGCGGAAACTAACCCCTGGTCTGACTTTGTCACCGGGTTCAGCCACAGTTTGCACCATCCCCTGGCGGTGTTGCTGGGCCAGATCGTGACTATTATTCTGTTCGCCCGTCTCTTTGGATGGATATGCAAAAAACTCCGGCAGCCGTCGGTTGTGGGCGAGATCATCGCCGGCATTGTGCTGGGCCCGTCGTTGCTCGGCATGTACTTCCCCGAATTCTCGGCGGCCTTGTTCCCGAAGGAATCGATGGGCAACATCCAGTTCCTGAGTCAGATTGGGTTGATCCTGTTCATGTTTGTGGTGGGGATGGAGCTTGACCTGAAGGTGCTGCGCAACAAGGCGCACGAGGCGGTGGTGGTGAGCCATGCCAGCATCATCATCCCGTTTGCGCTCGGCATGGGGTTGGCTTATTTTATTTACGAGTCATTTGCGCCGGAGGGCATACAGTTTTCTTCCTTCGCTTTATTTATTGGCATCTCGATGAGCGTTACGGCCTTTCCGGTTTTGGCGCGCATTGTGCAGGAGCGGGGCATTCAGAAAACACGCCTGGGCACCGTCGTCATCACCTGCGCGGCAGCCGATGACATTACGGCCTGGTGCATTCTGGCGGCCGTCATTGCCATTGTGAAAGCCGGATCGTTTGTCAGTGCCCTGTATATCATGGGGCTGTCCATCGGCTATGTGGTGGTGATGTTGAACGTGATCCGCCCGTTCCTGAAACGCGTGGGCGATTTGCATGCTTCTCGCGAAAACCTCAGCAAACCGGTGGTGGCCATTTTCTTTCTCATCCTGGTGGTCTCTTCTTATGCCACGGAGGTGATCGGTATTCACGCCCTGTTCGGAGCGTTTATGGCCGGCGCGGTGATGCCCGAGAACATGAAATTCAGAAACATCTTCATCGAAAAAGTGGACGATGTGGCCGTGGTGCTGCTGCTTCCCTTGTTCTTTGTATTTACGGGATTGCGAACACAGATCGGGTTGTTGAACGATCCCCATCTGTGGATGATCACCGGCGTGATCATCCTGGTAGCCGTTACGGGAAAATTCCTGGGCAGTGCGCTGGCCGCGAAGTTCGTTGGACAAAGCTGGAAAGACAGCCTGGCCATTGGCGCCCTCATGAACACCCGCGGACTGATGGAACTGATCGTGCTCAACATCGGCTACGACCTCGGCGTGCTCACACCCCAGGTGTTTGCCATGATGGTGATCATGGCACTGATTACGACCGGCATGACCGGGCCTGCATTGGACATCATCAACTTCCTCTTCAAATCGAAGACCGCGATGGTGGATGCCGAGGTGAGCCAGATCAGCAAGTTCAAGATCCTGGTGTCGTTTGGCAACCCCGAGCGGGGACGTTCCCTGCTGCGCCTCGCGAACAGCCTGACACGCAAACTCAATGGCAACGCGGCCATCACCGCGATGCACTTGTCGCCGAGTAATGAATTGAATCAATATAACGTGGAAGAATATGAGAAGGAGAGCTTCTCGCCCGTAGTGGAAGAATCGCACCGGCTCCAACAAAAAATAACCACCTTGTTTAAACCCACCAACGACATTGACGCAGAGATCGCGGAAGTGGCCAACCGCGGCGACTACGACCTGTTGTTGGTGGGGGTGGGCCAATCCATTTTTGAAGGCAGCTTGCTGGGAAAAGTGCTGGGCTTCACCACCCGTATCATCAACCCCAACCGTCTCTTGGGCACGGTGACCGGCAAAGAAAAATTGTTCGACAGTTCTTCTTTCGACGAACGCACCCGCTCCATCCTAAGCCGAAGCCATGTGCCGGTGGGCATCCTCATCGACAAACAACTGGAGAAAATCGACCGCGTGTTTATACCCCTGGTGGAGCCCCGCGACAAATTTCTCATCGGCTATGCCCAACGCCTCATCAACAACGCCGAAGCCCAGATCACCATCCTCGATCTGAACGACGTGGTGAAGAACGACGCCGAGATCCGCGAATCCATCCGCGCCATCGAACAGAACGCCCCCCAACACATCCGCCTCCTGCAAGACAAAACCATCGACAAATCCTTCCTGGCCCAGCAAGAACTGGTCATCCTCAGCCTGGAAACCTGGAAAAAGCTCATGGAATCCCACAGCGAATGGCTCAATAACACCTCCTCCGTGCTCATTCTAAAACCCTAACTCCAATCAAGGCCACGCAACATTGAAGGGCGTAACTCCCTTTGGATCTTTTTGCTTGCATTGCCCGCCGAAGCTTCAGCGAAGGAGGGCTGTGCCCGCCGTAGCTTCAGCGAAGGAGGGCGAAGGTGGATGAAATGTATTTTTTGAAAAATTCAGTAGCTTTACTTCGCCCCAATACCTTGAAGTAAATCGCTATCCATGGAAACGCACCAAATCAACCTCTCTTCCTGCACCACCTACGTAGAATTGCCCCTGCAGGAACTGGAGCGCCTCCAGGAAGGCGACACGCTCGCCATCCACTGGGAATCCTTCCAGGCCATGCCCGGTTTTGTAGAACCCCATCCCTACAACCTCTCCCGCACCGACATGGCCATCATAACGGACGCCCTGGATAACAAACTGAAAGTATTGTTAGAAGTGAGCTTCCCGCTCAACCGCTACCTGCTCACCTCCGTCAAACCCATGGGCGCCGAAAGCCTGCAGGGATAAAAAATGATCATCTACTGTCGCCAACATTTCTAAAACTACAACCCTATGAAACGAAGAGCCTTTATCCAACGCGCCAGC
This sequence comes from uncultured Chryseolinea sp., assembly GCA_966211885.1. Lineage (GTDB taxonomy): Bacteria > Bacteroidota > Bacteroidia > Cytophagales > Cyclobacteriaceae > Chryseolinea. The sequence goes on from CBIHQM010000296.1 coordinate 4,230, forward strand.
CTCGCCTCCATCGCGACGCTCACCATTACCACCGACCTGCTGGCCCGCAAAGCCGGCCCCGTGTATGGCCAAGGCAACATGAAGTTCACCCTCGACACCAAATGGAGCAAAGCCGACCCGTTGAAAAACCCCGTGAACGACTGCCATGAAATGGTGCAGGACGCCTCAGGAAACATCCTGCTGCTCACCAACGAAACCAAAAACAACATCATGGTCTTCAACACCTCGGGCAAACTGCTGCAAACCTGGGGACATGAATTCCCCGGCGGCCACGGTCTCACGCTCGCCGGCGACACGCTCTTCATCACCGACACTGTGAAACACCAGGTTTACAAAGCCAGCCTGAAAGGAGAACTCCTCCTCACCATCGATCCACCCCAGGAAGACAACCTCTACCCCAAAGCCGAACAATTCGTCCCCACCGAAGTAGCCGTCGCCGACAATGGCGACTTCTATATTGCCGACGGTTATGGTGCACAATACATTTTGCACTATGACGCTGCAGGAAAACTGAAACACTATTTTGGCGGCAGGGGAGAAGGTGACGCTAAACTCGACAACGCTCATGGCATTGTGATCGATAAACGCCAAGGCAATCCCACGCTGTTGGTGACCGATCGCACGCGCAATTGCTTCAAACGTTTTTCGATGGAGGGAGAATTGATGGAGATCATTGCGTTGCCCGGAGCTTGTGTGTGTCGCCCGGTGATCAAGGGCGATCATCTTTACGCCGCCGTACTTCGTTCACCCGACCTTGGCGCAGAAGGGACCGGCTTTGTGACGATCCTTGACAAGAACAACAAAGTGATCTCTAACATTGGAGGAACACCGCCCGTGTACACGGATGGAAAACTGCGACCCATGGCGCAATCGGAAAAGTTGTTTGTCCATCCCCACGATGTGTGCGTGGACAGAGATGGCAACTTGTATGTTGCACAGTGGGCGTCGGGAAAGGTGTATCCGTATAAGTTGAATCACGCGTCATAACGTATCCATACCGTATTTTTTCAACAGTCGTTGGTAGTAGTTGCTGGCGATCGGCACCCCCGCGGCTTTCTCTGCCATCCGGAGTTTGTAGAGACCATAGGTTACATCGTAAATGAGATGGTTGGTCTCAAAGATGGCGATCCGGGCGATGGCATGTTCAGTTTCGGTATGGGCTACAAGGGTTTGTAAATCGTTTTGAATACGCCGGAGTGTCTCATCATCCATTTTTGCAAGCATATGCATCGATGACCAATCCTGCGATGATTTCACTTCAAGAATGATGTTCTTTTCCCGAAGGAGAAGCTGGCCAACGTGCAGCGCGCAGAAAGAATGCTGCGAGACAGTGTCCAGGAGTTGATCATCGAATATGCTGCGAAGTGAAACCGTGAAGGGTGGCACGGGTTTGCGCGAATAGTTTCCTTTCCACATTAGAAAAACAGAGTCTCCAAAGACATTCTTGAGCGGTCGGTCGGGGGCTGTAACGATGTCAATGGGTGGAGGGTCGTAGTTCACTGCGTGGTAGGGCGGCGGTTCTGGTCTCGCCGATGCCCTGTTCACATAAACGGGCGAATGACTTCCGCTCCCCAGCTTTCGAGCGTAGCCGGTTTCCGTCAGGATATTGGCGTAGCTTTCTTTTCCCCTGATCAGAAGATTCTTGCTGTCGTCATAGACCAACTGTCCGGCAGCAACGGGTTGTCCGCCGATGGTAACATCGCCCGAGAATGTGAGAATGGTAAGCTGTGGTTGCTTTTGCGCGACGGAAGGAAGGCATGTCAAAAGAAAGGCCAGGAGGAGGATGTTTTTCATACATTCTAAAATACGTCTATTTCATGATTTGCAACGATACGCTAACCAGGAAAAAATTGTCAGAGAGATACTTTGGTGGTAATGCAGTGGTTGTCGGAAAGGTGTATACGGGTTCATGCATTATAACGCGTCCATGCCGTACTTCTTCAACAGTCGTTGATAATAGTTGTTGACGATCGGCACCCCAGCGGCGTTCTCTGCCATCCGGAGTTTGTAGAGACCATAGGTTACATCGTAGATGAGGTCATTGATCTCAAAGATGGCAATCCGTGCGATGGCGCGCTCGGTCTCGGTATTGGCTTTCAGGGTTTGTAAATCGTTTTGAATGCGCGTGCGCATCGCCTCGTCCATTTTCCTCAACGAACGGACTTCTCTTTCTATCGCAGATGTCACCTCTATAATGACGAGAGTTTCGCGAAGGAAAAACGGGGCAACGCCTAGTACGCAGAATGACTGCTGCGTGCTGGTGTCCAGAAGGTGATCTTCGAACGGGTTAAGTAGCGAAATCGTTATTGGCGCGGGCTGGCGTGAATCATTAAATTTCCACAGCAAGAAAACAGAGTCGCCAAAGATTTTTATTGGCGCCCTTTCCGGGGCGGTAAGGATGTCGAGGCGTGGAGGATAATAATGCATTCCTTTTTCAGACCCTGGTTTAGCTCTCGGCGATCCGAGGTTCACGTATTCGGGCGAATAACTTCCTTTTTCCAACCTTCGTGCGTAGCCGGTTTCCGTCAGGATATTGACGTAGCTTCCGTTTCCGTTGATCAGAAGATTCTTGCTGTCGTCATATACCAACTGTCCGGCCGCTACGGGTTGTCCGCCGATGGTAACATCACCCGAGAATGTGAGAATGGTAAGCTGCGGTTGCTTTTGCGCGGCGGAGGGAAAGCATGCCAATAGAAAGGCCAGGAGGAGGGTGTTTTTCATGCATTCTAAAATACCTCTATTTTCATAGTTTGCAACTAGACTCCAACCAGGAAATTACTGAATAGAGGACTTGGTTTATTTCCGTATAACAGATCGTCCGGGGCCTGAAGATTTTCGAATGGCGTGAGCCTAACTGCTGCTGTGCCCGTTACTTTTTTTCCTCCGGTTTACCTAGCAAGTACAATGGATTACTCCAAACAATTCTCCATTTGCTCTTGTCTTCCATCAAAAGGTCGTAATCCAATACGTGCATTTTGCTTTCGAAGGGGTCGTCTATAATAATCAGACCAAGTTTTGTGGTTTCAACCTGGTCGCCATAAACGCAATATCTACATGGATAGTCAAACTTAATTGACCTTGCCAACGTGAATTTATATTCCTTGTTTTCTCCAGGCGCGAACTTTACCCGGATGGGATAGTTGCCATCACATCCTGGCTCCTCAAAAGTCATGTAATTATTATTAATCAGGAAATTGTACCAATAAGAGCATTTCATCAGCCAAATGCTTATTGAATCGCTCGAGGTATTTTTAATCTCCAGGTTTATGTCATAGAAGGTCTGCCTAACGTAGTCCGAATTAACCACGTATTGATTTTCGCGAATGGTTCTGGCATAACGCTCCTTCTTTTCCTTTGTCTCATAGGTTCTTTCAATTTTTATACTGACGGTAATGGGCAAGGGGGAATCCTGAGAAATGCTTTGATAAAAGCAGATCACTAAAGCTACGATGAGAAATCCTTTCATGCTTTTGGTTTTGTATCTACTATTTCCCATGGCGTGCAATGCACCAGGACATTTGCTGGCAGGCCCGCCGTTGAGTGCTGGTCTCTTATCCCCATCTACTTTCAAGCGTCTCCATGTCGTTCGTTATTAATGCAGTCACCGCATCTCGCACATCGTCAGTTGTCTGTCCAGTCCTGTCGGAAAGAAAATTATCGTCCATATTCTTAACGAGTCCGAACAATCGTGTCACCATTTTGGGTCTTTTATAAAAGATATAGAATTCATATCCTTCCCCGTCCTCAACAACTGAAATAGATAACCCGTGTCGGGTAGCGGCATTCTCAAACTCAAGGGAGGGGGAAAAATGAATGTCACTTTCGTTAGCCCCGTTCATTTTGTGAAGAAGGTCTGTCCACGGGAATCGGTCCAGGATGTCAAGTATTTCTTCTTTTCCAATGGCTCCCATTTCAATTGGGTCCTTCTTCAATGGGTCACAAATACTGTATCTAAATATATCGGTCATGAGTTGGTTGGTTGCCCAATCAAGTTGTTAAAAAGAAAATGCCTGGATTCTGACGCCTGGATTCTGGCTCCTGATTCCTCACCGCCTTCTTCGCTTCTTCTTCGGCGGTCCCGCTTTCCCTTGTCCCGAATCAAAGATCAATCCAATTGAAAACTCGAGTCCTGTCAAATCGATCTTCGCGTCATTATAAGAAACTTGGCGAGTCTCTAATGTAGTATTTCCCCCTGTGAAGGATCCCGTCATCGGAAATTTTGACTGCCCCATCAGATAGTTGGTTTCCAAGGACACGCCCACGGTTTGTGTAACATAGACGGTTAGCTCCGCGCCGGCGTGATAACCCCAGCCCGGTTTGTTTTTGAACGTGAAGTCGCTGTTCACCACTTGCCAATTCATGTCTTTGCGTATAGCCCGGTCCAAATTGCCATAGTTGATTTTCTGGCTGAAGCCATAGAAGCCAAAAGCGCCACCTTTAACGTCGAACTCG
>CBIHQM010000297.1:0-8664 GCA_966211885.1 uncultured Chryseolinea sp.
GCAAATACTCAATAAAGTAAGCCTCGTAAACACTTGCCGGGAAGACACCCCCCCGGCGCCCCCCCTGCCCGACAACACCGGAACGGGCAAGACCCGCTAGTATGGACTAAAACCGATCCGGATCGAAAGCGCCGGAAGTGGTTCGCAGATGGTCGGGCAAACCGCACATGGGGGGATCATCGGAACGTACGATTTTGGAAACCGTTCCCTTCTGATATTACAATTAGGTATTCCGTTCACCCCGCCGGCATTCACCTCCTCGGGCACCGTCTATAACGACTACTATTCTCAACCCGCCGCATCGGCGCAATGGGCAGCCGAACAAGCGTATGAATACTATTATACAAAGCACAACCGTAACAGTTTCGACAACCTTGGCGGCGCGATCAAGTCCTACGTACACGTCGATGAGGGTTGGGATAATGCCATGTGGACCGGCAGTCTGCTGGTTTTGGGAGACGGCAGCAACAACAACCCATTGGTTGAACTGGATGTTGTGAGCCATGAACTGACGCATGGCGTAACGCAGTATGAAGCCAAGCTCCAATACAAAAATGAGCCTGGAGCGCTCAATGAATCGTTCTCCGATATTTTAGGGAAGGCTGTCGAGTTCGATGTCTTAGGCGGTGCGGCCACATGGCAAATCGGCCGGCATTTCCGTGATGGTGGCATTCGCGACATGAGTAACCCCAACGTTAAAAATCAACCGGACACCTATGTCGGCGACATGTGGCAGACGAGTGCTGATGACAATGGTGGCGTGCACACCAATTCAGGCGTACAGAATTTTTGGTTTTATCTTTTATGCAAGGGTGGCAGCGGCGTAAACGATCACCAGGTAAACTATTCGGTCAATGCTATCGGCATGGACGCCGCAGTCAAAATTACGTATCGAAATCTGACGGAGTACCTGGGTCCCCAATCGGACTATCTCGATAGCCGGATAGGCTCCTTACTCGCCGCGGCCGATTTGTATGGCAACAACTCCACGATCTATCAGGAAGTAGCCAATGCCTGGGATGCCGTTGGTGTGATCGACGAGCCTACGATTACCAGCCTGGGTGTTTATGATATCACGGCCACCACCGTAAAGATCAACGGGAGCATGGTTCCGAGGAGCAACGTCGCCACCTATCATTTTGAATACGGGACCACCCCCGCTTATGGGAGCTCAACTTCAGAGTATCCCTACACGAATAAAGTGGAAGGACTAATCACCGGGTTGCAAAGTGAAACGAAGTATTACCTGAAACTGGTAGCCACCAACGAAAATGGCATCTCGTCGGCCACGACCGAATTCACAACCATTTCGCTGGCGCCGCTCGTCAAACTCCTGCGGAGGGTTGACATGACCGAAACAACCGCCACATGGTATGGCCAGATAAACCCCAACAGCCTCCCCACTTCATTTCATTTTGAATATGGGCTAACACCTGCTTTTGGATTGGTGACCCCCCCGACGCCTCTTCCCGGTGCAACGGAGTTCCTGGATGTTTCGGCAGCCGTCACAGGTCTTCAACCGCGGCAAACGTATTATTACAGACTTGTCGCTACCAACGGATCGGCAACGTCGAAGAGCGAGTCTGCCAGTTTTTTCACGGGCGTGAGACCCGTTATTCTTTCTTACACGCCAACCACGGCCCCCATCGGCACCGAGGTGACGATTACCGGGCAGAACTTTAATGTAACACCTGAAAAGAACGTCGTGAGCTTTGGTGCCACCCGGGGCGCTGTGCTGTCGTCCAGTGCAACCGAAATAAAAGTTAAAGTGCCCGCAGGAGCGTCCCTTGGGCCGATCTCCGTGTGGGATGCCGAGTCGGGTCTGTCTGCCGAATCGGTGAAGGAATTTGTCCCCACGTTTTCGGGAGAGTTCAAAAAAGGCGACCTGCAACTCAAGATCGGCAGCACCGATTACATGTACCAGACCTTGGTGCAGGATATGGATGGCGACAACAAGCCCGATATCGTTGTCCGGCACTATTTAGGTTTTTCGGTCTTTCAGAATGTAAACCAGGGCGGTGATATAAACGATGCCTCTTTTGTAAGAAACACCTTCAACGCTGTCGATACGCCTTATAAATTATTCCTGATCGATTTTGATGGCAACGGTCTTAAAGACATTGTGGGATGGTACCCGGATGGTTTGCGGGTGTATCCGAACTTGTCGGTGCCGGGTTATATTTTCTTCGGGCCTCCTGTGGTCTTATCATCCGTGGCCACTTCCTGGAATTTAGCCTTCAACGACTTGGATCAGGATGGCCGCGTTGATATTGCCGTGGCCGAAAATGTGGCGGGTATCGCTACGGTTAAAATATTCCGGAATCAGAATCCAAAAGGGCTCGTGTTGTCCGAAAATTTCGTCAATCAATTTTCAAAGTCACTCGCCTATCCGGTCAACGACTTGTATAGCGAAGACCTGAACAACGATGGCAAGCCCGAATTGTGGGCCGATGCGAGCAATAAGTCCTTTATTCCGATACTCGTCAACAACAGTCAGCCGGGCGTTTTTGCGTTTGATGAATACACCGTTCAGGACGCCATGATCACCTATCCCAAATATGTTTCCCAGGATTTGAACCAGGACGGATGGAAAGATCTCGTTGCTTATTCGCCCTACCAGGGTGTGAACCTGGCCATCTTGGAGAACAAGAAAACCGCGCCCGGCGTCACCGTCGGAACGATGACCTCTGCCCTGACCGGTTATGAAGCATCCGTTGTTCAGCCCGCGGATCTCGATGGCGATGGCGCTGTCGATTTGCTGGTAGGACTGGAGAATGGAAAGTTTTCTTTTTTAAAAAATAAAGGCGCTGCCAATACGCCTATCTCGGATGCCTCTTTTGAGAAATTCCAGGAGTTTGGTGCGCTTAACACCGCTGTCGAGTCGATTCCCAACATGACCATCAATGATTTAAATGGAGATGGCCGGCCCGAAGTCATTAACATCATTTCTTACCACCAGTTTCCCCACGAGGGCTACCTGATGGAGATTTGGCAGAACTCGCCAAATGATTGTATTGATCCGTCACAGGTAAGCGTCAACGTATCGAGCTACGTGGCAACGATCACACTGCCGCCCAACACCACCCTGGATCAATTCGAGATCGACTATTCTTACGAAGGCACCTATTGGGGACGGGTTTCCTCGACCACGCTGAACAACCTGTCGTACAGTCACACCTATCAACTCAGGGTCCGGGCCAAATGCGGTCTTGGCTTCACCGATTACTATTATATGAACTTCACAACGGAGTGTATATACACCGATGGCTTCACCATCACCAGCATCGGCATCGATAACGTCACGATCGACGCATCCGCCGGTCTCTATAATTTTGAAATGGCCTATTCATTGGCCGGCAAAAACGATTGGATCTACCAATCGGGCAATCAAATCAAAAATCTGTTGCCCGGCACTACCTACGACCTGCGTTACAGGGGACATTGCAATCCACCCAGCAACTATAAGTATAAGCAGTTCACTACGCTGTGTCCTAAATTGGCTACGCTCACCGTCACGCCCTCTTCCTACAACACCGCCAACGTGCGCTGGACGAGCAACTACCTGGGCAACGCCATTCTTGAATACAGCGCAGACAATGTCACCTGGACATCGATCGGTGCCGACCTCACCCTGCATGCGCTGGTTCTCGGAAAACAATATTTTGTAAGAGGAAGCATGGCCTGCTCAAACCTCACTTCTGATTTTATGAATACATCCTTCACGATGCCGTGTGCTAAAATTTCGAGGTTATCGGTCGATGCCATTACGCCGTTCGGCGCGAGGGTAAATTGGGTGGACGAATCGGTGGCCGACAGCTATACCTTAGCGTATTCAGTTACCGGGGGCACGGTAACCACCGTGACGACCAGCGCAACGTCTTTCATCCTGGCAGGTCTGACGCCCGGCACGCCCTATACCGTGACCGTAACCCCAAAATGTATGGCCACCGAAAACCCTTCCTCAACATCGTTCAGCACCTTTTGCTATGTGCCTTTTGATCTGTCCGCCGATGCCATAACACACACCACCGCGGAACTCTCGTGGAGCGATAATTTCGACGGCTATCCTTATGTGATTGACTACTCCATTTCGGGCAGCAAGGTCTGGCAGACGACAGAAACTGCCTCGACAAATTTATCGTTGACGGGACTGAGACCCGGCGCCGAATATGAAGTCAGGGTTCATATCCATTGTTCAAGCGAAACACTAGCCTTTGCCTCGCTGCGTTTCAAAACCGAACTCTACGACGAAACCACCTATTTCCCCAACCCGACAGATGGTGAAATAACGATACATCCATCCAGAGACCTGATAGGACATCGTTTCAATATCTACGACAACGTAGGCAACTCCGTAGCCAGTGGCGAGCTTCCCGACTACACCATTGACTTATCTGTTTTGGCTCCCGGTGTTTACATATTGCGCGTTGACGGTGAAAGTCCTATGAAGATTGTTAAGCGTTAGATGCAAGAAGTGTCCATGCATCACATAGCCTGCTTCTGACGGATCTAAAAATTCGGGGCAATAGCCGGCGGCCGCAAGCAGTGATCGGATTCCCGTCCGCGACGATCTCGCAAGGCATTGCTATACAACGGTTTTCAGCGGGCTTGGATCGCCACGAAATTTGTCGTAACCTATATACGTCAAATGACGTGTGTAAAATCATGATGAAGTTTTTGGAACATTTGGGCGACGCTGGTTTGAAAAACATTGATTCAAAACAGCTTCTATACCAGGTCATTAGAGAACGACCCCTAAAAAAGAAACATGTTGCTCATATTTCTCATAAGTTAGGTCTTCAACAGAAAGACACGGCTGAGTTGATGGGGGTTTCTATCAGAACCTATCAGCGCCAGAAGAATACTACACCGATAACCAACACAGCATCTGGAAACGTATTAAAACTTGCAGAATTATTCCAAATAGGATTAAACGCATTTGACAATGATGAAGTCGCATTTGTCTCTTGGTTGAGTTTCCCCATTCCAGCGCTGAACAACGAGATGCCCACCCACATGCTATCATCGGGTCTCGGCATTGATCGCGTGAAAGAAGAATTGTTAAGAATTGAATACGGTATTTACTGATGCACGTATGTCGTATTCAAAAAGGCAAAGTAGCCGACGACCCCATTCTTTACACCGGAAGGCCTACGGGATCGCAAAAGCAATATATCCCCCTTTGAAATTATTTTGCTGCTCGCCATTCACCGACACCACCACATACTGCTTGTCGCCAACGGCATAGGTAGACGGGATCGAGCTGGCCATGCCGGGCAACTGATATTCCCATAACACTTTGCCGGTCCGCTGATCAAACGCGCGAAGCATGTTGTCGTCTGTGGCACCGATGAAGATCAGCCCACCGGCGGTGGCAATGCCTCCCCCGCGGTTGAACGTGCCTGAATTGGGAATGCCCATCTTTTTGAATCGCAGGTCTTCGCCGAGCGGAACCTGCCACACAATGGCGCCGGTGTTCAGATCGATGGCGGTCATCGTCCCGAACGGAGGGGCGATGGCCGGGTGGCCTTCGGGATCAAGATAAAAGTTGTATCCGTTGAAGCCATAAGGTTCGTTGTTTTCCGGAATGCCGGCGGTCTCGAAGGAAGTTTGTGCGACCGTGTCCCTCACATAGGCAGAGATGGCCTCGATCTGTTGTTCGGACAAAAATTTAAACGATGGCATGGGTGGAGCGCCTTTCCGGAGGATGCTCGCGATCTGCGCGCTCTTGTAATTTTTGGCACGCGAGGTCAGATCGGGACCGGCGCCTCCTTTCTTATCCGCTCCGTGACAACTGCTGCAGTAGGTCCTGTACAAGATCTCGGGATTGAGCTGGTTGGCTTCGCGGATTTTTTTCAGGTCGGTAAGTTTCAGGATCCAGGGAATGTCGATGGCGTTGACGAATATTCTGTTCGTTTCCGGGTTGACGGCCGCTCCACCCCAGTTCGACCCGCCGTGGGCCGTGGGGAGAATGATCGATCCCTCCATGGAGGGTGGCTCATAGATGCCCGTCTTATACTTGTTTTTTGCGATCTCCGCGTTGATCCACGCAGCCGAATGGCCAAAGAATTTTTCCTGGTAGCCCTGGCGTGCAAAAGGCGGATTCACAGGGATGGGTTGTGTCGGCCACGGCTTCTCTCCCGGCATGCGGCTGACGGTGTCGACCGGTACTTCATTTACCTCAAAGAGCGATTCGCCGGTTTCGCGATCGAACAAAAACAGGAACCCCATCTTCGTGACGAGCGCCACGGCGTCGATTGATTTTCCATCGCGCTTGATCGTCACCAGGTTGGGAGGAGAACCGTTGTCGCGGTCCCAGAGGTCGTGGTGCGTGGTTTGAAAATGCCAGATGCGCTTGCCCGTTTTTGCATCGAGCGCCAGCAGGCAGTTGGCAAAAAGATTTTGACCGGGGCGATCGGCTCCATAAAAATCAAAAGAGGGCGACGCGGTCGGCACGAAGACGATGCCGCGTTTTTCGTCCAGCGCCATGCCGGCCCAGCAGTTAGCACCGCCGTTGCGTTGGCGGGCGTTGGCGCTCCAGGTGTCGGCACCAAACTCGCCGGGTTTCGGGATCACGTGGAAGACCCATTCCAACTTGCCGGTATTGATATTGAACGCCCGGATATCCCCCGGTGTCGAGGGAAGTTCATCCGGCACTTTGCATCCCACGATAAAGAGATCGTTATACACCACCCCCGGTGCGTTGCTGGACACGGGCACCTGCGCGCGCATGGAGTCGGGCACTTCCAGACCTTCATAGAAATCGACCCGGCCATTGTTGCCAAAGTCTTTCATGACGGCACCGGTCTCCGCATTGATGGAATACAGCGTGCCCCCCGAAATGAGAAAGATCCGGTCAGGGCTACCGGCATGGTAGGTCATTCCCTTCGACCAATTCGAGATGTCCGACGAGTCTGGAGCAAACTCCCACAACCGTTTTCCGGTAGCAGCATCCATGGCCACCAGTTTGTTGGACGGCATCAGACCGATGACGCGGTTGTCCATCATCACGGGATTGAAATAGACGCCCCCTCCTTCCGCGCTGTCTTCAAAACGCCAGGCTTCCTTCAACTGCGCGACATTCGAGGTGTCGATCGCGGTGAGCGCAGAGAACTTGGTGTTGGAAACATCGTGACCGAATGTGGGCCATGTGGCGCCGGTATTTTGTTTGTCGGGAGAGCAACCCCAAAGGGCAGCCAAGATGAGGCAGCAGAGCAGTTGTTTTATGCGGGAATTCGTCATGGATCTTATGGCCGTTCAAATTTGCCGGTGCGGGAAGCTTCAAGCCTGGCATCAACATCAGCAAAAATCAAAGTAACGGAGATCGGGGCAGGATGGCTACATCTAATCTTTTCAAAACCGATACTTTTCTAACATCGAGTTTTTTGTGTGCATCGCCGTCTTCCGGCGGCGTTCATCCTAACTCAAGGCACCACCGTCACGATCACCCGTTTATACCGCGTCAGCGCGGGAGAACCTTTATCGGAAACCTTGAGGATGAAGTGAATGGTTTCGGGCTTGCTCACCATGGGGGCGGTAACCGGGAGACGATATAAATTGGGGGCATAGGGTCTGAAACTCACGGTACCCCTGTACGTCCCCGCTTCCGGATAACAAAACCAAAAATAGCTCATGGAGTCACCGTCCGGATCTTTCGAGCCTTTTGCGGAAAGGTAAAATTGCGCCCCTGATTTCACGGTGAGTTTATCGCTGTGTTCGAGCTTAGCTATGGGCGGGTGATTGCATGCACTCGCTTCTTTGAATGTCCAGCAGATCCTCGCGGCAAAATCGTTTTGATATTCCTCCCGCCACCGCCAGATCGTTTCGCGGTTGCCGAAATGGACCTGTTTATCGATCGACGAAAGCACGGAGTCGGAAGCGTTGGTCCAGATGGGCCGGGTTTCGGGCTCATCCTTTGGCCAGTTGGCCCGTTTGAATGGGCCCGTGTTCGAGTCGACAAAGGCGGGAAGATAATACTCGTAGCGTCCACCCCAGCCTCCGAAATCCGGGTGCTCGGGATCGCTCAGGCCGTTGTCGATCAGGTTGAGAAAGGCCGGCGTGTCGCCTTCCATGCCGTAGGCCACATCGGGATAGGCGGCGCCCAGCGGGCCATGGCCTTGTTGAATATTTGCGGCCAGCCATTTTGCCGAGGTGACCTCCGCGTTACTTCCCGGCGAAGGAAAGGCCATCCCAAGCCAAGTGGCCGGGCTGTAGTTGTATCCGGGTGTGACGACATAAAAAATATCGGGAAAATTCTTCCGGATCCACGGCCCGCTGTCGTCCTGATCCGAGATGGTATAAACGCGAACTTTCTTGAAGATCCGCGAGACTTCCGCGGACGGTTTCTCCGCTTTGATTTTCCAGAGCGCCTGCGCGAGTGTGTTGGGGCCGCCCCAAACCGTGAACCAAACGGGGTCGTTGTCGGGCCGCTCAAGAACTTTTACGATCCATTCCGATCCCGGCGAATCCTTACCCTGCCCAACCCCCGCCATACCGTACACCGCCAGCCCGCTTTTTATCTTCGCGATCAGCGCCTCGTATGCCGGAAAGCCTGCCTCATGTTTTGTTAGATTGGGCTGCACTTGTTTGTAGGCCTCCAGGACGCCTGCAATGGATTCGGGAGCGACGTATGTTTTTTGGTGGATGGACGTGGTGGCAATCAAT
>CBIHQM010000298.1:0-8656 GCA_966211885.1 uncultured Chryseolinea sp.
GATTCTGTTGTTGTTGTTTATTTCTGAACTGTTGATCGCTGTCTATATGCTGTTGCGCACTCGTGGGGGTGGGTGCGGGATTGGTGGAATTGGCAAACGACCGGGCACCGTCCACATAATCAAACACGCGCGACAACGTGAATCCCTTCACGATCCACGATGGCCGGCCAGTCAAGAAGGCGGCATAGATGGTGCGGATGCGATCGTCGTTTGAAAGCGTAAACCAATCCGGGCACAAGGTCACCGTGTTTTGTGTCGAGATGGTCCGCAACGTGACGGCCGTCGTAGACACTTTGCCATGATCCGAATAGGCGACGGCGCCATTGCAATTTCTGTCCGTCGCCGGAGGGCAGGCAAAATCCCACGTGGTGGCATCAAAGCCGCTGCGCTTCAGCAATTGGAACGCGTCGCGCAATGCCACGAGCTGTACCGTGGTGGTGATGTTGGGAAACGCCGCGTTCAACTCGGCAAGGTTTGCCGAATTCAACGTATTGAGCGCGGCCGTGCCGTTGAGCAGCGTCACGTCCGTGTCGAGGTCGCTCAAGGCGAAGTGGTTCCATTGATCGGCGCGGGCAAAAGCTTCCAACACCACCGCGGGCTGTGTGCACGACGCGGCGGTGGTGTCGACTGGTGGATTGGAAAGTGTGGACGTGGATCTTGTCCGCAGCAATTCAGCCAGGGTGCCATAGGAGTCGGCGTTGTCCAGGGCTTCCTCCGGCGAGAGGTAGCGAAAGGCGCGGTCGTCGCGATAGGCGCGATCGCGCACACCGCCATTCACCTGCACGGTATTGCTGATGCCCACCTGTGGTATGGTGGCATGGATGAGTTCGTGAATAAACGTGGCGATGGGCCGGCTGCCGGGGATGCCCACGGAACACATGGTGAGCGCAAAGGGGCTTCTCACAAACGCAGCCGTGAACGAAGCGCCACCCGACGTGCAAAACTGACCATTGCAATCAATGCTGATGCGTCCGCTGGCGCGTAGCAATTGTGCCAGGAGCAGGAATCTCCGGCGGATCACTTCTACATAGCGCAGGTCGGTGGTATGAAATGATTCCTGCAAGGCCCGGGCGATGCGCGCATACCCGGGACGTGGTGCGACCACGGAGGCGAAGACTTCGTCGGCATCGTACTCCAGCAACTGTTGATAAATATCATCCAACCACACCAGCGCTTCGTTGACAATGTCCATGATATCCGCCGCGTTGCAAGAGGGGTCGATCGTCACCGTGGTCGGCACAGTCGGTGGCGTCGTGGCAGTTGTTGGGCCCGTGGCCGTTGTGGGTGGGGTTGTCGCCGTTCCCGGTGGGCCATCTTGGCGTTGGACGCTTTGCTGCAACGATGACGGCCCTGCGCTTCCTTGCTGAACGACGTGCGTTAGTTCGTGCGCCAGCAATTTTTTCCCGGGCGTCGTGTGCGGTTGATACTGGCCTTCGCCGAAAACAATATGCTCGCCATGCGTATAGGCCAACGCATTGATGTCGCGCGATGACGCGTGGGCGGGCGCGTCGTTGTGAATTTTTACTTTGCCGAAATCATATCCCAGCTTGGGCTCCATAAAACTCCGGGCTTCGGTGGGCAATGGTTGCCCGGTGCCATTCAAACCCGAAACGTATTGTTCCAAATCCCCTCCCACTGCTGGCCCGCTTTCGTTGGTTCCCTTGCGTTGCAATTTTTCCTCTTCTTCCTCGCATGCGGCACATTTGGGTTGGATGACGACGGGCGAAATTTTGGGTTGCACCGTCTTGTCGTCGTCCTTGCGCATGATCTGATCGGCAACCGCATCGGCCTCGCGCTCATAGACATCGTCGGTCGGCCCGATGGCGAGCCTGGGTTGAAAAAAATGGGCATCGCGTTTGGGTTGAACAACAGGCCCGGCCGGCCGTTTCTGCCCCCGGAAAAACGGCGTTGCCTTCCTGACATCGGTGTGTGCTATTGGAATTTTTGTGACCATGCCTGTTTTTTGTTCATGCACTTATGGAGGTGTGAAGACATTTCGTGCGCGATGTTATTCTTGTTTTGAATCGATCTTGAGTTGGATGATCATCCCTTCAGCACCTTCTTGTTCCTTGCCGAACGTTGCGATCAGCAGCGTGTTGTCCTCACTCAGCGCCATGGCACTGGGCGCATCGAGACCGGAGATCAACGGATGCGTTTTCCCCGGATCTTTTGGATCGAGCACCGACAATTTTCCCGTGCCCGAAGTACCAAACTCTCCAAATTCCAAAAGCAGCAGCAGCCCGTTCGGCAGGGCGGTGACGCCCACCAAATTGGAAAAACCTGTCGCCACGGTTTTTGGCTCGATGGTCATTCCCTCGGGTCGCCACCGGATGAGCGATCCATCTTGTTTGCCCGTGCCCACCACGGCGCCAAACACATCTCCCGTCTGTGCATCCTCTGCCATTCCTTCCACACCCGACGCCACATCGAAGACCGGTTTTAAAGGATTGGGATTGATGCGATCCCAGGGGCCCTGGTAGACAGCTTTCGTACCACCCGTTGCCACGAGTATGCCGCCTTTCGTTAGCAAAATTCCAAACGGATTTGTCGACTCTGTTCGTTGCAGTTCTATTTCACGTCCTTTCTTCACCGTCGTGGGAAATGTAGCCGCATCAAACAAAAAGATGTGACCGCTGTCTTGCGCGGCGGCCACGAGCCAGCTTTTATCTGGAGTCACTGTCAGGCCCAGCACGCTGATGGTGTAGCCACCGTAGTTGTCCGTGCCGAATCCTTCAATCAGCGGAATGGCTTTTCCGGCTTTGAGTTCATAGAGAATTCCTTTTCCGCTCTCCGCAAAAATGATCCTGCTGTCGTCAAAGCAAGGCGCCGCCGGGTTGTTGAGGTGATCCAGCAACACTTCGGGTTTTGAACGGATCTTTACCAAAGAATTTTCATGAAGCACCAGCTTGTCCAGCCTGGGATCCTTCTTGCACGACGAGAGGCAACACAGGCCGACAGCGATCAACATCCCGCATAGCGCTGGCGTTGTTTTGTATGATGTTTTAGCGCGATCCATTTTTCTAAGGGTTAGTTTTTGTTCCACCAAAACCGGCACCACCCGTTCCTCTATTACATCCTCCTCCCACTTGAACACCCGTTGTGGTGTTGCACGAGCAGCCTGTTCCACCCGGTCTTGGCGTGCCGGGGAAAGCCGGATACGGAGTTCCCGGAGTTCCGGGCGAGAGTTTGATGAGGGGCGTAGGAATGCGGCCGGCCATCCGGCCTGGTTCCGACAAGGTGATATCCGCTGCCTGAACACCACTGCTGTCGGCGTCGATGCTATAGTTGATCACCTGGAATCCTCCACCGAGATTGACGGTTCCTCCTCGTGATGAGCCCAGGCAGGGCACGCTGCCCACGGAAAGCTGCTGACTCACCGTGTCGCCCGGGTCACCGGGTACGCCCCCGGTCTGGGCGTCGTCGATGCTTAAGCGCAACGGTCCACTGGTATTACCAGGGACGCCGGCTTCCGACAACGCCATACCCGCTTGCGTTGGTCCTGCTGTTGAACGACCCGGTGTGATCGTTCCCGTTGCAATGTGCGATGCCTGTCCTTCCTGTTGCCGGATGGCGGGGCCACCGCGGGGATTGGGGATCATGCGTCCCGTGAAGCTCTTGCCTTGCAGCACGGCCGCGTAGTTTACCGATAAAGGCATGCTGCCACCACCATTGCATCCGCATTGGTCGAGCACCAGGCTCACCGTGATGCGAGCCGTTTCATAGGAACATTCTGCCCAGTCGTCGTTGCCGCGCGAATAGACGGCCGATGCTACCGTGAACGGGCAGGATCGGGGGCTGCTTTGCTGCCGTTGAACTTTGGCGGGCGCACCATGGCCCTGCTGCACAACATGCGTGAGTTCGTGCGCCAAGAGTCGTTTGCCTTGAGGCGTATGAGGTGCGTATTGCCCGGCGTTGAAGACGATGTTGCTTCCGCTGGTGTAGGCCAATGCATGGATGGACTGTGCCGACTTCGCAGCCGTGGTGTCGGTGTGTACTTTCACCTGGCCGAAGTCATAGCCAAAACGATTTTCCATAAAGGACCGCGTGTCCGGCGCCATGCGCGAACCTCCTCCGCCGAGGGCTTCGGAAACCAGCGTGGGGGCTTCGGGAGATGTACCTTCCTTTTCACTTTCCTTCCGTTGCATACGCTCCTCTTCCTCGCACGCTGCGCATTTGGGTTGAAGGGTCACCGGCGAGATCTTTGTTTGTATGGCCGCATGACCATCGTTGCGCATCACCTGGTCGGCCACGGCATCCGCCTCTCGTTCATACACGTCGTCGGTTGGCCCGACGGTGAGCTGGGGCTGAAAAAACAAGGGATGGCTTCGTTCCCGCTTTAAAAAAAACGGATGGCTTTTTTTCGCAGCACCTTCGGAGGCCGTTCGTTGCACTGTCGTTCTCATAAAAGGACATTTATGTTTTTAAATGACCAAAAATTCCTTTGCGCCGCCCACGGCTTTCGCGGACGACGCAAAGGAGTTTATGTGCAGCATCAAGGATGTTTCTTCTTCCTGGCGAGGATGATGATCACGATGATGAGGATCAGGATCAACAACCAGAACCACCAATGCGTCCAGAACGGCGGCTGATGGCCGGTAACGATCTCTGAAATAACACCCGTGTAAATCGTCTGGCCACCCAACGATATCGTCCCGGTCTCATCCACGTTGCCCGTGAGGGTGACGACATACGTTCCCTCGCCCTTGTCAACAACGTTATCGATATGCGCCGTTGGGGCGTCCACCGTAATGGCGTTTCCCCATCCCGGGCCGATATATTTTCCATTGGAAGCGATGGGGCGGAACGTGAAGGTGTTGACGGCAAATAAGGCGCCCGACAGTTTCAGGTCAACATCCGGGAAGTAAACATAGGTGCTGCTCCGCTGATACCGCACGATCTTTCCCAGGGTAGGATCGTCGGGGGTTGTTGCCCGGAAGATGATGTGATATACACCCGAAACATCCGTGCCCGTGAATTGGCCGGTGTACAAACTATCCGCGGCGCCGTAGGTGAGCGTGATGAATTGTTTTTTGGCCAGCAACTTTTTCAGGAAGGTGGAGTCGTTCAGCAGGTCCTGATATTTCAGCGTGCCCGGGTTGGCCGGGTCGCCCGGCGAATTCGTCTCGCCTTGTGTGGAAGTTCTCGCCAGCAAATCGCCAAGGTCATCGCCAGGTTTGAAGACAAAGACATCGATTTTTGCATTCTTTATCGTTTTGATCCCGTGCCGCAGCGTTGCCGTAAAATTAAAGGGCATCCCGACTTTCTGACGTTGATTGCCATAACCAAAATCATACTTGGTAATGTGGTCGTCGACGAGCGCCGTGATCTCATAGGGAGCGGGAGTAAATCCGTTGGTCTTGACGATCCAGTTGCCTTCCGGCGTTACGGCCGGCATACCTTTCTGATCTAAATCCAAAAAGTACGACACAAAGCCATCACCCCTCCGCATCCGGCCATATTTGGGAACGAACTCTGTTCCATCTTTTTTTACCGATGAAATGGAGAGTGCGCGGCTACCGGAAACAACATTGAAGACCAGTTTCCGGATGTCTTTGTTCACCACAAACGTATCCACGCTTTGAAGACCCGCTGTGCCGTTGGGTGTTTCCAGGCGTTTTTGAAAGGTGTTCACGATCTGCGGACTGCCCTTCTTTAAGATGGACTCTAATACGTTGATAAAATTCGTACCGTAGTTGCCGCTCAGTGCGGTGCCATCTTCCGTGCTGATTTGCACGGCCGTGGGACCGCCACCTTCCAGGCTTTGCGCCATCGACGTTAGTATTGCCGGCAGCGAACCTGCTGCACCGATCCCGATGGGATAGATCCGGATCGGGTCCGTGGAGAACCGGGTGACATCCGTGTACACATGGTTGTCGGGTTTCACGTTCACATAGGTCGTCGAGGGCACATTTTGTTCTCCATCGGTAAAGGCAATGATGAACCGGTTCCGGTTGGGGTCGAATGTCATTTTACCAAGCGCGTTTTGCAGACCCGCGCCAAATGCTGTTGAGCCTCCTGGGCTTACCGCTCCGGAAAAATTCCCCGTCACCGCGGCAATGCTTCCCTGCATGGGGATCAGCGGTGTCGCGAAACCACTCGGCGGCTGCACGGCCGCGTTGTCAAAAAAGGTAAGACCGATCTTGTCGTTGGTAAGAGCAAAGGGATCCAGCGTATTCATAAACAACCCAACGCCATCCGTCAGTGCTTTCCACCGGGTGACGGAACTGGCACCGGAGTTCCATCCCATGCTGCCCGATTTGTCCAACACCAAAACCAGGTCCACGGGCTTGCGCACGATGTTGAAGCTGTAGGCTTTGCTGCAATTCTTGGTGCCATCGTTGGCCGTCAAGGTGAACGAAACCGCAAGGCCTGCCGCACCCGGGTCGATGGTGCCGGCGGTTGTGCTCAGCGTAACCGAGAAGGGCGCGCCCCCGCTTACCGTAAAGACAATATTTGTCAGGATAGGCCCACCGTTAAGGGTCACAGGGCTTGGACAGGGCGACGAACAAAACGTCCCGCCGGGTGTAACGGCGATGTTCGTTATCTCCATACTCACAGCGCCGGGCGCCTGAATAGCCGGTATGCCGGTGATGGCCGTGCCCGCCACCTGGTCGGGAAATGCGTGGGCCATATTAGGGCAAGATTGGGAAAAGTCAATGTTGATCTGCGCCATCAACATCAGATGGCTTCCCAGAAATGCCAGGAGCGCAAAAAGATATTTTTTGCTACTCAAGCTAAAATTTAAACATCGCGTTTGCATGTTGAAAGGGATTAGGGTTGTAAATCATATTCATCAATCCCAGGTCACGGACAGTACACCCGTCATCCAGGGAAGTTTAATCATCGATATCGGCCAGGGCAACCGGCTCAGCAAAATGTCTTGCGCCTTGTGCTCCACGGTCAGCCGCCATTTTCCATCTTGATTTTCTAATTTTCCGCTCCGCCGCAGATAGGCTTCCCTCAAGCCGGCGGCGGACGTGTTGCGCAGTGCATTCCAATGTTTCACCACTTCCGTGAGCAACTCGTCGCAGGCGATGCGGTCGGCGTCGGTGAGCAGGTCCACCGGGTGCAACGCGGTCTCCAGCCGCATACCGGTGAGGAGTTTGTGGAGGAGCAGCTGATGCTCCGGTGCTTCAACTTCGCCCGTGGCCAGATAGTGCAGGGCGTAGACGGCCATGGTTTGTCCATCGGCATCCGCAAATTTTTCTTTCTCCACCCAACCCCGGCTTCGGAACAATTGGGGCAAAAAAGGATGAAGCAAGATCACACCCGCTTCGTTCACCCAGAGTGCGTCGGGTGATGCTTCTGCAGGTTTTGTTTTACCCGGAAGGGTCTCCTGCTTTGTACGCGAAAGCAAAACCTCACGGATCGCATCTGCCTTATCGTCGGGAGAAGCACGCTCTTCTGACTTCTGATTTTTAACTTGCTCCGGAGTATGAATTCCTTGTTCAACCCCTGCCGACCGATCTTCGTTCGACGATGCTTTCCGTTCCAATTCTGCTCGCCACGAAAGAGGAACTTGTTCCACGGAAAGAACGCCCTGCAGCTCCGTCAATGCTTTATCGTGGAATAGCTTTCGAATCAGGAAGAAGCATTCCTTATGATCGTTCAACACGCCTTCCAAACTTGGAGCGGCCGACGCGTTCCACGCATGTGCCATCCACGCCAACCAATACCGGTGGCGCAAGGCAGCCATTTTTACTACAAGGCCCGACGGTGGCATCTCAAAAGATGATGCCGGTCCGCCAGCTTGCGGCGAATGCGTTTGCTCTTTATTCAAATTTTCGAGGACGCGTTTCAGCCATAGCCAGGTATCGATGATTTCCACTTGGCGGGTCGTGCGCCAAAGAAGACGGTCGATGAAGGCGTCGGAGAATTGCGTGATCAATCGCGATCGCGATGTTTCGTCTGCGGTGGTGAAAAAATCCTTTAGGTCCTTCACTTCCGATGAGGTCAATTCTTCCAACCATGATTCATCCCAACCAGTCAGTCCCGAACCCCACCAGGGCAAGTAGCCCTTTCGCAGGAAAAACAGCAGCGACTCGAGCCGTGCCTTTGGCGCGGGGTACAGACGGTGATGGGGTTCGTCTGCTTCGGTTTGATTTTTATTTGATGCTTTTGCATGCTGCCGGTCATTCTCAAAGGCGCGTTGTGAAGCGTCTCTTCTTTCCGTATTCTTCGATGTAACGGATGCGTGATCAGCCCGATGCACTTCCAATGCTTCGCGAAATGCCGCATGAAACCTTCCGGGCAATTCAGGATGCAGCATGGACGGGGTGAAACTTCCCAGGTCCAACTCCATTTTTTCGATGATGAGGTGATCGTGCGTATCAAATTCCGACAGGCTGCGCTCGAGTTGGTCGGAGATCATTTTCACAAACTCCTGGTGGCCATCGGCACTCCACGCCAGGGCTGCGCCGATATCGGGAAGGGTGATGTTCACCACTTGTTTTTGAATGATATGGAATGATTTCGTTGCCATGGGTGCCGGTCAGGTCAGCGCGTAAAGTTTGTTCAGCATGTCGACAAGGTTGTTGCGCAAGGGGCCGATCACGGCTTCCGATACTTCGTCGGTGAAATAGGCTGTGAGCCAATCGCGATAGCGGGTTTCGAAATTTTCAAAACAGGGATCAACCGGCAGGAAACCTTCCCGGCG
>CBIHQM010000299.1:0-8648 GCA_966211885.1 uncultured Chryseolinea sp.
CACCGTGGCGTCGTTTCCAAAAAGGATCTCCTGGTCGTTGTCCACATCGATCACACCCACCAGCGCGTCGAGCTCCAGGCCAAAGTAATACAGGAACGTGCTGTCTTGCCGGAACGCATAAGCGTTGTCCGTATAATTGATGGGCGACTGAAGATTGGCCGGCAACAAGATGATGCCGGACGCGACCTTATTTTTTAGCGCGGCGCGTCTGCTTTTATAAACATCGGGAGAGAAGGTTGGAGCGTTCATGGGATAAGGAGTTAGCGGATGGCTTTCCTGCAAGGATAAGCCGGCCTAAACCTAAATCTTTATTCCAAAAATTCAAACGTTTCCTACCGGACCGCATATTGGCGCATTTTGCCAAGTGGTGAAAATCGTATCAGGTAAAGCTAATTTTTACATGGGAACAGACGCGTTTGAGCCGTATCTTTAATTCTACAACCATTCTAAACCCGGATCTATAAACCTATGGCAGAGGCGCAACGCGAATTCAAAAGAAATGTAGGATTGCTGGATGCCACCATGGTCGTGGCGGGGTCGATGATCGGGTCGGGGATCTTTATTGTGAGCGCCGAGATTGCGCGGAACGTTGGTGGCGCCGGTTTGTTGCTGGGCATGTGGGTGCTGGCGGGCGTGGTCACCATCATTGCTGCTGTGAGCTATGGCGAGCTGTCGGCCATGTTTCCGAAGGCGGGGGGAATGTATGTGTACCTGCGCGAGGCCTATAGTCCCCTGGTTGGTTTTCTGTATGGCTGGACATTTTTCACCATCATCCAAACCGGCACCATCGCCGCGGTGGGCGTGGCCTTTGCCAAGTTCACGTCCTACCTGGTGCCCGGCGTGGGCGAAGACAACATCCTTTTCACGGTGGGAGGATTTCACCTGGCCGCGTCGCAGCTGCTGGCGATCGGTGTGATCCTCCTGCTCACGTTTGTCAACACCCGCGGGGTTCGCAACGGTGTGGTTGTGCAGACTTCGCTCACCATCATCAAGATCCTCTCGCTGGTGGCCCTCATTGGTTTTGGGTTTTGGTGGGGAGCCGATGCGGCCATTTGGGACGCGAATTGGCGCGACGCCTGGAACTTGTCGTCGCTGGTGAAAGACGGCGACACCGTCAGTCATCTCCCGCTCGCAGGGCTCGCTGCCTTTGGAGCGGTGGCCATTGCCATGAAAGGTTCATTGTT
This sequence comes from uncultured Chryseolinea sp., assembly GCA_966211885.1. Classification (GTDB taxonomy): domain Bacteria; phylum Bacteroidota; class Bacteroidia; order Cytophagales; family Cyclobacteriaceae; genus Chryseolinea. The sequence continues at coordinate 1,185 of CBIHQM010000299.1, forward strand.
TTCCTGCGACTCGTGGCACAACATTTCCTTTATCGCCGGCGAAGTGAAGAATCCTCAACGCAACATCGGGCTCAGCCTTGTGCTGGGCACGGTGATCGTAACGGTCGTGTATGTGCTGGCCAACGTGATGTACCTGGCCGTGGTGCCCCTGCAAGAGATTGCTTTTGCCAAGAGCGATCGCATCGGCGTGGTGGCCGCGGAGAGCATCTTCGGTGCTTCGGGAACGATCCTCATCGCGGTGATGATCATGATCTCCACGTTCGGATGTAACAACGGACTGATCATGTCGGGAGCCCGCGTATACTACACCATGGCAAAGGACAATTTATTCTTTGCCCATGCCAAAGAGCTGAACGAACAAGGCGTGCCCGCCAATAGCCTTTGGATGCAGGCCGTGTGGGCTTCTGTGCTGTGTTTGACCGGTAAATACAATGAATTGCTGGCGCTGATCATTTTTGGCGTATTGATCTTTTACGCCCTCACCATTTTTGGAATTTTTCGTCTGCGCAAAAGTCGCCCCGACCTCGAACGTCCCTACAAAGCCTTTGGCTATCCCATCCTTCCGGCAGTCTATATCGCCATCGCCATCGCCCTGGCCCTGTTGCTCCTGATCTTTGAAACAAACTTCACCCTTCCCGGCCTGGCCATCATCTTGCTGGGCATCCCGGTGTATTACCTGATGCTGCGCCGCCACGACCAGCGCATGAAAATGGCAAGCCAGGCAAAGCCCTAAAGCAATACCCAATATTCAGTGGAAGGGCCTAAAGCATTCAATATGTGAATAAATCGTATTAGTAGAAGGTAATTCGCGTACAGGTGGCACTACCGGCGGACCATAAATTTGTATCAACATTAAACAGATTTCATCATGATTACATGGAAGGGAGTTTTTCCTGCGGTAACCACAAAATTTACGGCAGATGACCAGTTGGACTTCAAAACATTTGAGAAAAACCTGGATGCCCAATTGGCTGCGGGTGTACACGGGATAATCATCGGTGGAACGCTGGGCGAATCAAGCGTCTTGTCGCCCGCAGAGAAAGTGGAGCTTTTGAATTTCACGCTTCAGAAAGTGGACGGCCGTGTGCCCGTGGTGCTCAACATCGCCGAAGGGGCCACACGCGATTCGATCAAGATCGCCGAAGCGGCACAACGCAGCGGTATCAGCGGCCTCATGCTGTTGCCGCCCATGCGTTATAAATCCGATCACAAAGAAACCGTTACCTATTTTAAATCGGTGGCACAGGCAACAGATCTCCAGATCATGATCTACAACAACCCCGTGGATTATAAAGTGGACGTCACGCTCGACATGTTCGAAGAACTGGTCGACACCAAAAACATCGACGCCGTGAAAGAATCGACCCGCGACATCGTGAACGTGACCAGGATGATCAATAAATTCGGCGACCGGTTCAGCATCATGAGCGGTGTGGACACGCTGGCCCTCGATAGCCTGGTCGTTGGCGCGAAGGGTTGGGTAGCGGGACTGGTGTGTGCCTTCCCCGAAGAAACGGTGGCCATCTACAACCTGGTGATGGAAGGCCGGATCAAAGAAGCGGTAGAGATCAATCGCTGGTTTATGCCGCTGTTGGAACTGGACACGTTCAGCAAACTAGTGCAATACATAAAATTGGCAGAAGCCGAAGTAGGCTTGGGCACGGAAATCGTTCGTCCGCCCCGCCTGATCCTTTCGGGGAACGAGCGCACGGAGGTGCTGGGCATTATCCGCGAGGCCATCAAAAAACGCCCGGTGTTGAATCGCAGCAACGGACAGAAATCAACATCCACGGTGACCGCATGAAGATGAACGGGGAGCATGTTGATCAGATAATGCTTCAAGCCGCCCAGGCGTTCGATCAGTATAGAAATATTGATGGAAAAAGAAGATCCGCATTTTTACACGCCATCGCCGACGGCATTCAAGCGGGGACAGAAATTATCGCCAAGCTCGCGCAGGAAGAAAGCAACTTGCCCGAGGCGCGCATAAAGGGCGAGGTAGGCCGCACAACGGGCCAGCTCCGCGCGTTTGCCGATTTGATTGCTGCAGGCCATTGGGTGCAAGCCACCATCGATACCGGGGACGCTTCCCGCAAGCCACTGCCCAAACCAGACCTGCGCAAAATGTTAGTGCCTGTCGGACCCATCGTGGTGTTTGGGGCCAGCAATTTTCCATTGGCATTTTCCACGGCGGGAGGAGACACGGCCTCGGCGCTTGCCGCGGGATGTTCCGTCGTCGTGAAAAGTCACCCGGCCCATCCGCGCACATCGGCAAAAGTCGCTGAGGTCATAAAAATGGCCATGACCGAAAGCGGTATGCCGCCGTTTGTTTTTCAACACATCGAAGATTCCAGCATAGAAGTAGGGCAACAACTGGTGCGCCACCCGCTCACGAAAGGCGTGGCCTTCACGGGTTCACGGCAGGGTGGGATGGCCTTGTTTGAGTTGGCTGCACAGCGACCTGAACCTATTCCCGTGTTTGCCGAAATGGGCAGCGTGAACCCCATCGTGCTGCTGCCCGAATGCATCCGAACCAACAACGAACTGCCAAAGCTCCTGGCGGCCTCCGTGCTGCAAGGTGTTGGTCAATTCTGCACCAACCCAGGCCTGATCCTCGCCTTGAAAGGGGAGGGACTCGACAAACTTCTCGATGCATTGGCCGTTGAGATCCGGAATAGCGTGCCGAGCAAGATGCTTCATCGCGGGATAGCAAAGATCTATTCAGCCCTGAAAATGATTGCCATCGAGCAGCCCGGCGTTTCCGTTCTTGCCGCCGCCGCGGAAGCGGATGATGATGCGTTTGGGGCCGCCGCCATAGCGACCGTGAGCGCTTCGGATTTTATAGGCAACACGCACTTATCGGAAGAAGTGTTCGGACCCTTTTCGCTGGTGGTGACGTGCGAAAATGTCAACGAACTGTTCGAAGTAGTGAAGGTTTTACCGGGTCAATTGACGGGTTCTTTTTTTGGGACCTCAGACGAAATAACGGAGTACGATGCCCTAGCGAAGGAACTCCAAAAGCGTTGTGGGCGAATGATCTTTAACGGCGTTCCCACAGGCGTGGAAGTGTGCAAAGCCATGCATCATGGCGGACCCTTCCCGGCCACGACCGATGCGCGGTTCACCTCGGTGGGAACGGATGCCATTTACCGGTTCGCACGCCCTTTCAGTTTTCAAAACGCACCCGAATCGTGGTTGCCCCCGGAACTGCAAAACGAAAACCCGCTCCAGATCTTGCGCTGTGTCGACAACGAATGGACCTTCTCGGAGGTCATGGTCGTAAATTGATTTTTATAGGAAATGAAGAAAACTTTTTTTTGCATCGATGCCCACACCTGTGGTAATCCCGTTCGGCTGGTGGCTGGGGGTGGACCTTCATTGGAGGGTAAGAACATGAGTGAGAAACGCCAGCACTTCCTCCGCGAATACGACTGGATCCGGAAGGGCCTCATGTTCGAACCACGCGGCCACGACATGATGAGCGGAAGTATTTTATATCCGCCCTGCGATCCGCAAAACGACGTGGCCGTGTTGTTCATAGAAACCAGCGGATGTTTGCCCATGTGTGGCCACGGCACGATCGGCACGGTGACCATTGCCATTGAAGAAGGATTGGTGGTGCCGAAGCAACCGGGCGTGCTGAATGTAGAAGTGCCCGCCGGCCTGATCCGGATTGAATACACGCAGAAGGATCAAAAAGTGACCTCCGTAAAAATCCGCAACATCAAATCATTCCTGGCGGCAGAGAACCTGACGGCCACCTGCCCCGACCTGGGCGAACTTACGGTGGATGTGTCTTATGGAGGAAATTTCTACGCCATTGTCGACGTTCAGAAAAATTTTCCCGGCCTGGAACATTTCCGCGCGGAGCAACTGATTGGCTGGAGCCGTGAGTTGAGAAAAAATATCAATGCGAAATATTCATTTGTGCATCCCGAAAATCCGACGATCAACGGGTGCAGCCATATTCTTTGGGCCGGTGCGGTGATGGACCCATCCTCTACGGCGCGCAACGCTGTCTTTTATGGCGACAAAGCTATCGATCGCTCTCCTTGCGGAACCGGGACCTCGGCACGGCTGGCGCAGTGGCATGCTAAAGGGAAACTGAAGAAGGGTGAGCCGTTTGTTCACGAGAGCATCATCGGTTCAAAATTTGTCGGCCGGGTGGAAGAGGAGACGACACTCGACAGCAAGCCAGCCATTGTGCCCAGCATCGAGGGTTGGGCGGTGGTGATGGGTTACAATACCATTATCATGGACGACAACGATCCGTATGCGCACGGTTTCCAGGTGATCTAACATAAAGGATGCTTTCCTGTGATGCAGGAAAAAGTCGCTCGTTTCCGGGTCACGGTTTGCATCCTCTATCTAATTTAACGACATGAAAAATATTGCAATCATTGGTGGTGGCATAATTGGGTTGAGTGCTGCATATTATCTTCAACGCGCAGGTCACCGCGTAACGGTTTTCGACAAAGGGACGCTCGACGATACGTGCTCCATCGGAAATGCGGGCATGGTGGTGCCGAGTCACATCGTTCCACTGGCCGCGCCGGGAATGATCTCCAAGGGCATTCGCTGGATGTTCAATGCCAAGAGTCCTTTTTATGTGCGGCCGCGGTTGAACGGAGATCTCGTGAAATGGGGATTGAAGTTTTATGCCCACGCCAACGAACGCCATGTGCAGCGGTCGGCACCGTTGCTCAAGGAGATCAGCTCCCTGAGTAAACTTCTGTTTCGGGACATGGCCATGGCAAAGGATTTTGAATTTGGCTACCAGGAGAAGGGATTGCTCATGCTTTTCCAAACCGCCGAAACGGAACGGGAAGAAATTGAAGCGGCGCACATGGCCAACCAAAATGGCGTAGAGGCCCACGTTCTCAGTGCGACCGAGGCACAGCAGATGGAACCTGACGTGAAAGTGACCGCACGCGGCGGCGTGTATTTTCCCGGCGATGCGCATTTGATCCCCCAACAGTTGGTGTCAAACCTGGTGGCATACCTAAAGAAAAATGGTGTGATCATTCTGGCCAATCACAACGTGGAGGATTTCGTGACCGGCCCATCCGGAGTAGAACAGATTTTCGTGAATGACGAGTCGTGGCATTTTGATGAATACGTTATTGCCACGGGCGCATGGTCCGGGCTGTTCTGCTCGAAGCTGGGCATTGATCTCCCCATGCAATCGGGCAAAGGATACAGCTTCAATGTGAAGGAGGTTAAAAAAAATATTCAGATCCCGACACTTTTGTTGGAAGGCCGCGTGGCGGTGACCCCGATGGGGGGTGATCTTCGCTTTGGCGGCACCATGGAAATCAATGGCACGGACCGGAGTGTGAACATGAACCGCGTCAGGGGAATTGTGGAGACCATACCAAAATATTATCCGGAAATGAAAATTCAGGTTCCGGATGTGAAAGAAGTTTGGAACGGTCTGCGGCCATGTTCTCCGGATGGGCTACCTTACATCGGCCGCTCCACCCGTTTTAAAAACCTGGTGGTGGCCACCGGGCACTCCATGATGGGAGTAAGCCTAGGCCCCGCAACCGGAAAATTGGTGACGGAACTTATCGACGAAAGACCGACCAGTATGGACCTCTCAGCGTTCCATCCGGAGCGGTTCAACTAACGATCCATGAAACATTTTTTTATTTGGGTGCCCCTCTTTCTCCTCTGTTTTTCACTGCGGGGACAAGGTACGTTGCAGGAATACCGGAGGGCCGACTCCTGCAAAATTCTTTATAAGGGGAAAGTCTTCAACGCGCCCGACAACTTTAGTTGGATAAAAAACGATCACAGCTTCTGGTACAAAAACGGGAGCAAAGACGGCAAGGAGTTTATGCTCGTCGACGTCGAAAGAAAAGTGCAGCAAAAAGCTTTTGATCATGTTCGCATGGCCAGGGCGCTCTCCACAAGCCTGAAAAAGATCGTGCGGGCACAAGACCTCCCGCTCCAGGACGTCGAGTTTTCAAAAGATCACAAGTCTGTAAAGTTCACGATCGACAGTGCCCGGGTGAAATGCGTCTTGCCATCCTGCCAATGTTCGGTGGAAAATGTTATCCGGAACAAGACCGGCGAAGGCTATTGGGGAAATGCCTTCAACGAAGGAGCAAGTCAACCCATAAAATCTGCCGACAGCCTCTGGGTTGCGTTTATAAAGGATCACAATGTTTTTATACAATCGCGGAAAACAAAAGAAGCGTTTCAACTGAGCTATGACGGCAGTGGTGGGAATTTTTATTCGTCCTTCATCACCTGGGCTCCCGACAGCAAGAAGCTGGTGGCCTATAAAGTAAAGCCCGGGCAAACCCGCACCCTGTACCTGGTCGAATCCTCGCCCACCGACCAACTACAACCCAAGCTTCAACAGCGCGAGTATCTGAAACCCGGCGACGAACTGCCCCACCGGCAGCCGCAACTGTTTTTGGTCGACGAGAAGAAGCATGTGCCAATTTCAGACAGCTTGTTCTCGCATCAATACGCCCTGGAGGATGTGCGCTGGAACAAGGATAGCCGCTTCTTCACGTTTGAGTACAACGAACGCGGACATCAAACCTACAGGGTCCTGAAAGTCGATGCACCCACGGGCAACGTGCGCGTAGTTATTGAAGAGAAAAGCAAAACCTTTATAGACTACAGCTCAAAGCGCTTCCGGCATGATCTCGCGGATGGATCGCAAACCCTCTGGGCTTCCGAGCGGAGCGGGTGGAATCATTTGTACCGGTACGATGTAGCTTCCGGCAAGGTGATCAACCCCATCACCACCGGTCAATGGGTGATGCGTGAAGTAGTATATGTCGACGAAGCCAAACACCAGGTGATCTTCAAAGCCTCCGGTCTCGACAAAGACCAGGACCCGTACCTGACCCATTATTGCATTATCAATTTTGATGGCACCGGTTTCAGACGATTGACGACCTCGAACGCCAACCATACCGGCTTCTTCTCCGATGACCATGCCTATTTTGTCGATCACTATTCACGCGTCGACTTGCCACCGGCAAGCCAGGTCATCGTCACAGCAACGGGCAAACCGCTGATGGAGGTTCAAAAAGCGGACATACAACCCCTGCTCAACACCGGGTGGCGCATGCCCGAAGTCTTCTCGGCCAAAGCGCGCGATGGCCAGACCGACGTTTGGGGGATCATCATCCGCCCTTCGCAGTTTGATGAAAGTAAAAAGTATCCCGTCATAGAAATGGTCTACGCCGGGCCGCACAGCTTTTATGTCGCAAAATCTTTTACGGAACGATACACGGGGTTATATGCGCTGGCCGAACTGGGTTTCATCGTGGTGCAGGTTGACGGCATGGGCACGTCGTGGCGCTCCAAGGCCTTTCACGATGTGTGTTGGAAGGATCTCAAAGACGCGGGCTTTGCCGATCGCATCGGCTGGATCAAAGCCGTAGGGCAGAAGTATCGCTATGTGGACACGGAGCGTGTCGGTATCTTCGGAACATCGGC
>CBIHQM010000300.1:0-8643 GCA_966211885.1 uncultured Chryseolinea sp.
TGTTGAAGGGCACAGGCCAGGTCCTGGTTGTAGTCAACATAGCCCTGTAAGCCATGGGGTAGGTGTAGAAACTCAGAATACTTGGGTTCGTCGCAGATCTGGTTTGCCTGTGTATTGTGCGATATTAAATCAAAGTCGTGTGTGTAGAGCGGGGGCAGATATCCTGCGAGGGCCTTCAAGGGCGCGCCCCACATGCCCGGAACGAGGTAAACCAGAAAGGTGAAGGAGAACATAGCCAATACCAAGCGAGGAACACTTACCCGTTTATCTTCGGCATCTTTACCGGTATCGCCCGGAAGGCGGAAAGCCTTCATAAGGTATAGACCGAGCAAAGCAATGATGACGATCCATATGGCAATGTTCACTTCCCGATCGAGTATTCTCCAATGAAAAGCCTGGTCGGCGATGCTGAGGAATTTAAATGCGAGACCGATTTCAATAAAGCCCAGCACCACTTTCACGGCGTTAAGCCAGCCACCCGATTTGGGCAGGGTGCTTAACCAGCCCGGGAAGAAAGCAAAAAGCGTGAACGGAATGGCAAATGCTAGCGAGAATCCCACCATGCCAATAACGGGCTTCAGAACTTCACCACCAGCCGACGACACCAGGATACTGCCTACCAATGGACCGGTGCAAGAGAACGACACCAGGACAAGTGTAAAGGCCATGAAGAAAATACCAACCCAGCCGCCTTTCTCCGATTTCTGATCCATCTTGTTGATGAACGTGCCGGGAAGCGTGATTTCAAACAATCCCAAAAAGGAAAGGCCAAACACGATGAACACGGCAAAGAAAATGATATTGGGTAGCCACTCCGTTGAGAGGTGGTTGGCCGTTTCAGGACCCATGAGCGGGGCAACGGCCAAACCTATCACGGTATAAATGGCAACAATGGAAAGTCCGTAGACGATAGCATGCATTTTTGTTTTGCCTCCGCCCGTGAAGAAGCTTACCGTCATGGGCATCATCGGGAAAACACAGGGCGTCAGCAAAGCCACCAGGCCTGCCACAAATGACAACAGAAAAAAACCAAGGAAAGAATTCTTCGAAGGATCGTCTTTGATCAGAGAAGGATCCAATTGTGGACCTTTGTTTTTGCTGTAGGGCATTTTTGGTGAAGCATAGCCAGCGGTAGCGTTAGCTGCAGAGTCAACTTTTGTCGGTGCAGGTGTTGCTTCGGCGGTAGCTGTTGTTGGCTTCGGCGAGGGAACCTGTGCTTCGGTTTTTATCTTTGCCGGCGCGGGGTTGGCAGATTTTTCACCGGAGTTTTTTTTTTCGCCTTGTACTTTGATGGGACCGACCATAAAATCACCCTCCACAAGTACGCATCGGTCGGTGCATGCCTGCCCGTCATAACTTCCGCTGATCTTCAGATCGGGTGAGAGTATTTTGATTTTTTGGCGAAACTCTCCCGTTCCAACAAAGACCCTCACGTCGCAGTCAAAACTCTTATCGTGCTCCGCCTTATCGCCGACGGCCTTTAATCCCCCCACCAGGCTGAAGCTTGGGTGTTTCTCAAAGGTCAGGGCCATCGGAATGGGGCCGCAATCCTCATCAAAACCTACCGAATAAAGATGCCAGTCTTTTTCGATCGAGGCTTTAAATACCAATTCGATTTCATCGCCCACCGCAAAGGTCTTGGTCGGTGTTTCCACGGTGAGCTTGGCGGGTTGCAAAAGCTGCCCCTTGGTCACACCAAACAGGAAAACACTAAAAATGAGGCTGTATGCAAACCGTTTCAACATGGGATCTGAGATTTTCGAGTGCTAAAATAACGAACGGTTTCTCAAAAAAGTTGATGCCACTCGTGTAAAGGTATTCCAGGCGACATTTCTAGACGTCTATTTCCACCTGGTGTTTCAGGATGTCGTCCAGCGTTTCGCGTTCGCGGATCAGTTTGGCCTCGCCGTTGATGACCATCACCTCGGCCGGCCGGAGCCGCGAATTGTAGTTGGAGGACATGGAAAAACCGTAGGCGCCGGCGTTTTTCAGGGCCAGGACATCGCCTTCGCGCACCTCGTTGAGCTTGCGATCGGCCCCAAACGTGTCGGTTTCGCAGATATAGCCGACCACGGTATAGACTTTGTTGCCTCCCTTGGGATTGGAGACATTGAGAATGTGATGATAGGAGTCGTACATCATGGGGCGGATGAGGTGGTTGAGCCCCGAGTTCACGCCTACAAAGGTTACAGTAGGGGTGGACTTCACGATGTTGGCTGTCACCAAAAGTGTTCCGGATTCGCTGACGATATATTTTCCCGGTTCGATCCACAGTTCCAGTTTGCGTCCGTAGTGCTGGCAGAAATCGGTGAATATTTTGGTGAGCTTCAGGCCCACGTCGTATACGTTGGTCACCATATCGCCTTCCTTGTAGGCCACTTTGAAGCCGCTGCCGAAGTCGATGAATTTGAGATCGGGGAAATCGTTGGCCACGCTGAAAAGGATCTCGGCCATTTTCAGGAAGATATCCGTTTCCGTGATCTCCGAACCGGTGTGGACGTGGAGGCCGTGAATGATGATGCCGTATTTATCCACCACCTCGCGGATCTGCGGAAGCTGGAAGACCGAAATGCCAAACTTGGAGTTGCTGTGGCCAGTAGAGATCTTATAGTTGCCGCCCGCCAGGATGTGGGGGTTGAGGCGGATGCCACAAGGGTAGGTGTTCTTGTACTTCTCACCAAACTTTTGAAGCGACGACAGATTGTCGAGGTTGATCCCCAGCCCCATGCTGACGCCTTCCGCGATCTCGCTAAAGTCGACACCGCTGGGCGTGAAAACGATTTCGTGCGGGGTGAAGCCTGCCTTGAGGGCGATGTGGGCTTCCTGGAGGGAGACCACTTCGATGCCCGCTCCATTTTTCCGGATCAATTTTAAGATGGAGAGGTTGGTGAGGGCCTTGGCGGCGTATTTAATATTTACGTCCGTGCCCGAAAAAGCATTCCGGAGGCTTTTGATCTGGTCGGCGATCTTGTTGGCGTCGTACACATAGAGGGGTGTTCCGAATTGCCGGGCGATGTCCAGCACGGGGAGGCCTTGGATCGAATAGGTTCCGTCTAACAGTTCCATTGGTAAAATTAAAAGTGTCAAATATACCGCACCGGGTCTTATATTCTGCGTTCCCCTTATTTAATTTGCCGCATGCAATTATTTTTCAGGGAATACGGCGCAGGCCGGCCGCTCGTTATCCTCCACGGACTGTTCGGCTCCAGCGATAACTGGCTAACCCAGGCCAAACTTTTCTCCACCCAATTCAAAGTATACACCGTCGACCAGCGCGATCATGGTCTGTCGCCCCACAGCACGGCCTTCGACTATCCCTCGATGGTGGCCGACCTCGCTGAATTTATCGACGCACACAACATTCAAAACCCGGTGATCATCGGGCACTCCATGGGTGGGAAAGTGGCCATGAATTTTGCGCTGGCGCATCCCGACAAGTTGGAGAAATTGATCGTTGTGGACATTTCACCCCGGCTCTACGACCTGGAACACTACGTGATCGTGAAGGGCCTGAACGCCATCCCCATCCAAAGCATCGGCTCGCGCAACGAAGCCGACGCCTTGTTGGCCGAATACGTGCCCGAATCAGACGTACGTCAATTTTTACTAAAAAATCTGCAGCGCAAAGCCGAAGGTGGATTTTCGTGGAAGATCAACCTGCCCGTCATCAGCGCCCAGCTCAGCAACATTGGGGTGGACCTTCAGGTGCAGGGAACGTTTGAAAAGCCCACGCTTTTTATCCGCGGCGTCCGCTCGAAATACGTGCCCGACTCCGACTGGCCAAAGATCACCAGCATCTTCCCCAACGCCCGCCTCGAAACCATGGAAACCGGCCACTGGGTGCAAGCCGAAAAGCCCCAGGAGTTTGTGAACGTGGTAACGCAATGGTTGAACGCATAACCCAAACCCTTCATGGAACGCAAAGCCCTTCATAAAGACGGCCCGATATTTTCACGCATCGTAGTGGGCGCCTGGCGCTGGAACATCGCTACGGAAACGGTTGAACAACTTATTCACAAGGCGCTGGACGTGGGCATGACCACGTTTGATCACGCCGATATTTATGGTGACCATAGCAACGAAGAGATCTTTGGCCGGGTGCTGAAACAAGATCCCGGGCTGCGGCAGAAGATGGAGATCGTGTCGAAGTGCGGCATTAAGTTTCCTTCGGCCAAACGCCCCGAGTCTTGGGTGAAGCATTACAATACGTCGAAGGAGCATATTGTTTGGTCGGCCGAAAATTCGTTGAAGATGCTGGGCACCGACCGGCTCGACCTGTTGCTGATCCACCGGCCCGATCCTTTGCTGGACCCTGAGCGGGTGGCCGAAGCATTTTCTTCGCTCAGACAAAGCGGCAAGGTGCTGCACTTTGGCGTGTCCAACTTCACGCCCCCGCAGTTTGAAATGCTGCAAAGCTATTTGCCCTTTCCACTGGTGACGAACCAGCTCGAAATTTCCATCACCCACCACAGTCCTTTGTTCGACGGCCATGTGGATGTGCTCATGAAGCACCGCGTGGCGCCGATGGCCTGGTCGCCCTTGGGTGGGGGTTCATTGATGGATCAGCACCTGGAGCAGATCTTTTCGAAGGCCCCGGCCTACCAGGCAACACCCGCGCAGCTCTCACTGGCGTGGTTGCTGCGGCATCCGGCATCGATCTTCCCCGTGATTGGCACAACCAAACCCGAGCGTGTAGCCGAAAGCGCCAGGGCCACCGACATTCATCTGGATGTTCAGGATTGGTTTGAGATGTTGAAGGCCGTTCAGGGGCGGGAGATGCCTTAAAGGAGCAAAGGATTTTATATTCGTGTTGCGTTATCTTTTCTCGAACCATTCCGTGGTTTCCTCCGTTTAATTTAGCTTGACCTTTTCCCAACACGATGGGGTCGATTATTCGATTAGTTCCCGGTTTCTCTTTTAGTTTATGTATTTTCTTTTTTAGTTGTACTGCAACAATAAGCCGTACATTTTTGTATTCTTCCTTTATTACCCTTCATGGCCAAATCAACAGCGAAAAAGAAATTTGACACTACGGGCCACGATGTCATCGAGATTGTCGGTGCCCGTGAACACAACCTGAAAAACATTTCCGTCAGCTTTCCGCGCAACAAGCTTGTGGTGATCACGGGCATCAGCGGAAGCGGCAAATCGTCGCTGGCCTTCGACACGATCTATGCCGAAGGGCAACGCCGCTACATGGAAAGCTTCTCGGCCTATGCGCGCAGCTTCATGGGCAACCTGGAGCGCCCCGACGTGGACAAGATCAATGGTCTGAGTCCCGTCATTTCCATCGAACAAAAAACCACTTCGCGCAACCCACGCTCCACAGTGGGCACCGTCACGGAGATCTATGACTTCATGCGCTTGCTGTTTGCCCGCGCGGGCGAAGCGTTTTCCTATATCAACGGCGAGAAGATGGTGCGCCAGTCGGAAGACCAGATCCTGGATTCGCTGCTGACGCATTTCAAAAACAAAAAGCTTGTGTTGCTGGCACCGATCGTCAAAGGACGCAAGGGTCATTATCGTGAGTTGTTTCAACAAATCCTCAAGTCAGGCTATTCCAAAGTGCGCGTCGATGGCGACGTGCAAGAGATCACGGCCAAGATGCAAGTGGATCGCTACAAGATCCACGACATCGAGATTGTAGTCGACCGCATTGTGGGCGACGACAAAGACCGCGCGCGCATCGGGCAATCCATCAACAAATCGCTGAAGGAAGGCAAGGGCATCATGATGGTGATGGAGGAAAATGGAAAGGTGCATCACTTCTCCAAATTTCTCATGGATCCCAAAACTGGGCTGGCCTATGATGAACCGGCGCCGAATACTTTTTCATTCAACTCTCCTTATGGCGCCTGCCCCACGTGTAACGGCCTGGGTCAGATCGAAGAGATCACGGAAGCCTCGGTCATTCCCGACAAATCGTTGAGCATTAGCCGGGGTGGTATTTTACCGTTGGGAGAATATCGCGACATCTGGATCTTTAAAAAAATAGAATCCATTTTGAAACGGTATAAGGCTACGTTGAGCACGCCCATCAAAGACATCCCAAAAGATGTGATCCAGATCATGCTCTATGGCGACGATGTGCCGGTAGCGGTGTCGTCCGTGAAATATCCGGGTACGGAATGGAACACAAAATTCGAAGGCATCATCAGCTTCCTGGAAAAGCAACGCGATGAAGGCTCGGAGGCGATCAAGAAATGGGTGGAGGATTTCACCATCGTAAAGACTTGTCCCGAATGTCATGGTATGCGTCTGAAAAAAGAGTCGCTCCATTTCAAGATCGACGACAAGAACATCGCCGAACTGGCCATGCTCGACATCACGGCGCTGCAGAAATGGTTCGAGGGTTTGGAGAAACGCCTCAACGAAAAGCAACGGGTGATCGCCACGGAAGTGTTGAAAGAGATCCGCAAACGCATTGGCTTCTTGCTGGATGTAGGGCTTGACTATCTCAACCTAAACCGGCCCATCCGCACGCTGAGCGGCGGTGAATCACAACGCATCCGCCTGGCCACGCAAATCGGAACCCAGCTGGTGGGCGTGCTTTATATTTTGGATGAACCCAGCATTGGTCTGCACGCACGCGACAACGTGAAGCTGATCAAAGCGCTGAAAGATCTCCGCGACCTGGGCAACTCGGTGGTGGTGGTAGAGCACGACAAAGACATGATGCTGGAGTCGGACTACATCCTCGACATCGGTCCGGGTGCGGGCCGTCATGGCGGTCATGTGGTGGCGGAAGGTGTGCCGGAAGAATTTCTGAAAGGCAACAGCTCCACGTCGAAGTATCTGAACGGCAAACTCAAGATCCAGATCCTGCACGAGCGGCGCAAAGGCACAGGCCAAAAAATAAAGCTCACACAGGCGAGTGGCAACAACCTGAAAAATGTGGACCTCACCATTCCCCTGGGCACACTCACGTGCATCACCGGCGTTTCGGGAAGTGGCAAGTCGACGCTCATTCATGAGACGTTGTTCCCGCTGCTCAATCAGTATTTTTACAATTCGCGCACCGAACCGCTGGCGCATAAAAAAATCGAAGGCCTCGAGTTGGTCGATAAAGTGATCGAGGTCGACCAGTCGCCCATCGGCCGGACGCCGCGTTCGAATCCTGCCACCTACACCGGCGTGTTCTCCGACATCCGCGATTTGTTCTCACAATTGCCCGAAGCAAAAATCAGAGGTTATAAAACCGGTCGCTTCTCCTTCAACGTGAAAGGTGGACGCTGCGAGACCTGCGAAGGTGCCGGCTTGCGCCTGATCGAAATGGAATTTCTTCCCGATGTCTATGTGCCCTGCGAAACCTGCAAAGGCAAACGCTACAACCGCGAAACATTGGAGGTGCGCTTCCGCGGAAAGTCCATCAGCGACGTGCTCGATATGACCGTGGAAGAAGCGGTAACGTTTTTCGAAAATCAACCGAAGATCCTCCGCAAGATCCAAACCCTCAGCGAAGTGGGCCTGGGCTACATCTCCCTGGGGCAACACGCTACGACGCTCTCTGGCGGTGAAGCACAACGCGTGAAACTGGCCACCGAACTTTCAAAGCGCGACACAGGGAAAACATTTTACATCCTCGACGAGCCCACCACAGGCCTCCACTTCCAGGACATCGCCCACCTGCTGGATGTGCTGCAGAAACTGGTGGACAAAGGCAACACCGTGCTGGTGATCGAACACAACATGGACGTGATCAAGTCGGCCGACTATATCGTGGACATGGGTCCCGAAGGCGGCGAGAAAGGCGGGCGTGTCATCGCCCTGGGAACGCCGGAGGAAGTTTCGAAGAACCCCGCCAGCTACACCGGAAAGTTTTTGAAGCTTGAATTGAAGGCCTGATCGTGTGAAGACCTTATCCCGGGCCCCGGAAGGCAAGCGACCGATCTTTTCACACGGGTCGTTGCGTTTTCGTTTTTAGTCGGCATCGGCTTGAGCTTTAAACTCTGGGTTTCCGATCGGCAGTTTCCACTCGCGCCGGCGCATTCCTTTTTTCTCAGCGTGCTGCAACCCATCGATGGCTTCCTGCTGATCGTGCTGACCGGTTCTTTGATTGCTCTGTTGTTCACCAAAAAACAAGGCGTGGTCGCCGTCATGCTGACGTCGCTCATGCTGCTGGTGGCGGAAGACCAGATGCGTCTTCAACCTTGGGTGTATTTGTATTTTCTCATCTTCCTTCCCTTTGTCTTTTCGCGGCAGTCCTTGGACGCGAGCGCGCTCTCGCGGTACCTTCAGTGGCTCTTTGTGGCGTGCTATCTCTGGAGCGGCGTGCACAAGATCAATCCTAATTTTATCGACAAAACATTTCAGGATGTGCTGGGGAATTTGTTCCGCGTATCACTTCCTGAGCGCTATAAATTTTTGGGTTATGTCATTCCTTTCGTGGAGATAACCGTCGCCTTTCTGCTGGTGTTTATTAAAACCCGGAAGACCGGTGTTGTTGCCGCGGTCGGCACACATCTTTTTATCCTGCTGTATTTAAGCCCGCTGGGCATCGATGGCAACTATGTGGTGTATCCCTGGAATGTAGCGATGATGTCGGGTGTTGTTTTGCTTTTCTGGCGAAATGAGGAGACCCTTTTCGTGGTTCCAAAGGCCACGGTGTGGCGTGCGTTTCAGGCGGGTTCATTCGTGCTTTTA
>CBIHQM010000301.1:0-8630 GCA_966211885.1 uncultured Chryseolinea sp.
GCTTAGCCCCTTGTTCACGGGTTTGGTGGGCAAACCGCTTGCGTTCGGTATCGCTTCGCATTACGTGGGATTATTGTCACTGGTAGTCCTGGCCGTGGTCGTCGGGCTTTTGGCGGGCTCATATCCCGCGCTCGTACTTTCCTCCATTCTGCCGATCGACGTGCTGAAAGGCACACTCCACAAAGGCACAAGAACCGGATGGGTACGGAATTTTCTGATCGTGGTGCAGTTCACCGCATCGATGGTCATCATCATCGCGACGATGGTGGTGTATCAACAACTTGATTTTATGCTCACCCGGAATCTGGGATTCAACAAGGACAACATTCTCGTGATTCAAAGGCCCGATGTTTTGAAAGAAGGACAGGAGGCTTTCAAAAACGCGCTGCTCGCAAATCCCAACATCACCGCGGTGGCGCATTCAAACACCCTTCCTGGGAAACTCTATCCCCAAAGGTCATACCGGCTGAAAGGCAACGCGGAGAGCTTTGTGTTCAAGTTCAATCACGTGAGCCACACGTTCCGTGAGGTGATGGGGTTGGAGTTGGTGGCAGGCCGGTTCTTTTCGAGCGAACACCGCATGGATTCCAGCGCAGTGGTGATCAACGAAGCTGCCGCGAAAGCCTTTGGATTTGAGAACCCCATCGGTCAACAATTGACTTCACCCTGGCACGGCGGCGACCTGGTGACCATCATTGGTGTGGTAAAGGATTTTAATTTTGAGTCTCTTCGTAGCAAAATAGAACCCATCGCATTCGAACTCATGCCCGACAATTCAAACCAGGGCGGCTTCATCACCGTCAGGCTGGGCCGTGATGAAAACGTTCGGCAGACCGTTCAGTTTATCGAAAGCACATGGGCACAACATTCCAACGGAAAGCTTTTTGAGGCTTTCTTCTTTGACAATGACTACGAAAAACTTTACCAATCTGAAATTACTACAGGGAAGGTTTTGCTCGTGTTTGCATCGCTCTCCATCTTCATCGCTTGCCTGGGGCTTGTGGCACTGCTGGCGTATACTGTCGCCATCCGAAAAAAGGAAATTGGCGTACGCAAAATCTTGGGTGCGGGAATGGGGAGCTTGGTCAATCTGCTTTCTGCTGAGGTGGTGAAACTGATTGTGATTGCTGCGTTTGTGGCATGGCCTTTGGCGTACCTGGGTACCCGATACTGGCTTTAAAACTTTGTTGATCAAATCGAGATCAAGCCTTGGTTGTATCTCTCGGCCACCGGTGTGGTGGTGTTGATTTGTGGGTTGGCGGTTTGCGTTCAGGTAGTGAAGGCGGCTATGGAAAATCCTGTTCATTCACTTCGGCAGGAGTAGTTGACGGCATTTTATAATATCATTCAAGGCACAACAAAAAATCATCCGTTCAAGAACTGAACGGATGATTTTTGACTTGGGCTCCTATCCAGCAACGACATCAAGATCTATCTCACTTCAAAACCAGTGTCTGCCGGTGCGCACGTCCGTCGGGGCCCACCACGCTAATGACGTACAGGCCCTTTGGTGCCTGCGACAGATCGGGTTGGAGGGTAACGGGCGCCGTCACGTCTTTTTTGTAAATGGTTTTGCCAAAAAAGTCGGTGATCGTGACTTGCGTCGACAGTTTGGCGCCATTGGTGCCGACGTCGATGGTGGGGCTGCCCGATGCGGGGTTGGGAAACACCGACAGGCTGGTGACTTGTGTCACGCTGCCATCCAGCATGAGGCGCAGCGTTGTGCCGCGCTGCAGAGTGGCAACCTCGACGACGGTGGCCAGGGGAGCGGTGAACTTTTGTTGCCATAACGTTTTGCCCTCCGCGTCCTGGAGGGCGATGATAAAGGGCACTTTCACATTTTTCTCGGTGGCCACGTTGAGTTGAATCTTCTGGTCGCGCGAAGTCATTTGCAGTTTCACTTCTTCTATACCTGCGGGAACGAGTTCCTTGTCGAACACGACAAAGTCCTGGAATACTTTATTGGTTTCAATCGCTGCGGTGGCGATGAAGGACTGTTTGTCGTCTACCGGATAGGTGACTTGGAAAGGTTTGTCATACGTCTTGCTCCACACTTCCTGGCCGGGTTTGTCGAGCAGGGCGACACGCATCAGCGGATCGATACACGGGGGTGTGCACGGCGTGGGCAGGGTCCAGTCAACGTCGATGCCCGTCCAGCACCAATCGCGTTCGCGGGCGTAGGCATGAATGTCTACCCGCTCGACTACCGTTGGCAACACCGCACATTCGAGGGGATCTTGATAGGCATATAAGGCATAGACCGGGGTGCCGATGACGGGGCCGGTAGACAAGACGATGTACAACTGGCATTGGTAGACGCGTTGGTCGCTTCCAGGATGTATGCGCGTTCCCGGGGGCATCGTGGTCGCCGTAAACGTGGCGCCATCGTAGGCATACCACTGCGGGAAGAAGGAGCCATCGTTCGCCACGCCCCACAATTTGCCGGCGTATGGTTCGAGCGTAGTTTTGGCGTATTGCAACCCCGAGGGTACGATTACCTTGGTTTGCGTTGTGCCGTCGAAACGATTGAGGACTCCACCCTGTGCCAGGTGGGGCGGTGCAACGGGTCCGTGTTCATAGGTGGGTATATAAAGACGGTCGTTGTAGATTTCCATATCACATCCTCCCGGCTCACCGATGTGGTCTGCGTGATCGACATAAACTTCAATATCTGCACCAT
The DNA here is from genome assembly GCA_966211885.1 of uncultured Chryseolinea sp. Lineage (GTDB taxonomy): Bacteria > Bacteroidota > Bacteroidia > Cytophagales > Cyclobacteriaceae > Chryseolinea. Next base: position 2,681 of record CBIHQM010000301.1, read on the forward strand.
CGAAGCTGATGATCTGGCGTTCGGTGAGGTAATGGTAGTAGCGCATATACATCTTTCCCTGGTACAGCTTCTTGTCGCTGACGATCTCCGGGTATCCTTCCCTGACGCAAGTGTACATGAAGGACAACGGCATCCGCGAAAAACTGGTGCCGTCGTATTTTATCCAATGGGTTATCGACGAGGCGTCGCCCCTTGTCGAGTCGAGTGAAATGGCTTCGATGTAAAGGACGTCGCGGTAGGAGAAGGGGGTGTGTCCGATCAGCCTCACCGTTGCCGGGGGAAGAACTTCATCGGGAATGTCGATGGGCGTAACCGTGGCGCCGTCGTAGCGCAACAGCTCGGCCCTGCCGGTGGACGCAGTGCGATCGGGCATGAAGTAAAGCATGTCCCGAAGCTGCTCGAACTGCGTGTCCTTGTAAAGGTTGTAACCCTTTGGCAGGGGAACGGCGGCCGTCACAGCGCCGTTGTATTTGTGCAGCGTAAAACTGTTGTGCTCCGCATTCTGGAGCACGAGCATCAGGTTGTTTTGATACACCACCATTTCAGACACCGTGGGCTGCAAGCCTGCAGGCAACGTTACGGGGCTAAACTGGCCGCTGACACGACCGGCGATACAAAGGGCAAACAGGAGAAGACTCCACGGGGAGCAAAGCGAGGGTCTGTTTATTTTCATATAACTGTATTTGGGGGTTAACGTAGTGTATGAAGGTCGCAGGTTTTTTTGGGGGAGGACTAGAAGGATCGTTTCATTTCCTATGTATTTTGATACGTGGCGCGGAGAAATTCTCTCATGGTCTGATTTATTTAAGTTGCCAAAAATTTATTGCGACAAATCTCGCCGACAAATTGGGGATCGTTACCGGGTGTGAATGCGACAATTTTAGGGCTGAATGCGGAAAGTATGGGTTGTGAACAGGACAGCGCCGGAAAATTCGCGCCAGCGTTGCTATCTTCGTGTGATTCGACAAGGTCACGGCCTCGACATGAAAATTTGACTTTAAACCAGGAGAAAAATGAGAAAACTAGTTGCTGCCATCAACACGACGATCGACGGGTTTTGCGACCACACGGCAGGGGTCCCGGACGCTGAAATACATCAGCATTACACCGAGTTGTTAAAAAGCGCAGGCGCCATTTTATATGGAAGAATAACCTACCAACTCATGGAGAACTATTGGCCAGGGGTCGTGAAAAATCCCACCGGCAATAAAGCCATGGATGACTTTGCGGTGGCCATACAGGACGTTCCTAAAATTGTTTTTTCCCGCACGCTGAAAAACGTTGAATGGGAAAATACAAGATTGGCCACCCGAGGCATTCAGGAGGAAGTCTTGGAACTCAAGCGGCAAGCGGGTAAGGATGTTTTTGTGGGCAGCCCGGGGTTAATAGCAGCATTGACGAAACTTAATTTATTTGATGAATACCAACTGTGTGTTCATCCCGTGATAATAGGTACCGGGTTGCCACTATTTAAAGACATCAGCGAAAGAATTGTTCTCAAGTTGGCGAAATCAAAGGCTTTCAAGTCCTCCGGTGCGATGATGCTTTATTATGAGCCCACAAAATAAATCCCTGCTTTTTCCCATGCAGGGGAGTGGGCAAGTGGGATAGTTTCAGGGGCAATTAAACTTCCTGGATAAATAATTTTCCGTCGCGCAACACACGACTCGCAATAACATTCCGGTCGTCGTCCCCCATCAGGGTTTCATAGACATCTTTCCACCACACATCGGAATAAAAATACCAGGCATGGGAGGGTTTGCCTTTTCGGATCTCAAGATTCACACCATGAGCTTTGTAGTAATCGCCACAATGGACATCGACCGCTTTTTGGGGTACGTCCGAGGGCAATCCGATGCGACCAACGCGGTTTTTGAAGCCGGCGCGTTTTGCATTGGAAATGGCCAGCACGGCATCGTGCGGATTGTAGTAGTTGGTGAGGCGGTTACAGTGGCGGTACACAGATTCTCCGCGTGTGGCACTCATGGAGTCGCTCGAAACATCACCCCCGAATAGAATCAGTTGACTTAACGTCCAGTTCACTTCTGCCGTGGACCGGGTGGTCTCCGAATCGTTGAACGACTCTTGGATAATGTATGCGCCGGAGGAGTGAGCCATGGCATGGACGTTCAGGATACATCCGCGACCCTGTTGTTTGGCAAGCAAAGTAATACCCGACTTTACCAGGCCCATGGCTGTCACCTTCGCATCGTGACGATCATCCAGGTACAACAACGGCATTCCGTTACTCGGCCAATCAAAACTAATCAGTTCACCGGCATAGCCTTGTTGTTGAAGATTCGATTTGATTTGTTTATGACGATCCAGGACTTCGCCAATGGTATAGTCCGTGCCGTGCACAAATATTACAACGTCCCGTAACTCAGCCGGTGACGTCAATGAACTTAGGAAGTCCTTCTCTGAAACGATGTGATCGGCCTTGGGATCGCTCTCTGCGTCCCCGAGTATGATGTAGTAAACTTTGCCAGGCTCCGAGCCAAAACTCTCGCCTTTCTGATTGCGGGCACAAATAATGTAGTTGCTCATGGTATTCGGGGATAGCAGCACAAACGGTCTCTCTAACAGCTAAGGAATGTAATCAACGCTTTAGAGAAAATCAATCGCGGTGCTGGATAATTTTTTCTGGCGCCGAACAGGAGTAGCACGGGGCTCGAAAGGAGCCCCGTTACTACATGCCCGATGCTAATGACTTCATTTCTTGATGAAGCGCTGATCATAAACTCTGTCTCCCTGCCGGACCTGAAAAATATAAAGACCAGCAGACAGATTACTTATATCCAACACACTTTCCTCGATCGACATTGTTCTGTTGAATACTTTTCTTCCAAAGGCGTCGGTAATCGTTACGGACGTGGGGACATCGCCATCCAGATCCTGCCAGTCGATATGGAGTATATCATAAGCCGGGTTAGGGTACAATCGAATATTCGACCCGGCATTTCTTTCATCACTAAAATTCCAGTTGCCGGGTTTCTTTGTTACCACGAAGGCATCCGACATTGGACTGGAGCATCCGTGATGATTGACCTGCACCGTATAACTTCCCGATGAACGTGCTTTAAGGATCTGGTCTGTCGCGCCCTTAATGACTTCACCGTTCTTGAACCATTGATTGTCCGTTGCGCTGCTCGATCGCAAGGAAAGATTTTCCGAATGCGACAAGGCTGTGATGAATGGCTTATCGATGTCCATGCAAGAGCGTTGATACTTGGCAATGAAGACATCATTATTGGCAACCCCCGTTCGAAATGTGCTTCCGGTGTAAGGATCAAAATTTACGGTGTCGCCAAAAAGTCCTGCGAGGTAATAACCGCTGCGCGTCATCGTGGCGGCGATCGATACGCTGTATCCCGAGGGGCTTCCAAACGCCTTGGCCCAGTCGAGACTTCCGTCGTGCATGGAGTAGTGCGCCGAAAACGCCTCGACGCGGGCATTCGAGCGACCGGCTTCATTTATGCCGGGATCGAAATCGACGCTGCCTCCAAACAATCCGCTAACATAAATTCCAGAGGGATCGGCAAGAACTTTTCGTGCCAAGGCGAAGCCGGTGGTTGGCAAACTTTGTGCCCAACGATATTCGCCGTCGGACAAACCATACTTTCCGATGAGGACGTTGTTGAACTCATACGAACCGATCATACTGGTTCCCGCATCCGGGTCTGCATCGATAGCGCCATAGAAGTCGCCCACGAGATACAGACTGTTGCCGAAGCGACACATGCTATAAATACTGCCGGTGCCAACGCTTTTGGCGTATCTGAAATTGCCCGTGCCCAAATCGTAACGGCCGAAGAAACCTCCAGAACCGTACAGAATATATTCACCCGATCGGGGATCAAAATCACCACTGTCTCCATAATGGCCATGAATGTATACTCCGCTGTCATCCACCAGCAGACCCCATGAAGTGTCGTTGCCGGCGCCACCCATCGAACGTGCCCACACATAATTTCCGCGCGTGGTATATTTGGCCAGAAACACATCATCCTGTCCCTGCGCGGTGAGGGTGGCGATTCCAGCTCCGGGATTAAAATCTACGGCGCCGCTGTAGTGTCCCGTTAAGTAAACGCCAGAGTTGTCAACACCAATCGAGGAGCTGCTCCACGAGGCGGCGTCTGTTAGCTTTCGGGCCCAGGCCAATGAACCGTCGTTCAAATTGTATTTGGCGAAGAAACCGTCGTTGACATAGGGCTGTCCTTCATTGCTAAACATAGTGCTGGCGGGTCCCGGATCAACATCGGTATCACCCCAGAATTGTGCTGTTAAATAAAGTCCACGATCATCCACGGCGATCGACACCTCGTTGTCATAAGACGGGCCGCCAATGGAACGTGCCCAAACCACATTGCCGTTGGCATCGAGGCGGGCAAAGAAAATATCAAAGTCACCCTGGCTGGTAAGCGTGGTCGACCCGAACGACAGCGTTCCGTTGAAATGCCCGGCAACATAAATATTGCCATGGTCGTCGCTGGTCATGGTTTGAACTTCTTCTTCACCCCAATCGCCATACTGGTTTGCCCAGATGTTTGGAGACGCCATGGCAGGATGAGGTGTAGTGTGTACGACAATGGTTGCTGAATTCGGCGAGGTCAGGTTGCTCGTAATGGCCCTCACTCTATAAAAATAATCCGTGTTGGGAGCGAGACCCGTCACGGTAGACCGGATGACGCCGAGATTCCAAGACGAAATGATTTTATTCTCATAACCCGGCACAAACGATGAAAAGTCCGCTGAGGTCGAGAGGTCCAGGTGATATTCATAAGTATTTTCCATTCCCATCCACTTCGCCTCAAAGCCGGTATTGCCGACAAAGTCTGCGGGCAAGGCCGCGGGCGGCGTGAGTTCGATGTTCTGAAAAACGATCAACGTGTTGAAAATTTCGTGCGATAACATCAAATCCGATTTTCCATCACCATCCAGGTCGGCGACGGAAATTCCGAGCGATCCATCGCCCATCGGAAGAACTGAGGGCATTGAAAAAGAGAACCCGCCGGGCGTGCTGTTGTTTTTATAAATGAGGATGCCTCCGGGGCCACGGATGAGGAGATCTTGTTTTCCGTCTCCATCCACGTCGCCGGCCGTCGGATTCCAGTTGCCGGAAGGCGCGAGTACATCCTGTCGCACGAACGATGCTGTATTAATTACGCCTGGCGAACTTGTATTCCTGAATAAGAAAAGCGAATCACTCGCCGATATGGCGATGTCCTTCTTGTCGTCTCCGTCAAAATCGACAACGGCCATGATCGCCGGATAGCCACCGGTGTGAAAATTTACTTTTTCGGCAAAGGAACCTGCATCAAGAGTGCCCGGTGTGCTGATATTTTTCAGGATTGAAAATTGTCCATCGCCGCCGCTGCTCACCATGATATCGGGTTTGGCATCGCTATCCACATCTTCCAACATCACACACCAAACGCCACCGTTGCCGGCTGGGATACTCACGCGCGGAGCGAATGAACCTGGACTGATCGATCCCACCACAGCCGTGTTTCGATAGATCGAGACCAAGCCTACTCCGAAATTATTGGCAACGGCCGTGACTATGTCTAATCTCCCGTCGCCATCCAGGTCGCGAATCGAGACAAAATACGGTCCCGGATCCGATTCAAAATCGACAGCAGACTCAAAGGCTATAGCACCCGGTGAACTTGTGTTCCGATAAACTGAAATGGAGCTGCCATTTACGTTGGTCACCACCAAGTCCTGCTTTCCGTCTCCATCCAAATCTCCAAGCGCAAGGGAATAAGGGTTCAGTCCGGTAGGGAAGGTTATCATGGGAGCAAAGGATTCCCAAGACAGCGTTCCCGTGGTGCTTGTGTTTCTTAAAACAGAAACGGTATTCCCGGCTTCATCCACGGCCAGCAGATCCGTTTTTCCATCACCGTCTACATCGCCCACGATTCCCCATCGGGTTTGCATTCCCCCATAA
>CBIHQM010000302.1:0-8627 GCA_966211885.1 uncultured Chryseolinea sp.
ATCCCAAGGCCGCCGGCGTTCACGGTGTGCGAGTCTGTTCCGATCATCAGACCTCCGGGGAAGGCATAATTTTCCAACACCACCTGGTGGATGATGCCGGCACCCGGTCTCCAGAAACCGATGCCGTATTTATTGGACACGGAAGACAGGAAGTCAAATACTTCCTTGCTTTCGGTGTTGGCTACAGTAAGGTCTTCGGCTGCGCCGGTCTTGGCCACGATGAGGTGGTCGCAATGCACGGTGGAAGGCACAGCCACTTTGGGCTTTCCGGCCGACATGAATTGTAACAAGGCCATCTGCGCGGTTGCATCCTGCATGGCCACGCGGTCGGGAGCGAAGTCTACATACGATTTACCCCGTCCAAAGTTTTCCAGTTTTTGGTCTGCGTGGAGGTGGGAGTAGAGGATTTTTTCGGAGAGGGTTAAAGGGCGGTTAACAACTTTTCGAGCCTTGGCGATGCTGGCGGGCATTTTCGCATACAAGGCTTTGATCATGTCTAAATCGAATGCCATAGTTTTATAATTTTAGCGCTGCTAAAGTAATAATTTTTTCATCGGAATGATGACCGCGCGGCGAACCACTTATATGAGTGGTTTCTTCGAGCGTTCTTATCTTATCCAACAGCGTATTGAGCACCAGGGTTTCGGGTTCGGTGAGATTCCCCAAAAGCTGCCCCAGGGTGTCGACCTGCGGGTCCATAATGCTCAGTAATTCCAGGCCTTTTTCGGTGATGCTCACGTCGACGGAACGCTTGTCCTTCAGCCCGCTCTGGCGTTGGACTAACCCTTTGATACGCAGGCGTTCCACAATACGGGAGACATCCGACATCTTGTCGAACATAGAGCGTTTGATGACGTTGACGGAGATGTTGTGGGGGTGGTGTTTCTTGAGGATTCGCAACACGTTGTATTGTTGCCGGGTGACCTCATTGTTTTTGAAGAGACTGTTCATCCTGTCAACGAGGTAATAGTAGGTGTACAGGATGTTAATAAGCGCACGCTGATGTTCGCTGCGAACGTCAGCAAGCATGATATCCTTCTCAAGGGACATAGTAAGATGACTACTTAGGTTTAGGTACCACCAAAGTAGTCATTTTTACGCCTATTTGCTGTTGATGTAATTTAAAAATTCGCGTTTGATGTTCTCATCCTTGAATTTTCCGGAGAAATAAGCCGTTCCCGTCTTGCTATTGGTGTCGCCAACGCCCCGCGAGGCCACGCACATGTGGTTGGCATCGATGACCACGCCCACGTTTTCGGTGTGCAAAACACGCTCTATCTCCTTGCCAATCTGCACCGTAAGACGCTCTTGTACCTGCGGCCGCTTGGCAAAATACTGCACAATGCGGTTGATCTTGGATAGGCCAATCACCTTGCCGTTGCTGAAATAGGCCACGTGCGCCTTGCCATAAATGGGCACAAAATGGTGCTCGCAATGGGAGTAGAAGGTGATGTCCTTCTCCACCAGCATCTGGTCGTAGTTGTATTTATTCTCGAACAGACGAGCGTTAGGGCGGTTCTTGGGATTGAGGCCACTGAAAACTTCCTTCACATACATCTTGGCCACGCGCCGGGGTGTACCCTTCAGACTGTCGTCGGTCAGGTCCAGACCCAGGATGTTCATGATCTCGGTAAAGTGCTTTTCGATACGCTCGATCTTCACATCGTCCTCCAGCTCGAAAGCATCGGCGCGCAACGGCGTCTCGATGGAAGAGTAGGGATGCTCATCTTCGAAGTCGTCATCCTCCGGTTTAAGCGGCCGGATATTCAACGAAATTCCTTTCTGTCTCATACAAAGTAATTTTCAGTTCCAAATTCGAATCAATTTTTTGACGCAATATCCTCCAGATCATCACCGCGATGTTCTCGGCGGTAGGGTTGATATCCTTGAAATATTCAGTATCCAGGTTCAAGTTCTTGTGATCAAATTTCTTCAGCACGTTGTCTTTGATCAGATCGCTCAACACTTTCAGATCATATACATACCCCGTCTCGGGGTTAGGCTCGCCAATGAGGCTGACAACAAGTTCGTAGTTGTGGCCGTGATAGTTGGGGTTGTTACATTTCCCGAAGACCTGTTGATTCTTCTCGGCCGTCCAGGCAGGATTGTGCAGGCGGTGTGCCGCGTTAAAATGTTCTCTTCGGGAAACTTTAACCTTCATGTGGTAAAGTTAAACAGGATTCCTTGCAAAAGGTTCAGTTTCCGGCCGCTTAAAACCGCTTTCCGTGCAAAAATGACCCGGTTTAGAAATTTGTGACGGTGGTCTCGTGCGATTTCAGGAACGCCAGGTTCAACCCAAAGCTGAACTCATGGGTGGTAAATCGCGTGCCGACGGACGAATTGGTGGGCACCTCAAAAGCATACCCCAACCGGTATAGATCGCCCAACCTAATCTGCGCCAGGAAACCATAGGTGTTAAAGTTGCGGGTGAACAGCGCGGCCGTATAGCGCTCGTCCAGATTGATAGCGGCGTTGTAGTCGGTAGAGAAGGGCGCTCCCTTCACCCCCTTAAAAAGAACGGAGGGCTTGAACCGCACCCGCTCCGTGAGGTGAAACACATAGGCACCCATGAAGTAATAATGCTGGCTGTAAAGCCGTGCTGTAACGTCCCCCGAAGTGTCCTCCGCTTTCAATAAGCGCGGAGCTGACAACCCCAGGAAAAAGCGCTCGCTGCTAAAAATAAGGCCGGCCCCGACGCTGGGGCGGGTGATGCTCTGGTTGACGGCAAAGGCCGGGTCGGTGGGATCATAAGGGTTCAGTTCCGAGTTCATGATCTTATAGTTGATGAACCCACCCTGCAAACCGAACGATAAGGTTCTGCCGTTCCCGGAGATCCTGTACGCATACGTGGCCAGGGCTTCGGTGTTATTCGTGTTCCCCGATTTGTCACGCACAAATACCAAACCCGCACCCATCTTGTTGTCGGCCATTGCCGTATGCGCCGTCAGACTTCCAGTAGAGGGCGCCCCATCAAAACCACCCCATTGCCGGCGATAGGTGACGGCTGCGTTGAAGCTGCGGTTCAAACCGGAATAGGCCGGGTTGATCACCAGCGGGTTGTTCAGGTATTGGGCATACAAAGGATCTTCTTGTGCATGGGCCGGGAGCAGTGCTACAAAGAGCAGAAGGCCGGGTAGAAAGTGTTTCATAGTCGTGGGTGACTTATTGCTTTAAAGCGAGATAGCCGGTCATGGCCGAACGTCCGTCTGCAAATTCGATTTTATAGAAATAGGTGCCGGAAGGGAGACTCTTGCCGTCGCTGCTAAAACCCTCGAAGCGCTTGCCGGGAGTCTCGTCGTTGTAGTTCTGGGTGCCAAACACCAGGTCGCCCCAGCGGTTGAAGATGCTCACTTTATTGTCGGCCGGCAGGTTCACGATCCGCATGTAGTGATTGTCGCCAGGACTGTTGGGAGCCACCGCGTTATGCACGATGACCTCACCGGCTTTTGTCAGGGGAGCTTCGGTCTTCACATCCACCGTCCAGGATAAGGTCCTTTCGGTGCAGGCCGATAAAAAGTCACAGGCCTTCACCTTCACCTGGTCGGTGCCGCTAAAGGTGATGCCGTTGTAGTCGATGTCCAGCATGTGGTCCGGGGTGAGCACGGCTTTGGCTTTGCTCAACGGCTGATCCAGGATCGCGAACGAGGATGGATCCAGGTTGTTATCGGGGTCGGTGGTGAGCGCCAAAAGGTCGAGGGTGACCCGGGCGGTCTCCACGGTAGGACTGGGTTGAGCGATGACCGGGGGTTTGTTGCAGGAAGCCTCCACGGTCAGGAAGTAATTTCCGGCGGCAAGCCCGGTAAGAGAAGCTTGGGTGGAAGTAAAATTGTTTGGGCCTGTCCACGAGAGGGTGTAAGGCACTTTCGGGTCGTCAACGGAAACGCTAAGCGCACCATCAAACTTGATGCATTGTGTATTATCCAGCGCCAGATCAAGGTTTACTTTGATGTGAGGGATCGATTCATCGGCAATGGTAAGCGCGTTTGGATCGGTGGCCGGCACGAGGGTCTGACATTTGGTTTGGCTATCGGTGATGGTGAAACTATAAACCCCACTGCTCAGGCCGGTGGGGTTTTGCTGTGTGGAAACGGTCTCGCCATTCTTCAACCAGGTCACGTCATAGGGCCCGGTGGAGCCGGTAATTTCCAGGGTTGCTGCCCCATCGAAAGGGCTGCTGCATTGAGTGTTAGGCTTTATGTCCTTTAGGGAAAATTGAGGACGCACGGTCTGGTCCGCCACGGTGTAATATTGATAACCCGAACAGCCCGACACCTTGTCGCTCACATAGACGCTGTAGTCGGCCCCTTTTATGGCGGTTAGGTCCTCCTTGTCGGAGACGACGCCATAGCTCGCCAGGTCATACCAATAGAACTGATACTGTCCCGAACCGCCCGCAACCCGCACGTCAACGCCTCCATTTGGGGATGCACAAGAGGTGTTGGGGGTAAGGGAATTTTGGCTGATGGTGAGCGGGGTACTGGCCCGCACGTAGACGGAAGCAGACACAGAGCATCCCAGTTTAGCATCGGTGGCCACCAGGAAGTATGATCCGGCTTTCAGACCGGTCAGGTTTTTGGTGGTGACCTCGGTCCCGTCGGTCATTTTCCAGCGATAGGTATAAATCCCCGAGCCTCCGGTAACCGTTGGCGTAATGGTTCCGTTGGCAACAGCACAATTGGTCACGTCCGTGTGGGCGGGGTTGAGGATTAGGTTGGAGTTGATGGTGAACCCATACATGTACTTGCCACAGTAGGGACTCTGAAGGTCTGTGACTTCCAGGAAGTAGCCGCCCGGCAATGCGCCGGTCAGATCTTTCGAGGACGACACGACCTCGTTTGCCTGGTTCTTCCATTGGTACGTGAAATCACCCGAACCGCCTGTGGTGGAGATGGAAATTGCACCATCTTTTTTGTCACAAGCGGATGAATTTGTGATTAATTGCGTTACGAACAGGGAGCAGTTGCAATTCGAGGCGTTCTTCACCGAATACGCCTGTTCGAATTTTTTGGTCTGGGCACGCAATACCTGGCTATAAAAGGCAAGCAGGGTGAGCAAGACCGCCAAAAGTAAGCGATATTTAGGGCTCAAGGGATAGGTTTGATTTGGTTTAAGGTAACCGAAGATAATAGTTTAAAGTAATTCTTCGGTCCCGCCAAATGGGCGATTTGATTATTAGGCAGTTAGAATGTTTTAATTAAACGACAAGTTGATGAATTTTGAAGGTATTCAGTCGAAGCTAAACGAGTATAAAGAGGCTGGGAAGACCCTTTTTACGACCTCTTCCTTCCAATCGCACAGCCTGGTGCTGCTCCATATCCTGAGCCGGATAGACCGGTCCATCCCCGTCTATTTTATAAACACTGGCTACCATTTTCCGGAGACCGTAAGCTTCCGCGACCAGATCACGGAGCAGTTCGGACTCAACACCATCGACCTCAAATCGGACGTTCCCAAGTTCATGCAACGCGACCCCGAAGGCCGCCTGCTGTTCACCTCCGACCCGGACCATTGCTGCCACCTCAACAAGACAGCACCCATGGACGCCATCCTGCTGGCCAAAGACATGTGGATCAATGGCGTGCGGGCCGATCAAAGCGCCGTGCGCGCGGCCATGAAAGTGGAGCAACCTGCCAAACACGGTTGCCTGCGGTTCCATCCCATGCTGGACTGGAACCCGAAAATGATCTGGCAATACCAGAAAGAACACAAGCTGCCCAAGCACCCGCTCGAAGAAAAGGGATTTGTCAGTATAGGTTGTGAGCCTTGTACGCGTAAATTAGACCCCGAAATGCAGGAACGCGAAGCCCGATGGTTCGGTATGAACAAGGTGGAATGCGGCCTGAACACAGATCTAGTCACTACAACAAAATAAGCGCGTAAAGAAAGAATGAAGGTTCTCGTCACGGGCGGTGCAGGCTACATGGGCACCGAGCTAATCAATTTACTGGTTGCAAACGATTCGGTTGAACAGGTGATCATCTACGATAACCTGAGCCGGTTAAACTATAATTTATTCCTGGGCCTCAAGCTCCAAAAGCACGCCAAGCTCACCTTCGTAAAAGGCGAGCTGCTCGACTCCCGGATGTTGCGCAAAGTGCTCAAAGGGGTGGATGTGGTCTATCACCTGGCCGCCAAAGTAACCACACCTTTTGCCCACGCCGACTCCCACGCCTACGAGCAGGTGAACCACTGGGGCACGGCCGAACTGGTCTATGCCGTGGAGGAAAGCAACGTCAAGAAGTTTATCTATGCCAGCAGTTCCGGCGTTTATGGCTCATCCGAAACCGCCGTGGACGAGCAATCGGTCACCGATCCCAAAAGTTTTTATGCCATCTCCAAGCTCCGGGGCGAGGAGCATGTGCGCCGTCTGATGGACAAAATGGATACCTGGATCCTGCGCTGCGGCAATGTTTATGGCTATAGCAAAAGCATGCGGTTCGATTCCGTCATCAACAAGTTTGTGTGGGAGGCCAACTTCAACAAGCTGGTCACCATCCAGGGCGACGGCAAGCAGTCGCGTTCGTTCATCCACATCGACCTGATCTCGAAAGCGCTGAACAACCTGCTCACGGCCGAACTGCCCCGCGGCACCTACAACCTGGTGGAGCGCACCATCAAAATATTCGACATCGTGGACGAACTCAAGCAGCTGATCCCGGAGTTGGAGTTTATCTTTATCAACCAGCACCTCAAACTGTCGGAGTTGAAAGTCAAGGAGAATGCCCTGGTGAACAAGACCCTGGGCATCAGTAACCCGAAACTTTTGAAAGAGGAGTTGCAGGAATTTTTAGCGCGGTTTAGCTTCTGATCTCTTAAATTTAAAATTTAGGCAAAGGCCATAGCATGGAGAACATCGCTACCATTATCATATTGCTTGCTATTGTGACGGCCCTGGCCGAGGTGACGGAAAGGGTAAAAATCCCGTATCCCATCCTGTTGGTGCTCACGGGCATCACCATCAGCATGGTCCCCGGCCTGCCGTCGATCACCCTAAACCCGGACATCGTGTTCCTGGTGTTCCTGCCACCCATTCTTTACGCCGCCGCCTGGACCATGCCCTGGCAAGAGTTCAAGGCCGCCAAACGCCCGATCACGTTGCTGGCCATCGGCTGTGTGATCTTCACCACCTGTGCCGTAGCCTGGGTAGCCCATCTGTTCATCCCCATCATGAGCTGGCCGGAATGCTTCCTGCTGGGCGCCATCATTTCGCCTCCCGACGCCGTGGCCGCAGCTGCCGCCACCAAGGGGCTAAGCATTCCCAAACGTGTCACCGTCATCCTGGAAGGCGAGAGCCTGGTGAACGATGCCACGGGTCTTATTGCCTATAAATATGCGATTGCGGCATTAGTTACCGGAGCCTTTAGCGTATGGCACGCCGGTCTTCAATTCCTCGTAGTGGCCGGTGTCGGCATCGCACTGGGGTTGGTGGTAGGCGTCATCTTCAAATGGATCCATAAGCTCACCCCCGACAATCCCACAAACGATACTACGCTTACGTTCCTGGCACCTTTCGTCGCTTATCTGCTGGCGGAAAGCATCCATGTTTCCGGAGTGTTGGCCGTAGTGGTGTGCGGCTTGTACCTGGGGCGCCAGTCGTCAAAGGTATTTTCACAGCAGGGCAGACTGCAGGCCTATGGTGTTTGGAACACGGTGATCTTCATCCTGAACGGTCTTATTTTTATTCTGATCGGGATGCAACTCCGCAGCGTGCTGCAAGACATTGGTACGCATTCCTTCAGCACGTTGCTTTGGTATGGTGTCATCGTGAGCGTGGCCGTCATCGTGGGCCGCATCATTTGGGTATATCCTGGAACCTATCTGCCCCGCCTCAGCAAAAGGGTACGTACCGCCGAAGTCCGGCCACCCCTGCGCCTGGTAACCATCATCGCCTGGTCGGGCATGCGCGGGGTGGTGTCGCTCGCGGCTGCATTGGCATTGCCCCTGACCCTCGGCGACGGTGAGCCATTCAAAAACCGGAACCTGATCATCTTCCTTACGTTTTGTGTGATCTTGTCCACGCTGGTTTTGCAGGGGCTAACCTTGCGCCCGCTCATTCAATGGCTGGGCATCACCGCCGGCGATGAAGAACATAAACAGGAGCAAAAAGCGCGGCTGAAAATTGCTTCGGCCGTGATCGAGCACATCGAGGAGAATTATGCCCTGGCGTTGAGCGATGAGGTGTTGAATCAGATCAAGACGAAATATGAGATCCGGATCCAGCGCATCCGGAAAGATGAGTCCACCCAAAAAATGGCCGAGCAGGAGATCAACGAGTTTCATCGCATCCAAAAAGAGTTGCTGGAACGCGAACGCCAGCTCACGCTGCGCATGCGCGATGACGGCCAGATCAGCGACGAGGCCCTGCGCAAAATCGAATACGAACTCGACCTCGAAGAAACCCGCCTCATCCTGGAGCGCGGCATAGCCTGAAAGTATAACGCATAAAAAAAAGCCACCCGCGAAGGTGGCTTTGTTCTTTACTTATACTTTATTCTCTTAACAAAACTCGTCAAACACTTCAACCAGGTGCTGGCCGATCATTTGGGCGTTGCGGCCTTCAATGTGGTGGCGTTCTACAAAGTGCACCAGCTCGCCGTCCTTGAACAGGGCGATGGCAGGTGAGGAGG
>CBIHQM010000303.1:0-8585 GCA_966211885.1 uncultured Chryseolinea sp.
GGACGCTAAGGGCGTCGACGTAGAAAAGATCACCTATTTCCTTCCGCACCTGTCGTCACAATACTTTGCCAGCCGCATCGAAAAGGAATTGGCTTCACTGGGCATGAACATTCCCGGATCGAAGTGGTTCACCAACTTGTCGTGGGTGGGCAACGTCGGCGCGGCTTCACCTTATTTGATGTTGGAAGAGCTTTTCCATTCGGGAAGACTGAAGAAAGGCGACACCTTGCTGATGATGATCCCGGAGAGTGCGCGTTTCAACTACGCGTATGTGATGCTTACTGTAGTATAGTCAGGCCGTTGATGCACGGGCGATGGTTGATGGCTTAACAGGGAACGAGAACCGTATTCGATCAACTCACGATAGACGATTAAAACGTTTGAGCCTATGAACCAGGAACAGGTCCCCCAAGATCAAGAAAACCTGAATGAAGGAAAGCTTGCCAAGCTGTATTACGCCACCGACGAGAAAGGTCACTATGTGAAAGTGAACAGCATCGGGTGGGAGCCCGAGACCGTGGCCATGCAGCAAGCCTGGGATGTGGTGAACGACGACGTGGAGGAAGCCCGCCAGAAAGTGTTGTCCGGCAAAGCCAGCCCGCTGCTCTATCACATCAAAAAGAATATCATGACACCGGCGCTGGTCGCCTCCTATGCCGGCACGTTCGGCTTCATGGTCCGGCTCCACTGTCATCCTTCTTTCTTCCGGCGCCTGAGCCGCAAACAATTGGAAAAATACGCCTACACTTTTCGCATTTCCGTGGAGCAGCTCACCGATGTTGAACGCTTGAAAAACCCCCAATGACAGTAAATTTTAACCACAAGCAATCTGCACATTGCGAAAGCGGTGTAGTATCCAACCTGCTCCGCTTCCACGGCATGGACTTTGACGAACCGATGGTCTTTGGTATCGGCTCGGGATTGTTTTTTGTTTACCTGCCCTTTGTCCGTGTGAACGGCATCCCGGGCACTGCCTATCGCACCTGGCCTGGGCAGATCTTCAAACGCTTCTCCGAGCGCATCGGCATCAAGATCGAGCGCCAAAAATTTTCCACACCCGAAAAGGCCATGACCGCGCTCGACCAGATGCTCGACAAAGGTCAGCCGGTGGGCATGCTCACTTCCGTATTTTATCTCGATTATTTACCGGCAGCTTATCGTTTTCACTTCAACGCCCACAACATTATCGTGTTCGGCAAAGAGAACGGCCGCTACCTGGTGAGCGACCCGGTGATGGAACACACCACCGAAATTTCTTATGAAGACCTGGCGCGCGCCCGTTTTGCGAAAGGCATGCCTGAACCGAGCGGCCGCATGTATTATCCCGTGCAGATGCCCGGCGAATACGGTCTCAACAAAGCCATCTGGACGGGCATCAAACAAACCAGCGATCACATGACGCGCATTCCCATGCCCCTGGTGGGCAGCAAGGGCATGCAATACCTGGCCAAGCGTCTGCGTCACTGGCCCGAGCGCCAGGGCGACCGCAAGGCCATCCAATGGCTGGGCAACGTGATCCGCATGCAGGAGGAGATCGGCACCGGGGGCGCGGGCTTCCGTTTCATCTATGCCGCCTTCCTGGACCAGGCCAGTCAACGCCTACAAAATGAAAAGCTCTTCGACTTGTCGAAACGCCTCACGAAAAGCGGCGACCGGCTTCGCGACTTCGCCTATGAAGCCGGCAGGGTTTGCAAGAACCGGAAGTCGGACGTGAAGACCTTTGCCGAGTTGGGCGATATGCTCGAGGCGGTGGCACATGAGGAGCAGGTCATATTCAGTGAACTATACGATGTGAGCCGGACCCAATGAGCAGCGTCGTTCGCCTTGATCATCTTGTCAAACAATACCCTAATGCCCCGAAGCCTGCCGTTTCGAACATGACGCTCGAAATCCCGGAAGGCGCTGTGTTCGGCCTGCTGGGACCTAACGGCGCGGGCAAGTCCACCACCGTGATGATGTTGTGCGGATTGATGCGTCCCGATTCCGGCAGCGTGGCCGTGATGGGCCTCGACATGCAGGAGCACGGCGCAGCGGTGCGCAAAAAGATCGGTGTCGCACCACAAGAGATTGCACTCTTTCCTACGCTTACCGCCTATGAGAACCTGGTGTACTTCGGCCGGATGTATGGCTTGAAGTCTTCGCACATTCATACGCAAATCAAAAAATACCTTTCGGTCTTTAATCTCCAGGAGAAAGCCCACAAACAAGTGGGTACGTTTTCGGGAGGTATGAAAAAACGACTCAACCTCATTGCTGCTTTGTTACATCAGCCCAAGCTGGTCATCCTCGATGAACCAACGGCAGGGGTAGACGTGCAATCGCGCAACATGATCCTGGATTTTTTAACCGATCTGAAATCAGAAGGCACGTCCATCATTTATTCGTCGCATGTGTTGGAAGAAGCCGAAAGGATCTGCACGCACCTGGGCATTATCGATGAAGGCAAAGTTTTGCAAACCGGAACGCGCAGCACGGTGATGGGAGAACATCCCGACTGCTTTAACCTGGAGCAGTTGTTTTTGAAATTAACCGGTAAAAATATTCGCGATTGAAGATCCTGTCGACCATATATAAGGAATTCCTGTTGCTCGTGCGCGACCCGGGTGGCATGGCGCTCATCTTCATCATGCCCCTGGCCCTGGTGATCGTGATGGCGCTGGTGCAGGATGCCCCTTTTCGCGACTACCAGGAAGTGAAGCTCGACGTGCTTTTCGTGGATGCCGACGCCGACTCGCTGAGTGCAAAGATCCGGCAAGCTTTCAGCGCCTCACCCAATGTGAACCTGATCCTGGAAAAAGATTCGGCCGCCGCCAAGCGCCGTGTTCAGGCCGGCGAGGTGAAGGCCGCCATCGTGGTGCCCCCGCAGTCCAGTGTGCGGCTGCGCAACAAGACGCGGCAGGTCATCGCCAACGTCTTCGCCAACTTCGGCTTGCCCGCCCAGGTAGACTCCACCCTGCTGCCCTCTACCGACATCAAAATATTTTTTGATCCCGCGATCAAAGCGAACTACAAACAAGCGCTCTCCGGCGCCGTCGAAAAGATCATCGCCAACGTGCAGGCCGACTGGATGCTGGACGAACTTCAGAATCAACTTGGCGAAGGGCGGCCCGAAACTAAAAAGACGGAGATCAACCTGACGGATATCATTCACGTGAACACGGCCTACGCTTCCGAAAACAAATACCAGGGCGTCATGTTGAACTCCGTGCAGCACAATGTGCCGGCGTGGACCATGTTTGCCATGTTCTTTATTCTTTATCCCCTGGCGGGAAATTTCATCAAGGAACGGGAAGAGGGTAGTATGTTGCGTTTGCGGTTGATCTCGGGGTCACAGTTTCCGGTGATTGCCGGGAAGTTTGCCTTTTATTTTTTGGTTTGCCTGGTGCAGTTTGTGATGATGGTGGCGGTGGGCATTTTTGTGATGCCCTTGCTGGGATTGAACCGGTTGGTGTTGGGTGGCGATGCCCTGAACATCTTTATCACGGCCTGCGCAGTAGCCATGGCGGCTACCGGCTATGGGGTGTTGATCGGGGTCTATTTTAGGACGGCCCAACAGGCGTTGTCATTCGGATCGGTGTCGGTGGTGATCCTGTCCGCGATTGGGGGGGTTTGGGTACCGGTTTATGTGATGCCGGAGATTTTGCAGACGCTTAGCCGATTTTCTCCCATGAGTTGGGGCTTGGAAGCCTTTAATGACTTATTTTTACGACAGGCATCCATCGGTGTGATCTTGCCCGACGTACTAAAACTCGTGGGGTTTGCGCTGGTCACTTTGTCGGCCAGCGTCCTTATCCATAAATCGAGGACGGTTGTTTAACATGGGCACGGAAAGGTCATACGATGCAAGCGCCAACTGTCAGGCAGACCCCCGGAATGTGCCAGGGAGCACGATCATTCCATGCCGCTCATCAGAAATTAATAAAGTAGGATATACATGAATCAAACGATAGAAGAACTCACACAGGAACTTCGCCAGGAGCTGATCAAACAATTGAACCTGGAAGACATGATCCCCGCGGACTTCGACGAGAACACACCCTTGTTTGGCGAAGGCCTGGGCCTGGATTCGATCGACTCGCTGGAGCTGGTGGTGTTGCTGGACCGGAACTACGGCATCAAGCTGAAGGACCCCAAGGAAGGGCGCCAGGTGTTCCATAGCATCCGCACCATGGCCGAGTACATCCAAAAGAACCGGGCGCAAGTATGAGCCAACGTGTGTTCATCACAGGTTTTGGCATCATCACATCCATCGGAAAAAATACAGCAGAAAATTTAGCGTCCCTCCTTCACCGCCGGTGTGGTTTTGGCGAATTGAATGTGCTCGACACCATTCACAGCAAAACTTTGCCCGCCTGCGAGATCAAGCTCTTTAACCAGGAACTCTGCGAACTGGCCGGCGTTCCCAATGGCAAAGGCTATACACGCACGTCGCTATTGGGATTGATCGCGTTGAAAGAAGCGATCCAATCCGCATCCCTTTCACCCGCCGAAGTACGTGACGCAGGTTTGCTTTCGGGCACGACAACGGGGGGGATACGTGAATTCGAGCGGCACTTTTACGAGCTCATGGATCCTCTGCAAAAAGGAGACTTCGCTCAATTTGCCGACACCGCCAACCCGGGCGAGCACGGCGAACGCATGGCCGACGCGGTGGGCATTAAAAAATATATCGCCACCCTCAGCACCGCGTGCTCCTCGTCGGCAAACTCGATCATGCAAGGTGCGCAGCTCATCAAACACGGCAAGCTGGACCGCGCCATCTGCGGGGGCACCGAAGCGTTGTCGCGCTTCACCCTCAACGGCTTCAATTCATTGATGATCGTTGATCCCAACCACTGCCGCCCCTTCGACAACACGCGCAAAGGATTGAACCTCGGCGAGGGCGCCGCATTTTTGGTGCTGGAATCCGAACGCACCGTGATCGAAAAAAGAAAAACACCTTTGGCCGAACTGCGGGGCTATGGCAATGCCAACGACGCCTTCCATCAAACCGCATCATCGCCGGAAGGTACCGGGGCCTATAACGCCATGAACCTGGCCATGGCCATGGCAAACCTGGCACCCGGCCAGATCGACTACATCAACGCACACGGAACCGCGACGGAAAACAATGATTTGTCCGAAGGTTTCGGCATACAAAAGTTGTTTGGCAGCGACGTGCCGTTGTTCAGTTCCACCAAGCCCTATACCGGCCACACGCTGGCCGCCGCCGGCAGTATCGAGGCGGTCTATTGTTTGCTGGGCCTGCAACACCGGGTGGTTTGGCCCAATATTAATTTTCATGAACAAATGCCGGAACTCTCTGTTTCCCCCGTTAGAGAATTGAAGCAGGAAGTGGATCTCAAAAACGTATTGTCCAACTCCTTTGGCTTCGGCGGCAACACCTCTTCAATACTTATCGGATTGGCATAACTATGGCGGGAAAAGCGCAGTACTTCATTCAGGGCATCGGCATGATCTCTCCACAGAAGACATTTGACAACCAAATGTTTTTGGAAGAGATCACGACCTATGATCAAAACGTACTGACTTCTGTTGTCCCCGATTTCAAGGCCTATATCAACCCCATTCAATTAAGACGCCTCAGCCGCATGCTCCGCGTGGGCCTGGCCTCCGCCACGATCTGTCTGCGCGATGCGGGCATAGAGCATCCCGATGGCATCATCACGGCCACAGGCTATGGCTTCCTGGACGAGACGGAGAAGTTTCTTCGCGAGATGCTGGAGATGAAGGAAAAGCAACTCACGCCCACCCACTTCATGCAAGGTACCTACAACGCCCTGGCGGGGCTGGAGGCGGTGATGATCAAATGCATGGGCTATAACAACACCTATGTGAGCAAGGGGTTCGCCTTTGAGAACGCGCTGCAGGATGCCATGATGCGTCTGGATGAGAATCAGGCTGCTCATTACCTGGTGGGGTCATACGACGAAGCCGCTGCCGTGCAATTCATCGCCAGCATGCGTGAGTATCATTTCAAAACCGAACCGGTCGTTAATCTGAACTTATTCGATACCACCACCAAGGGAACGATACAAGGCGAAGGCGCCGCGTTCTTCGACCTCACGGGCACGCCCAGCGAAAACACCTGGTGCAAATTGGTGGACGTGGCCATGGTTTATCGCCCAGAAACGAAAGATGACCTGGCCGCTTCCCTTTCCAATTTCCTGAAAGCAAATCATACTTCACTGGAAGAGGTTGATGTATGGCTCAATGGCATTACTGGCGATGTGGTGCGCGACGTGCTTTTGAAAGCGTTGGAGCATTCGGATCTGAAGTCCGTTCCACAAGCCCGGTACAAGCACCTTTGTGGTGACTATTGCACGGTCACTTCCTTCGCCCTTTGGCTGGGCGCCTCCATGTTGAAAAAACAATCTATCCCCGAGGTGGTGAAGGCTTCTGTTTTCGAAACGCCAAAGGAAATTAAAACGGTGTTATCGGTGAGTCACTATATGAACCGGAACTACGCTTTCATGTTGATGCAACGCGCATAGCCCCCCTTTCAGAGGCCTTCTTTTTTCTGCGCATTCGTTTCCTTCAAAAGTTTTACCGACATAAAACCCAGCACGGCAATCACACCGATCACAGCCACCCATATAAAAGCCTTTGTGGTGAAAAACGTTGGAGAAGTCTCCGCTTGTTTTTGTTCGAATACGGTGATCACACCGGCATGGACCACTTGAGGTTGATCCGGGATGCTATCTTTGAAGAAAGCGAGATCGTATGCGGGTGTTGATAAAGATTCCTGACCAACATCCACCGTATGCGTCGTGCCGCTTTTTAAGTAGGCGGTCAGGTAGCGGCGCCGCTGATAGGGCTTTGCCTCTGCGACTTCCAGCGGTGGGTTATCCTGATTGTCGATCACAATCAAAAACTCTTTCACCTTCAACGCGGGAAATTCCAGTGTGGTGGGGTGGTGAGAATTCACTTCCATTTCCTCCACGCGATTGTAGTACGTAGACGTCTCTCCTTTTTTGGATACGCGTTGCTGTGGTTCATACAACACGGCGTGCCGGAGAAAATAAGGAGCGCCTTTCATTTTCAATTCCAACTTGTCGACAAGGCGGGCGGTATCGAAACGGATGGTGACATAGGTATTCTTTTCTCCGGTTTTTTGTCCGGTGGTTATTTTTCGCACGGGCACTTCCGTGAATTTTGCTTCCTCCACGCGGCTATCTTCCGTATAGCCCGCATTTAAAATATTCAACGGCGCGCTGGTGGAGTCGGCTATGCGCAACGAGTAATAGCGGTAGTTGCTCAGGGGAAAGTCCACGATCTTGACCTCGGATGTTCCATTGGCGTTGGCGGCGGGGGAAAGGGAAAAATGCTGTTTCAGCGCGAACCATTGTTTTCGATCGTCGCTTCCCAACAACGTCGCTTCTTTTGTGACCTCCGCGTTGCGGATGATCAGTTGAATGGAGTTGAGTTCGCTTTGCTTTGGGTTGTGCAGGATCAGCGAGGTGCAACATCCTTCCTCTTGTTTTTTCTCCAGGATTTCGTAGGGTGTGAATTGTCCGGCGTAATAGCGCGCCGATTCTTCCCGCAGGAGATAGGGTACTTCATGATGCTGGGCATCGTACAGCCGAATGTTTCCGAACGATTCATTCAGGTATACGGCCAACGCCGGTACGATCTCTACTTCATAAAATCCATCCTTCGTAACGGCGGGCAGGGTGGCTTCGGCCACGAAGGTCGGGGTTTGTGCTAACCCCTCGCCAGCCATCAAACAAATCGTCAATGCTATCAACAAACGTCTCATACTTCTGGATCTTTTTCTTTGGTGGAAACTTCATCGGCCAACAACAACTTTTTCAACCGCTGATACATGAACGACACGACCAGCAACAACACGCCCAGCGAAATGAACGCAGCAATCTTCCCGCCTTCCGAGATTCCCCGGATATCTACGGCAAAAAGCTTTACCAACGTGATCAGGAAAAGGGTTAGAGATATGATGCGGAGGTGCTTCTTCTTTGTTTTCAAACCCACGGCGATGAGCAAGAACGACGTTACGCCCCACAGGATAGGATAACCGATCTTGTGGTTCTGCGTAAGGATGTGTCCCAGAGACTCCGGCGTGGAGTACCCGATGCTCACCACGAGGTTATCGAGTTCGGCGCTGGCCACGAATAAATAGAAGAATACAAAAAACCAGGAATAGATATTCTGCGAGCTTTGATTAAAGGACTCCAATTTCTGGATCTCTCTCAAACTCAGAACGGACACCACCAGCAAGGCCGCGACCAAAACATAGTGAAACACAAAACCCGTTGCGCTGGTCATGTCCAAAAAGTATTCGTTTCGGACGATGACGCTCTGGCCCTGATAGAAGAACAGGTAAAGTAACATGGCAAACACACCCAATACCGCCGGGGCATATTTGGCCTCCTGTGGCAGGGGCAGTTTCTTCTGCGCTAAGACTAATCCGCCGATAAACACCATGTTGTATACGCCGATGATGATGTTCTGCGCCTCATACGAAAATCCATAGGCCGCCAGGTGGTGACGCAACTCCAACAGCTGCGAGAAATACAGCAACGCGATGCCGGCAAACGTGAGCAGAGTTTTGTAGGCCTGCACTTGCT
>CBIHQM010000304.1:0-8551 GCA_966211885.1 uncultured Chryseolinea sp.
CTTATGGAAAAATCTGTAAAAAATTATTCGCCCCGCGAGCGCATCATTCCTGTGTTGCTGCTGGTCGTGGGACTGATGTGTGCATCGTGGCTCACCGTGCAATCGCGAAATGCAAATCCTGCATCCCAGGCCAACTCGGATAACCAGGAAAAACCCGTGGCCGCCGACACCACGAAAAAGAACAAGTCGGCGAAATACGAAATGCGAAAGATCACCACCACGAACGAAGACGGCAAGCCGGGTGAAGTGAAGGTGATCGAAACCTACGACGGCGACGAAGACATGCGCGAGATCATGCACCGCGACATGGACATCGACTTCGATCATGATTTCGACGTGGACATCGACATGCCCGATTTCGATTTCGAGATACCGCCCATTCCTCCCATGCCTGCTTTTGACTTCACTGTTGAGCCCGTTGAACCCGTCGAGCCCGTTGAGCCGTTCGATATCCATATCCCCAACATAGACGTTCAGTTCAAATTCGGCGACATCTCAACAAATATTCAAGACAATGCTGCCTTCTCTCAGCAAATAGAAGCTTTCGCCGAACGGCAAGCCGAGATGGCTGAGCGCCACGCTGAAATGGCCCAGGCACAAGCCGAGCGCCATGCCGAACGGGCAAGGGAAATGGCGGAGAGACAAGCCGCCTTTCAAGGAGACAAAGCCAAGGCCCACGAAGAGGACTGGAAAGGCTTTGAAGAAAAGATGAAGAAGTTCGAAAGCAACATGAAAGAATGGGAAGCCGTGAACGGCCCCAAACTGAAGGCGATGGAAGAAAAAATGAAAGTCATGGAGCAGAACACGAAAGCCTTCGAGGACGACCTCCAACAACAACTCATCAAGGATGGTTACCTGTCGAAGGACGAAAAAATTCGCAACATGAACTGGACGGACGATGGAGACATCACCATCAACGGCACCAAGATCAAATCATCCGATGTTCAAAAGTACCGTGCCCTTCACGACAAATACTTCAAAGAAGATCACCCCGTAAAAGAACTAGTTTTTTACAAAAAAAGGTAAAATAAAAAAGGGAGCCGCGAAGCTCCCTTTTTTTTATGATGGTTGAATCAGATGCGTTCCACGCCAAGTCCTGGTTTATCCGAACAAGACATATAGCCGTCTTTCAAAATAAATCCTCCCTTCACCACATCACGCGCCAGGTCGAGACTGCCGTCGAGGTCGATGTATTTGGTGTTGGTACAGGCAAAGGCCGTGTGCAAAGCGGCGGTGATGCTCACGATGCTTTCGTCGTTGCAGCCCCAGAAGAGGTCCACGTCTTCGTGCAAGGCGATGTCGGCAATCTTGAGTGCCTGGCTCACGCCGCCGCACTTCATCAGTTTGATGTTGAATATTTTGGCAGCCTTCGGTGGCTTCAGCAGTTCGATGGCATCGACGGGTGTGATCAACGACTCGTCTGCGGCAACTTTTTCGCGCACTTCCGGGGGGAGGCTTTTCATTTCGGAGATGGCTTTTGCGGGGAGCGGTTGCTCGATCAATTCCACATCCAGGTCGTAGGTACGTCCGTAAAATTGAATGGTTTGTTCAACCGTGTAGCCCTGGTTGGCATCGATGCGAATAACAATGTTGGGTCCGAATTTTTCGCGCAGCTTCATGATGCGCTCCACGTCTTCCATGAGATCGCGGCCCAACTTTACTTTCAATACTCTGAATCCGCGTTTGATATAATCTTCCGCTTCCTTCAACGTCTCCTCCACGTTCTTGATGCCGATGGTATTTGATGTAGGAAGTTTCTTGATCTTTTGCCCTAAAAATTTAACCAGGGGAACGTCCAGGAATTTTGTGAACACGTCGTACAGGGCAATGTCCAGCGCCGCGCGCGCCGATGGGTTTTCGGGAAAGCGCTTCCACACATCGAAGGTCAGTTGGTTGAATTCGCGGATGTCGCGGCCGATGAGGAATTCGATATTGTTTTCCTGCAGGGCATCCAGGCATTGGTCGAGGGTTTCGCCCACCACGTATTCGCTGGGGTTGCCGGCGCCGATGCCGGTGAGGCCATTGTCGAGCGTGATTTCTACAAAGGCGTTCTTTACTTCATCTACGGTTTTGAACGCGATGGTATAGGGCTTGGTGTTGCCCAGGTCGACGCTCCATACTTTAATGTCCTTTATTTTCATTTTGAGGTTCTCTGCTTAACAGCTTCGGTTTAGGTTGGTTAATGAGTCTTTACTTATGCCGGTCCGGTGTCGTTCGATCACTTGAATGCTGAACGAACTTATGCGTGCGCCACGCTCTTTTTGATCATGGCTTCAAAAATGGGAACGAGGCTATCCAGCCCATCCTCCAAAGGCAACACCGCGGGTATGCCCAGTTCGCTTTGATATTGCGCGGCGGCGGAACGGGCGTCTTGTTCGGTCATCTTCGCCGTGTTGAGCGTGATGGCCACGGTGGGAGCCCCATAAATTTTTATAAGCGCCACTTCATCTTTCACGGAAGGCAAATAGGCCGGGTAATATTCCATGTCTTTGTATTGTTTCCGCGCGGGATTGTGCTGCAGCACGACGGCATCGGCATCGGCCGAAACGATCCACTCCGCGCCGGCGGGGCCGCTGGGGTTGCGCAGGGCCGATTGGCCTTCGATAAAAATAATATCGGGTTTCGCTTCGTGGTAGCACGTCACGACGGCGTGCTCCATTTCACCGGAAATGAAATCGTTGAGGGTCGAGTCGAACACAAATCCATATTTGGCGCCTTGCATCCAGCCGGTTTGACCGGTGTAGATCATCTCGGCTTTGAAGCCTGCCTTGCGCATGGCTTCCACCAGGAATCGCGTGGTGGTGCGTTTGCCCAGGGCACAATCCGTTCCCAACACGGCGATCTTGGGGCATTTCACCTCCTTGATCTTGCCCGACCAGAAATGAAGGTCCTTGAATTTTTTTGGTTTGCGCACGTCGATGATCTCCAGCCCTTTTTGCTGTGCCAAGGTGGCCAGTTCGGGGATGTCAGACACATATTCGTGGAGGCCGTTCACCAGGTGAAAGCCATGCTGCAAAGCGTCCTTCAATTCGGCCCGGAGCGATTCGGGGATCACGCCGCCTTTGGTGGCGACGCCCACGATGCAATAGGCCGCTTTTTGTCCTGATTTCAAAAAGTCTTCCAGGGTCGCATAAATGGGAATGTTTCGCTTCTTGCCATCGAGCACTTCACCGGCGTCTTTGCCAGCGCTTTTTGAGTCGATAAAACCCACAATGTTGAAGCGGTCGGTGCCGCGGATCAAGCCGTGTGCGGTTTTGGCATTGCTGCTGGCTAGGTATCCCCCGGTGATGACGATTGCGTTGCTTTTCTCCATGCGTTCTATTTTGAAGGTCGAAAATTTCGACTAATAAAGTGAGTTTTCAAAAGAAGGCGACGCTCAAAATAATGCCTGATCACCAGCATGAGGCCCGATTTTTGAGTAAATTTGGTTAAACCTCAACGGCCATGAAAACCATTCTATCCCTGGTTGTTTTCACCCTCCTGTACTGTCAAGCCAACAGCCAGTCCATCGTGGGCAAGTGGCAGTTGGTCAAGCAAAGCAATTGCGTGGAAGAGGATTTGCCGCCCCAGGACGCTGAAACCGCGGCCCTGGTGGAAGACATGAAAGGCATGGCCGGCTCCATGCCCCAGGTGATCGAATTCAAAGACAACAACACCGGCCAGGAAAGCTCCAAGATCGTGAGCCACAAAAAGGCCTACAACTCCAAGTCTTTTCTTTATAGATACAGTGGCGAAAGCCTCTACATCCTCGACAAAAAATCGCACACCATCATCGAAGGTTTTTCCGTGGAAAAGATCGATGGCGACTCCCTGATCATCACCAACAGTTCCCGGGTGTGCGAAACGAAGGTGTTTGTGAAGCTCAAATGACCCCTGGCCCCCTTTCCGCTCACCCTTTTTCCAGCCTGAAAAGTTCGCTTCTTTCCCTACCTTTGCCCCATGGTAGAGACGGCAAAGCGCGATATCCGGAAGCTAAAGCTCGATGAGTTGAAGGAATTCTTTGTGCAGCATGGGGAAAAGCCCTTCCGGGCCCAGCAGGTCTATGAGTGGCTCTGGAACAAATCGGCCAAGGATTTCGACCAGATGAGCAACCTTTCGATAGGCCTGCGCGACATGCTGAAATCGCATTTTACCATCAATCACATCAAAGTAGACCACATGCAGCGCAGCGCCGACGGCACCATCAAGAACGCCGTGACGCTGTTTGATGGCATGGTGGTGGAATCGGTGCTCATCCCCACCGAAAAGCGCATTACGGCCTGTGTTTCCTCCCAGGTAGGTTGCAGCCTGGCCTGCAAGTTTTGCGCTACGGCTCGCCTGAAACGCCAGCGCAACCTCAGCCCCGACGAGATCTACGACCAGGTGGTGGCCATCCGCGAGCAGGCCGAGTTGTTCTTCAACCGCCCCCTCACCAACATCGTGTTCATGGGCATGGGCGAACCCCTTTTGAACTACGCCAACGTGATGACGGCCATCGACAAGATCACCGCCCAAAAGGGCCTGGCCATGGCCTCCAAACGGATCACCGTATCGACGGTGGGCATCGCCAAAATGATCATCAAAATGGCGGACGACAAAGTCAAGTTCAACCTCGCCGTGTCGCTACACGCCGCGCTGGACAAGACCCGCTCGTCGATCATGCCCATCAACGACACCAACCCCCTGCAAGAGCTGGGCGACGCCCTGCGTTATTGGTATGACAAAACCAAGCGCAAAGTGACCTATGAGTACGTGGTCTGGAAAGGCATCAACGACACCGAAGAGCATGCCCGGGCGCTACTGAAATTCTGCAAGATCATCCCCTCGAAAGTAAACCTCATCGAATATAACCCCATCGATGACGGTGAATTTCAACAGGCTTCTGAGGAAGCCCTGAATATGTATATGGACCTGTTGGAACGGAACGGCATCACTACCCGCATCCGTAAAAGCCGCGGCAAAGACATCGATGCCGCGTGTGGGCAACTGGCCAATAAAACTTAATTTGCCTTTCGTGCATC
This sequence comes from uncultured Chryseolinea sp., assembly GCA_966211885.1. GTDB lineage: Bacteria > Bacteroidota > Bacteroidia > Cytophagales > Cyclobacteriaceae > Chryseolinea. The sequence goes on from CBIHQM010000304.1 coordinate 5,001, forward strand.
CTAACCCAAACAATGCTTCGGACAAGCACTTTTAATGGTCTTATGGAGAGTTGGCTAAAACTCATTTTGATCACGGTCCTGCTGGCGGGGACCGCTGGTTCGGGATGGGCGCAAAAAAGAACGCGGGGCATCGTGGTGGACTCGATGTCCATGTCGGCGATGCCGGGTGTACAAGTCATGATCAAGCGAACCAAACGGGGCACCATCACCGACGCTTCCGGCGTGTTTGTGGTGAACACCTTGCCCACGGACACCCTGGTGCTCACCTCCCTGGGTTATCGCACGATCACACTGCCCCTGATCTTTGAAGAAGAGGACATCTTGATCCGCATGAGCGAGCGCGTGAAGATCCTCAAAGAGATCACCATCACCGGCGCGCGCATCGGCGAGAACGACATCATCCGGACCGAGCATACCAAACCTAAGAAAATGACCGTGCACGATGCCTTCTCCAGTCCGTGGGAGTATTTTTCAAGAGACCAGAAGGAACGGCGCAAAGTGGTGAAGCTCATCAACGAGAACGACCGCATCAAGACCTACATCTCGATTGTGAACGACCAAACGCTGCGGGAAACCATTATGGAGGAGCTGGACATCACGGAAACCCAATACTACAGCACCCTGGCCCGATTCAACCAGCAAAGCCGCGATGTGTTGTATTCGACCGATCCCGAGGAAATCATCATTTCTTTGAAATCTTTCTTTGCCCGGGCGTATCATTAAGGAAAGCGCTGTCGTATAGACTTATAAATCCCTGCTCATGAAAACCGCACCAGCCTGGGTGGACAGGACCCTGTATCCCTTTACCTCGCATTGGCTGAAGGTGGAGGAGAACGAACTCCACTATATCGATGAAGGCCAGGGCGAAGTGCTGCTCTTTGTCCACGGCACGCCGGAATGGTCCTTCGGCTTTCGCGACCTGGTCAAGGCCTTGCGGGATAGCTACCGTTGTGTGGCGGTGGACCTGTTGGGCTTTGGGTTGTCGGACAAACCTCCGGGCGAATTCTATACCTGTGCGGCACACAGCGGGCGGCTGGAGAAGTTTATTCAACAGTTGGGATTGAAGAACATCAACCTTGTTGCCAATGACTTCGGCGGGAGCATCGCGATGAGCTATGCCTTGCAGCACCCGGAAAATGTGAACCGGATCGTGCTCTTCAACACCTGGATGCGCTCGTTGAAAGCAGAGCCGCACTATACGCGGCCAGCGCGCGTCCTCCGTTCGATCGTTGGCAAATTTCTTTATCATACCTTGAACACGCCGGTAAACACCATCATGCCGGCAGCTTATGGCGACAAAAAGAAACTGACCAAAAAAGTGCATCAGCACTACAAAGACGCCTTGCCGAAAGGCGACCGCAAAGGGCCGTATGCATTCGCGTTAGAGATGAGTTATGCGCACGATTGGTGGCAACAGTTGTGGGACAACATGGACCGGTTTGATGCAAACCGTTTCCTCATCTTTTGGGGTCTTAAAGATTCCTTTGTTCCCCCTGCCGAGCTGGCCCGATGGAAAACCAAGTTACCGGGCGCTACATTCGTTGAGTTCGACGATGCCGGTCATTTTGTGCAGGAGGAAAAACCGCAGGAGATGGTGCGTGGGATCCGGGAATTTTTGATGCGCTAGCGATTATTTTTTGCTGGCGTTGAAGAGTTTTTCTTTCTCTTCTTTCGTGAGGCTTTCATAGCCACCGTCGGAGATCTTGTCGAGGATGGCGTCGATCTCGGCTTGCGAGATGGCCGAAGCTTTGTTCGGTTTTCTACCCGATGATGTCTCCTTGCGATAGGTCACTTTCACGTTCCGGCGGGGTGCAAACAAATTTTTGATCCACTGCAGGAGAAAGGTGACCCAGCCTCCCAGGTTATTGCCCCGCTGCAGTTGTTTGATGTATACGAAGCCCATCAGCGCACCACCCAGGTGAGCAAGATTGCCGCCGGCGTTCAGTTGGGTGGTGCCCAGGAAAGAAGCAATGACGTAGAAGGCCGCGATATATTTTATGCGCACCGGCCCGATAAACATGAGGAAGAAAGTATAGTCAGGCAGCAATGTGGCAGCTCCCACCACGATGGCATAGATGGCAGCAGAGGCGCCAACCATCCCCGGAAAATCATGGGACCGATCTATGTAGAACGGCACGGTGTTAAACATGAACAGGTACACCAACGCGCCGGCCAATCCTCCTAACACATACATGGCTATCAACTTGTCGCTGCCCAAATATTCGGCGAAGATGCTCCCAAACCAGTACAACGCCAGCATGTTGAACAGGATGTGGCTGATATCCCAACGGCTATGCGCAAACATATAGGTGACCAGCGTCCACGGGCGGGTAAGAAACTCTCCTAGCACAGGGGGTATGGAGAACTGGTTGTACACCGCATCGGCGAACCATTCGGTGCCCGTCCAATTGCCGACCACCGACATCACACCGATCACGAGAAAGATCACCACATTGATGATGATCAACTGCACATGTGCGTTGTTGTGGCGTTGAAAGGCGTGTTTAAAATCGTCGAACATATTCTCTACTTGGCGTCTACTAATTTCCTTGCTTTCGCCAGGCGGTGATGATGAAAAATCCAAAGACCACTCCACCCAGGTGGGCAAAGTGAGCGGTGTTGCCGCTCGGGTCCATCATAAAACTGAGCCCACCCAAAAGCAACACCAGGTATTTCGCTTTGATGGGGATGGGCGGGATGAGCAGTTGTATTTCCATATTTGGAAACAACATACCGAAGGCCGTCAGCAAACCGTAGATGGCACCGGATGCGCCAACCATGGTTCCAAAGCCTCCGACATGGAAAACCAGGTCTACAAAAATATTGAATAAGCCGGCACCGACCCCGGTAATCAGGTAAAAAATCGTGAATCGTTTGACTCCCCAATAGCTTTCCAGGATCGGTCCCATAAACGCAAGGGTCAGCATATTGAAAAAAATGTGACTGAGGGTGCCATGCATAAACATATAGGTGAAAAGCTGGTAGGGCCGGAAACACCCCGCATGGGTGTTGTACAACGAAAGATAGGCCGTAATGATATCGACAGGGCCCGAAAAGGTGCAACCGCTTACGTTGACGAGTGGAGTCAGTTTGCCCGCCAGAAACGACCCTACAAAAACGAGGACGTTGATCATGATCAGATTTCGTACAACCGGAGTAAGTCTCAGCATAATAAAATGATTGGTCTTCGTCTGTATAGTCTACCGAAAGTAAGCTTCTATTTTATTCAACTCAAAAATAAAAAATGTAGGTTTTCCATCGGGGGCATAGTTTGGGGTGGAGCATACGAATAAATTGTCGATCAGGGCCTGCATTTCCTCGCGCGCCAGCACCTGGCCGGCTTTCAGGGCAGCGCGGCGGGCCAGGGCGCGGGCCAGGTTTTCCCGCAACGGCAGGGAAAGCTCGGCCTGGTTGATCTTGAACTGCTCGATGAGCCCCTCAAACAATTCCTTCTCCCGGCTGGCCGGAATATTACCGGGCACACCGTTTACCAGCAAGGTATTTTTGCCGAACACTTCGATCCGGAAGCCCAACGACTCAATTTCCTGTTG
>CBIHQM010000305.1:0-8496 GCA_966211885.1 uncultured Chryseolinea sp.
CTGGCAAACACCGAATACATCACGCCCGCTTCAAATGCAGCACGGATTCAGTGAGCCATTCGCGGGGTTCCTTGAAATCGTGTGAAGCCAGAGGAAGTGCGTGCCTGCGGAACGACGTGCTTCGTCGAACGTGCGAAGTACTTCCGCAAAAAATAATCCAGCAAACACCGAATGCGCGACGCCCGCTTCAAATGCAGCACGGATCCAGTGAGCCATCCGCGGGGTTCCTTGAAAACGTGTGAAGCCAGAGGAGGTGTGTGTGCCTGTGGAACGACGTGCTTGGTCGAACGTGTGAAGTACTTCCGTAAAAAAGAAATCCGACAAACACCGGATGCGCCACGCCCGCTTCAAATGCAGCACAAATCCAGAGGGCCATCCACGGGGTTCCTTGAAAGCGTGTGAAGCCAGAGGAAGTGTGTGCCTGCGGAACGACGTGCTCTTGTCGAACGTGCGAAGTACTTCCTTGTTTTACTTCTTCTCAGGCTTCAACCACACCACGCGCTGCAAAGGTGTGTGCTCCATACCAATGACATCGCGATAAAGATCAGGGCGGCGAGCCTGAATATACCGGTACCCGCCGGCTTGTGTAAGTTTCTCTGGCGTTAACGTGGCCGTCACGACATCATCACCTAACGTTCTGCATTCGGTCAGGATGTCGCCAAACGGGTCGAGGATCATGGAGCAGCCGTTCTTTAGCTGGTCGTCGTCCATGCCGATGGGGTTGGCAAATACGGCGTAGACAGCGTTGTCGTAGGCGCGTGCCGGGAGCCATTTCATGAGCCAGCCTCTGCCTTTCATGCCGTCGAACTCCAGGCGCAGCGAGGTGGGATCTTTTTCGCGATTCTTCCAGAGGGCCGGGTCGACAAAGCCAGCGCCGGGGCGGGTCGAGGGTGTGCACATGGTGACGTGTGGCATGAAGATAGCCTGCGCCCCCAGCAGCGTGGTGGCCCGCACATTCTCGACAATGTTGTTGTCGTAACAAATGAGCACACCAAATTTCCATCCTCCCCATTCAAACACTGTGTAGGCTTCACCGGGTAATAAATTGGGATTGATAAAAGGATGGAGCTTCCAATGTTTGGCCACCAACCCATTCTTGTCCACGCACACATACGCCTTGTGCAGTTGGTCATCCTCATCCTTTTCAAACAAACCTGCCAGTACGGCGATATCATACTTCCGCGCAATCGCCTGAAGCCGCTCCAGGGAAGGTCCCTGCGGTATATACTCAGCCAGATCCAACATCTGCTGCCGCGACAAATGCCGGGCAAACGTATAGCCAGTCACCGAGCACTCGTGAAACGCCACCATCCGCGCCCCCTGCCCCACCGCCTTCGCACACAACCGGTCGATCACATCCAAATTATAATCCTTATCCCCACTCCGATTCTCAAACTGAGCCGTAGCAATTTTTATATCTTTCATGATTTTATATTTTATATCCCACGCCGTTGTTGGAGTTCTTCTCCAACAACATCAGCTTCATCCATCATTCTCAACACCAGCCAATAACATCCCTCCGCCGTTGTTGGAGTTCTTCTCCAACAACATCAGCTTCACCCATCATTCCCAACACCAGCCAATAACATCCCTCCGCCGTTGTTGGGGTTCTTCTCCAACAACATCAGCCTCACCCATCATTCCCAACACCAGCCAATAACATCCTTTCCCTCACTACCGCACCGCCGTGCTCACCAAATACCACGCCGCATGCGGCAACCACTGCTCTGCCCAACGCCAGTCATCATCCTTCCCTGTCTTCAGATAGCTCAAATCATAATCAATACCATCCTCATCCTCAAAGCCCCCGGTGATACCATTGCAAATACCACCCGGTGCATTCGTGTATTGATACGTCCCGAAGAACATATACGCAATGTTGTTGCGCCCGGTTCCCTGCAACATGCTGGCATCATAGGGATTCAGCCCGAGAATCCAATTGAGTTGATTCCAGGCGTAGGTCTGCAGTTGATTGTAGAAAACGGCGTCGTCCTTAAAGTAGGGTGCTGCCAGACGGGCCGCTGTGGCCAGCGATCCAAGGCGCGCATTTTCGCCTTGCCACCAGGGTGCTGCTTCGGTATCGTGCGGGAAGAAAAATGTTGTGCGCTTCACGCCGTCTTTGTTTTGTACGAGTTGCCGTGCATAGCCAAAGGGATTGTTGATCTCGCGGGTAACTTCCAACTCGAACGCGAGTGACTTCCGCACCGTTTCCAACACCCTTTTCTTGGCTGCGTCGTCGGCGACGGGAAGATAGTTTAAGAGTGATACCACAGGGAGTCCTGCGTCGGCGGCATGAAAGAAGGGGCGAACGCCATCGTCGGCGCGCCAATAGTTTTTGTAGGTGCCCGTGGTGGTGAGGCGGTCCATCAGGTTTTTGGCGCGTTTATCGGCCGCTTGTTTATAGACGGGTTTCTTGGTGACCTTATAAAGTTCTGTGGCGGCCATCAAGGCGCAATAGTCGTCCAGGATGTTCTCTTTGCCGTCGTTTGTATATGCCACGTTGTTCTTCTCCAGGAAAGCAAACGCTTCCTCTGCTGCCTTCAAATAGTCGGCCGACGTAAAATCGCCCGAAACCGGGTACGTGCTGGCCATGGCGAGCGCGGCAATCGAAACGCCGGCGCCGGCGCGATAGCTCACTTCATAGGTTGCCTGGTTCTGAACGCTCTCGATGTTACCGTAGTTGGTCTTGTCTTTTGTTTCGATGGTTTTGATGGCGTAGCCTTTGTGGTCTTTGCCGATCTTGCGGTCTTCCGGCTTCTTCTCCGGACCGGGGCCCGACACCGAGCGATAGAAAGACCCGTTCGGATTTTTGACCCGCACCAGGTAATCGGCGCCAAACATGGCTTCGTCCAGGGTCTTGCGCTTGTATTGTTTGAACGCCACATCGTTGCGGGCATCCATGAGGGCATAGGTTCTGAAAAGGCTCCACACGGAGAGTGAGATCTGCTGTGGGTTGAAATAGGTTGAGAAGGAAAGGTGCGACAGGTGCTTGCCATAATCGCCGGTGGCATCATACCAGCCGCCATGTGCGTCGACATGTGTTTCGGTGTCTTCCAGTTTCACGTTGCGATCGGCTTTGTCCAGCAAGCCTGAAGCGCGTTGGCCTTTGAAATAATACACGACGTTCGACAGGGTGTTCCGTTCCAACAAGTCTTTCTGGATGACAAACGGAAAGGATTGGATGGCGCCGCTGTTGGTGGCACACTCAATGATGTAGGTACCTTCTTTTGTCACGCCGTCGAAGTCGATAGTCCAGAAGTGCCAGTCCTTCCATTTTTTCACAGGGCCGGTCTTGGTGGCGTTGCCGGAAAAGACCGGGGTGTGGGTGGTGTAGTCTTTTATAGAAAAGGTAGTCACTTCGTCGGAGGCTTTGCCTTGTATGACGGCGTGCTTCGGGCCGGTGGCTTCGTAGCCGAGGTGGTTGATGAGCACTCTTGCCTTTTGGGCAAAGGTGGTTTGTGTGATGAGCGCAAAGAGGCTCACTAAAAGCAGGTGCGCGAGACGGAAAGATCTTTTCATAAGTGGGGATTGAATTTCGGATATAACATTATTCATGTTTCGCACGAATTCAAATAGCGGGGAGAATAATTTTTTTTAAAGGGGATGAATACGCAGTAGAAATTTGGTACCGTTCTTTTTGTGCGTGTGCATGTGTGAGAAATACATTTAACCGCCTCGCCTTCCGTAAAGCATCGGCAAGCGAAAAGACAGCAGCGGCGCAGGAGATTTCGGCCTGCACTTTATATCCTTCTACTTCGACTTTTGTCGATACAGGATTCCTTACCACTGTTCGGTGTGTGCGTGTGCACATTTCTTTAAATCGATTGGAAATTGTTTTCCTACCGCACAAAAAATATTCGGGCGATTCGGCACAGTAATGTGGGACAATTCCACAGCAGAATATTTATATTCGTCGTGACAGTGCGATACTGTCGTTTTCGTTCTTGACAAGTCCTAACCACTAAACCTATATGTTAAATCGTAGACAACTCATCCAACGCCTTTCCGGCTTTCCCCTGCTGGGCGGGCTGTTTGCTGCCACGTCCCTTCCCACGCTCACGGTTGCCGGCACACCCAAACAGGCACCCAAGCGCGATCTTTATAAAGAGCTTGGCATCCGCACCTTCATCAACGCCGCGGGCACCCTCACCTTTATGACCGGCTCGCTCATGCACGACGAAGTGCTGGACACCATCACGGGCACCGCCAAAGACTTCTGCATGCTGGACGAAGTGCAGGACAAAGTGGGCGAACGCATCGCCAAACTGGTCCATTCCGAAGCCGCGGTCGTCACCTCGGGAGCCTTCTCGGGCATGACCCTTGGATTGGCGGGTATCCTCACCGGTATGGACCAAAAGAAAGTGCCGCAGCTTCCCCACCTGGAATACACCGGCATGAAATCGGAAGTGATCTGCCAGAAGGCACACGACATTGGATACAACCAAGCCTTGACCAACACGGGTTGTAAGATCATACAAGTAGAGACCGCCGAAGACGTAGCCAAGGCCATAAACGAACGCACCGCCGTCATGCACTTCCTGAACATCGAAGCCGACAAAGGCAAGATCATGCACGAGGAATGGGTGGCCCTTGGAAAGAAGTATGGTGTCCCTACTTCTATCGACATCGCTGCCGACGTTCCGCCCGTGAGCAACCTGTGGCGCTTTAACGACATGGGCTTCGACTTCGTGGTCGTCTCTGGTGGCAAGGCCATGCGCGGCCCTCAAAGCGCCGGCATCCTGATGGGCAAGAAAGACCTCATCGCCGCAGCCCGTCTTCACATGGCTCCCCGCGGCTCGACCATCGGGCGCGGTATGAAAGTAAATAAAGAAGAGATCCTCGGCATGTATGTGGCCCTGGAAAAATATGTGAACGCCGACCACGACAAAGAATGGAAAGAATGGGAAACGGCGATCGCCGTCGTCCAAAATGCCGTGAAGCCGCTCAACGGGGTGACCACTGAAATCCATGTTCCACCCCTGGGCAACCATACCCCTACCCTACGTATTGCGTGGGATAAAGAGAAAGTGAAGACCACCGACAAAGAGCTGAAGGATGCTTTGCGCGCCGGCTCCCCTTCGATCGAAGTGGGCAATGCCGGCGAGAATGCCATCAACGTGACGGTGTTCATGCTGAAACCCGGCCAGGAAAAGATCGTGGCCACGCGTCTCAAGGAAGAATTGTCAAAGGCTTCCGCCTAGCGAACGACGGCACACTATGATGAACAGGCTTCTCCTTTTTGTATTGCTCGTCGGTTGTCATCGTGTTGTCTTCGCCTTTCGCCCCGTCGCCGATTCGGCAACGATCGTGGTGAAGAAGACTGCCGATTTCAAGGTCAACGGTGAAGGCACAGCGCCTGCATGGGCCGGCGCCGCGTGGATACCCGTTACCGTGCAAGAATCCCCCTCCGGCAAATCCATGCCCACACGGGCCAAGGTGTTGTATTCAGATAAAGGCGTGTATTTTCTCTTTGTCTGTGAAGATCAAAAACTCACCACCACACTCACGGAAGACTTTGTTGGTTTGTGGAAAGAAGATGTGGTTGAAGTGTTCCTCTGGCCCGATCAAAGCATGCCGGTCTATTTTGAATACGAGCTTTCCCCCATGAACTATGAGTTGCCCATCCTGGTGCCCAACTTCAAAGGACGCGCTATGGGATGGCAGCCCTGGCATTATGCCGACGAACGCAAAACCCAACACGCCACCAGCGCCCAGGGCGGCGAAAAGAAAAGTGGCGCGGCCGTGAAAAGTTGGACAGCCGAGATCTTTATTCCCTTCCGCTTGCTGGGCCCACTCGTGAGCGGCACCCCCAAACCCGGCGACCGTTGGCGCGCGAACCTCTATCGCATCGACTACGACAACGGAGCCACCTACTACGCCTGGCGCCACACCAGCATGGTGAAAGGCTCCAACTTTCATGAATACGACCGATTTGGAACCCTCTTATTTGAATAGCCATCCCAGACCAACCCCCCAATCCTTGTATGATCCTGACGTTAACCCGCAGCCGGCCTTTCAACGTGATCCTTCTCTTGTTTGTCGTCTTCATACTCACACGCTGCAAAGACAAACTTCCCCCCGGCGACCCCGATAACGGAGGCCTCTTTCTCCCCCGTGGTTTCGAGGCTGTTGTGGTGGTCGATAGCTTAAGAGGCCGCGCCCGCCAACTGGCCGTGAATGACAACGGCGACATCTACGTGAAGTCGCGCTTCTCCAAACCCGACGCCCGCAACGTCGTGCTGCGCGACACCAACGGCGACGGCAAAGCCGACAGCATCAAAGAGTTTGGGAGCTATGAAAAAGAACGGACGTATGGCACGGCCATGCGCGTCCACAAGGGTTATCTCTACCTCAGCTCAGAACTCACGGTCTATCGCTACAAACTAACGCCAGGCAAGATGGTCCCCGAAGACTCCATCGAAACCATTGTGATCGACGACCACGAACACGGCTCGCACGAGCACATCGCCAAACCCATTTGCTTCGACAACAACGGCCATATCTATGTGCCCTTTGGTGCACCCTCCAACTCCTGCCAGATCATGAACCGGACGCCACAAAATCCCGGTCAGGACCCTTGCCCGCAACTGGATCTGCACGGCGGCGTGTGGCGCTTTGATGAGAACAAACCACGCCAGACACAAAAAGACGGCATCAAGTTCGCGACTGGTATCCGCAGCGTTGTGGCCATGGAATGGAACCCGATGGACGACAATCTCTACCTCGTCATGCATGGCCGCGACGATTTGTTGAGACTCTGGCCCAACCTCTATTCACCCTGGCAAAGCGCCGTGTTGCCGGCGGAAGAGTTCCTGAAAGTGACCGAGGGTGCCGACTTCGGATGGCCGTATTGCTATTATGATCAATTGAAAGAAAAGAAAGTACTGGCCCCCGAGTATGGCGGCGACGGCGACTCGATCGGGCGCTGCGACCAATTCCAAAAACCACTCATGGGTTTTCCCGGGCACTGGGCGCCCAACGATTTGTATTTTTACAAAGGCAATCAATATCCCGAACGATATAAACAAGGCGCGTTCATTGCGTTTCACGGCTCTACCAATCGCGCGCCCTATCCGCAGGCGGGCTACATCATCGTGTTTGTTCCGTTCAAAGACAACAAACCGACCGGGCAGTGGGAAGTGTTTGCCGATGGCTTTGCCGGCGTTGACCCGGTGGTGGATGTGAGCGACGCCGTCTATCGTCCCATGGGCATTGCCGAAGGTCCCGACGGCTCGTTGTATATTTCCGATACGGAGAAGGGAAAGATCTGGCGCATCCTGTACAAAGGCGACAAAGACAAGTTTGGCGCCGAAGACCTGGCGGATATGGAGAAACGCAAATCAGCCTCCAACATCCGAAACCCGGACCCGGTCAACGACAACCTCGACAAAGGAAAGGCTGTGGGCGGACAAAAAATCTACGAGACCTATTGCGCCACGTGTCACCAGAAGAACGGCAAGGGAGCGTCCGGAAGATTCCCGCCGCTGATCAACACCGAGTGGGTGAACGGTGATAAAAAAAGGCTGATTGGCATCGTACTGAATGGCATGGAAGGCAACCTTGAAGTGAATGGCGAAACCTTTGTCAACGCCATGCCCCAGCACAGCTTCCTCAGCGACGAAGACGTGGCCAAGACGCTGACCTATGTCCGCCAGAATTTTGGCAACCAGGCCAGCGCCGTGGAAACCGCCGAAGTGACTGCCGTTCGTAAAAAGCTTCCGAAGAAATAGTTTCAGATAGTTTTAATTTAACCTTAAACAATACCCAAAATGAAAGAACAAAGAAGATCGACCCTCAAAAAATTGTTTGCTTCCGCAGCCGGCCTTGTCGGATTAGGCATCGCCTCAGCCAAAGCTGACGCAACACCGGAAAAAGAAGTGTTCAACGTGGTGAAAGACGACCAGGATGTACCGCTCTTCTCCGGTTCCACCAAGTTCAACAACCTGGTATTCATCGCCGGCAAAGGCGCCCACTTCGAAGGCGACATCACCGCCCACACCAAACACGTGTTGGATGAATTGGAGAAAGAGCTTGAAAAAGCAGGATCATCCATGAAGAAAGTGCTGAAGTGCAGCGTATTCCTCCACGACCTCAACGACTACAAAGCCATGAACGAAGCCTACAAAGGCCGCTTTGGCGACAAGCCCCCGGTGCGCACAACGGTGGCCGTATACGGTGGTGTTCCCGGCGACTCGCTGGTGGAAATTGACTGCATCGCCTATATTTAATCTTATCCTCCGGAGGAAGTTTTATTACTACGAACCTAAACATCAAACCGACATGCATCGAAAATATATTCTATCCCTTTTAACCGTGCTTTGTTTGGCCCTGTCGGCGCAGGCACAAGACTATACCCTATTGATCAAAGGCGGGCATGTCATTGATCCGAAGAACAATATCGACGACATCATGGACGTGGCCATCAAGGATGACAAGATCGCCCTGGTCGCCAAGAACATCGACGCCAAGAAAGCGGAATTGGTCGAGGATGCCAAA
>CBIHQM010000306.1:0-8471 GCA_966211885.1 uncultured Chryseolinea sp.
GGAACGGCCACGTCATGGTGGCCAACGCTTCGGGGCGGAGTCGCACCTTGTAGGCGCTGTCGCGGAACAGCAATCCGAAGGCATGCGGCTTGCCCATGATGAGTTCGTCGAGGCTGCAGGGGTCGTCGGCGGGCTTGACGACAAAATATTTTTCCAGCTTTCGCATGATTTCCGCTTCGTCGAAACCCGGCAGGCCGGTGATGACGCGGTGTGTGGGCAGGATGCGCAGGTCGCCGGCCTCGGTGTTGGTGAAGTACATGAGGTGGAAGTTGTAGCCTTCGTTGCCCTGGTGATGCGGATTCGCCGCCATCTGTTTGTGTTTATAGATCAGCGATCCCTCATAGCGATGATGACCATCCGCTAAAATGATGGTCTTGCTGTCCATCACCTCCATGAACCGGCGGATGATGGCACCGTCGTGGATCACGGCCATCACATCGCGCACCCCTTGATAGTCCTCCGTTTCATAGAGGGGAAAAAGGATGGCTTCGTCCATGTATTTCTCCAAGGTAAAATCCGGGTCGGTAAACAGGCCGTGCGTGGGATTGACGTGGAGTTCTGTTTTCTCCAACAGCTCGATGCGGTCGTTCACGGCCTTCGGGATGGTGTTCTCGTGGCGCAGGATCACATTATCCTCCCAGTCGTAGGTGCGGATGTGTGCGATAAAACCTTTGCGGCAATATTCTTTTGGAGAGCCGGCAAGCTTGAAGTATTGGTAGTAGACATAGATCGCCGGGAGCTTGTCTTGTAACAGCACATGTTGGGTTTTCCAGGCCTTGAGTAACGCTGCGGCGCGATCGGAGGCGTTGGGGGGTTCGGGCACCGACAAGTGGATGCTGTTGAGCGGGTTTTGGTAGAGCGCTTTACGCTGCTTTTCCGACACCACATCAAACAACGGCGAGGTTAACGTATCGATCGGGGGAGTGACTTCAGGGTTATAGCGCCAGGGGCGAATGGGGATGATCTCGGCCATGTATACAGTGTTCCGTTTCCTTAAAGCGCTAAGATATTACTTTCGCCAGAACTTGTATGTTCGATGGATGAGGATGCGCCCGACGCCGGGAATTCGCCGAAGGGCAAATGGCTATCGCACCATGATCTTTCGTGTGATCACCGTGCCACCCTGTTGGATCTTCAGGATATACAACCCTGACGCGGTGTTCACCACGATCTTCTGTCGATCGCCGCTGGGTTGGGTGGCATACGGCACCGTCTGGCCGGTGATGGTCAGTACCGTGAGTTTATCGTACCGCCCCTGAATATAAAACTCGCCGCTATTGGGATTGGGATAGACGCTAAACGCATCCAAAGCTTCCGGAACCCCCACTTTCACGTCGCCGTTGCCAAATACGGGGCGGATCATCAGCGAGCCATCGATGTCACCCGGAGCCCACGAGCCGCCGGTGTTCACCGAGATCTTGTCGCCGTGGCTGCTGCTCATGTCGAGCCCTATTTTCAACGTACCACCCACAGGAGCTTTCCAGCCAATGTGGAATTTCTTATCCACCAGGAAAGGCTCGACAATGCGCACGCGTTGAAAGACATTCAGTCCTTTGCGCTGAATGGTGACGGCGGGGAGGGTATATAAAATCTGCCCGGGCAAGCCATCGGTGTCGCTGTACACAAAGAAGTCAACGGTGAGGTTGCTGGTCAGGCCGTAGTCGGGCACATACAGGTCGATGCCGATCAACGTATCGGGATCATCCGTCACCATTTCATACTGAAATGCGGCGCGGTTGCCGGCTTGTGTGAGCCCCGCAGCATACTCGGCAACGCCGTCGTCGTACGCATAGTAGTCTTTCATGAAATACTGCACGGTCAGCGTATCGTTCAAGCGGAAATCGATGGGGATAAAATTGGCGGAGTAATCGTCGGCATAGTCACCATTTTTCTTGAACGTATCGCCCGTCAGCAGGCGGATGTTGAGACGGACCCGCGCCGAGTCTGCAGCCGGATCGAACTGGGCCGGGTCGCTTCCGTCGGGGAGATATTTAATGGTAACGGTTCTTCGTTCCAGCGGCCCGATCACGTCGTTGTTATTTTCCCAGTTGATGGCGGCCGTGTCGGCCGGCGTGGTGGTGATGTTGGCCACGCCCTCTACATAGTTGGTGAATGTTTTTTCGGTGCGGAAACTCACGGTGGTGAAACCGGGCGCATGATCGACAGGATAATATTCCAGTAAGTTATACACATCAAATTTCGGAGCTTGAAGGGTATTGACCAGCTTGAAATGATCGTAGGGTATAGCCCTGTAGTTGCCCAGGAGACTGGTGGGTTGACTGGCTACGGTCCGGTCGGGAAATGAAGTGTCGTTCTCGTTGCGGCCTTTGTTGAGATAGACGTAGTCGACGTTCCAGGTGTCATACGGTCCCGACAAGCGGCCGTAGTTCCGGAAGCGGAATTGGAAATCGTCGTGAAAGAATTCGTCACCATCCACTTTCACCAGCGTGTCATAGAAGACGGTGGCCTGCATGCTGGGGGTGGGGTAGATGGTCATGGCGGGCTTCCAGATGCCCGCATTGTTCTTGAATTCCACCAACAGGTAGTCAGTCGCATCCGGGGGTTCCCCATTGCCGGCCACCTGGAAGAAGAAACTGAGATAGACTGTGCTGCGTTCCCCGACCGCTACGCTGGGTTCGCCCAACTTGATAGGCTGCGACACGAGGCTGTCGCGCAACCCGTTGTTGATGACCACTTCGGAGTACTTCACGTGTTTGCCGTCCAGGCCGTCGAAAGTCGCGACATTGATGGACGGGGGATTGATGGCCATCCCGTTGTTGATCCACACGGTCATGTTGTAGGTGCTGTCGTTCACCACGTTCTGCCACAGCGAGTCCACCGCGATGTTGGACAGGGTGTCGCCCGGATCATCGAGCTTTGTAAAGGAAAAATCATCAAAGAAAGGGAGCGTCAGCGGCTCGGCGACCTGCGGGCGTGCCGTGGCATTGGGCCGGTGTTTTTTTGTGGATGCGTTTGTTGCCTTTGGCAGGGGAAAGGTTTGCCATTGGGCCTGCGCGACGGGTTCAAAGAGCACCATCAGCGCAGCGCATACCAGGATGGTCTTTAAAGCTAAAGGCCATCGCCCGCCAGGGAGACTTGTGATTATTTTTAGTGTTTCAATTCTCACCGTTTTCATCGGGTATTTCGGTCCCAAGTTGGCCTATCCACACATCAACGACGTCACCTACCTTTACCTTTTCATTGACGTCGGGTTTTTGTTTCAGGACCACCCCGGTGCCCCCGGTTGTATCGCCCACGACAAAGATACTTCCCAGGCTCAGGTTGGACCCCAGAATGAGGAATTTGGCATCTTCCAGGTCTCTTCCCAGCATGTCGGGCACCTCGAAGGCGTTGTTTCCGCCATCCATCACGACGAGATCGATCGTCGACCCCTTGGGAACGCGTTCGCCCGCCGTTATGGTGTGGCCCTTGTATTTCATTTCTTTCACGACATTGAAGGGGCCCGCCACCAGCTCGATCCGGCCCCGCTTCAGTTCATTGCTGCGCAGCACGGCGTCGGCATTCACGACCGAGCCGTCCACGAGGGTGGGCACTGGAACGGTGGGAGGGTCGATGCGGTTCACGGAAATAAGGATCTTCCGGTCTTCTTTCACCTTGGCGCCCGCCGGCGGATATTGTCGCAGGACCGTGAGCGGCGGATATTCGGACGAGTAGGACGAGTCGTTCACTTCATAGCGGAGATTGCGCTTCACCAAAAAATCCTCCAGTTGGCTGATCTGCATACCCTCCACGTCGGGAACGGTAATGCTCATGCCGTGATTGGTGCTGCTGGGCAGGTAGGCATAAAAATACAGGATGGCAATCAGCAACAGTGCCGCGAAGGCCAGCAGGAGGTGAATCAGCATGCCGCCCAAAGTGTCGCGCTTGAATTTGAAGATATCGAATTTCATGTTCTTTCTATAATTGGATGCCTCACTCGGGCATCCGGGTAGTTTAGTCGTTATTCGTTTTCTACGGACGCTGAATCTGAATCTATTGGCTCGGGACCTTCGGGCAACTCGCCTTCGCCGTCCATCACCACAAGGTCAATAGTAGATCCCTTAGGCACGCGTTCACCCGCCGTCAGTGTATGTCCTCTGAACTTCACTTCTTTCACCATCCCCCGGAATGGACCCGAAACATATTCGATCCTTCCGCTCTTCAAATCATTGCTGTTCAACAGCGCATCAGCGTTCACGACCGATCGGTCAATCAGATGATCGGGCAAGGGCACCATGGGAGGACTGACACGATTCACAGAGACCAGGATCATCCGGCCTGTCTTCACTTTGGAACCTGCCGGAGGATATTGACGCAACACGGCATGGGGCGGATACTCCGACGAATAGGCGGAATCAGACACTTCATAGCGCAGGGTACGTTTCTCCAGAAGTTCATCCAGTTGACTGACCGGCAGGCCTTCCACATCCGGTACGGTCAGGCCCGGCCCGCGATTTGTGGCGGCCGGCAAATAGACATAAAAAAACAGGAGCCCAACTATTCCCAACGACGAGAACGCGAGCAGCAGATGAAGGAGTAGGCCCCCCAGGGTATCGCGTTTAATTTTCGGGATGTCGAATTTCATGTTCTTCTATATTCGGATGCGGCAACGCAAGTAAGCGGCATCCGGTTGGGGGTTAAATAGTTTAGGGTATCCGCACTATACAAATATACACATCAGAATTTGAGCGACGACTGAAAATCGCGCTCGATGCGTTTGCCCCGGTCGTAACGCTCCTGGGCCAGGGTGAGCAGCCTGGTGATCAGTTCGGCAAAGCTCACGCCGCGCTCTTTCCACATCATGGGATACATGCTGGAATTGGTAAAGCCGGGGATGGTGTTGATCTCGTTGATGTAGATATTTCCTTTTTTATCCAGGAACAGATCGATGCGCGAAAAGTCTTTGCAGTGCAAGGCCTCGTAGGCTTTCACCGAGGCTTTCCGGATCTTCTCGGCAATGCCCTTTGGCAATTTGGCGGGCACGTCGATGCGCACGGCATCGGGGTCCACATATTTGGCATCGAAGGTGTAGAACTCGTAGTTTTTGCTGATCACAATTTCACCGGGCTGCGAAGCTTCCGGTGGGTTGTTGCCCAACACGGCACATTCTATTTCGCGTCCCGTGATGTATTGTTCGGCCAACATCTCGTCGTCGTACTTAAAGGCTTCTTCCACCGCGGCAGCAAAATCCTTTTTCGATTTCACCTTGGCTACCCCCACGGACGAGCCGAGGCTGGCGGCCTTCACCATGAAGGGGAGTCCCAGTTTTTTCGACAAGGTGGTAAAGCTGATCTTATCTTTTTCGTCGTAGCGGAACGTGACAAAGTCCGTCACCGGCAAACCGGCTTCGCGCATGAGGCGCTTGGCCACGATCTTGTTCATGGACAGGGATGAGCCCAGCACGCCGGTGCCCACCATGGGTAGGTCCATCGCTTTGATCAAGCCCTGGATGCTGCCGTCTTCGCCGTCGGTGCCGTGCAGCACGGGAAACAGGACGTCGACGGAAAACTTCTCGCCGCTTTTTTCCAGCAGGAATGTGGGCTTGCCGGCGTTGAGCGAAAGCCCAAGCGTTTGCCCTTTCTGAATGTCTTTGCTCACGCCTTCGGTGAGAAACCACTGGCCGCTTTTGCTGATGCCGATGGGCAGGGGTTCGAATTTGGATTTGTCGAGGAACTCAAAAATGTTGCGGGCCGAATTGACCGATACGGCGTGCTCCACGGAGCGGCCGCCATAGAGGATGGCTACTTTCTTCTTTTTTGGCATGAAGGCGAGGTTTTCAATGCCGAAAGATAGTGAATTATGGAGGAAGGAACGCGTGCCGTTGAGCGAAGAAAAGCGTCGGTGAGAGCGAAATTCTAGTTGATGACGATGAGCTTCTTCAAATGCGTCTCCGATCCCGACGTCACCCGCACCAGGTAAACACCCGTGGCCACGGAAGAAAGCGAGAGGGGATAGGTTTGGTTGAGCACATCCGGCAGGGTCTGCGAGACCAAGGTCTTGCCCATGGTGTCTACCACTTCCAACTCTACCGGTCCTTTTTGCGAGATGTTGAAGGTGATGTTGGTGTTGCCGCCGGCCGCTGGATTGGGATAGACCGTGAAGGGTTCCGTGGCCTTGATGTGCGTTTCGGAGACAAAGAATTCGATGTTGTCCAGGTACAGGTTGTTGCCGTTGCCGTTGGTCACCACAAAGGCGATGCGCACTTCGGGCTCGCCGGCCAGGGTGGTCAGCACGGTGGTCTTTGACGTCCAGTCCGAAGACGTGGTGGGCTTCCAGCCGGAGGTGGTGGCGCGGCCGTTGGCCAGCGCGGCGCTGTTGGCCGTGAACAAGGTGTCCTGGTAGGTATTGCCGCAGTCGCGGGATGCCAGGATGCGCAGTACGTCGTTCTTGGTGCTGTTTGCAGAATAGGAAACGTCAAACGAGAGGCTCGCTTCAGTGGCGTCGCTAAAGTCGAGCACCGGGCTCGCCAGCCATGCCTCATCGTTGGCCACCGTGTTGTCGAAGGCATTGAAGTACACGGCCTTGTTGCCGGTCAGGTCGAAGGGACGCCAGATCATGCCGTCAGTGGGATTCACACTGGTCCACTGGGGTGTGAACGTTCCCTCGAAATTCTGACGCAAGGGAATAAAGTCCGTCGATTTGTTGACGACTGTTTTTATGTCCAAGGTGTTGTCGGCGGTGTTGAAATCCTGTTGCCCGTTCGGTTCGGAAACTTCGAAGTGGATCGTGTTTTCTCCATCGGCCAGTGGCAACGAGTTTAAGGTAATGTCTTTGGTCGTGCCGCCGTCGATCGACAGGCCGGTGATCACCTGCGTGTAGGCATGCTCGTTGACGGTAGAGGTCACTTTCAGTGAATTGATCAGCGTGCCCGAGTTCTTCACGCGCAACACCGGGACCGCTCCTTCCAGGCAGGTGACGGGATAAGGGGAAATTACTTTTTGCAGCGTGGCGTCATACACCGGCGTGGTGGTGAGCGACACGTTGTCGATGTACAGGTTGTTGCCCCAATCGTTCACCCCCACAAAAGCGATCTGCAGGTTTTGCTGGCCCACATAGCTGCTCAGGTCAATTTGTTCCGTGCGCCATTGGTCGGCGGTGGGTACGAAGGCGGTGCCCGTACTGGTCGTGGTGGCGAGTGTAGCGCCCGACTTATCATAGACGACCGTGCCTTGTGTGATGTCGGCGCTGCAGTTGGTCAGCACCACTACCTTGAGGCCGTCGTTGCTGGATTGAAAGCGGGCATAGGCTACGTCAAATTTGAGCAGGGCCGCGGGAGCGGTGATGAGACTGAAGGTTGGGGTCAGGAGGGGATCGATTTCGCCCAGGTTGTCTTCATAGTTGAAGAAGTCCATCTCCATGGCTTTGTTCGAGCCGTTTGCCGGTGTGCTGGCCAATGCCCAGGTCACTTTCTGATCGGGGTTCAGGATCTTCCAGGTGCTGGGTACGGTGTTGAATTGTTCCAGGAAAGGCAGCGCGATGCTGTAGGGCACTTCCACCACTTGCTGTCCATTGTTGTTGTTGGCCTGGCCATCGGTGGTACCGTTGGTTTGCAGCACATCGAAGGTGACGAGGCTGGAGCCGACGGGGAAAATGAGCGACGAGAAACTCACGGTCGTGCTTTGCAACGCGGTCAGCGCCGGGGCAAAGGTAAAGTCTTTTGTTTCGATCGCGCCACCGTTCTGGCTGATCCGGATGCGGGCCGATGAAATGTTGTTGGAGCCATAGTTCCGGATCTCGATCGTGGGCAGCACGGGCGTACTGCATTCTCCCGACAAGGGGGCGAGCACGGTCTTTATGCCCAAGTCATTCAGGACGGGCGCGGGATCGTTCAGGCCGTGCGAGGTGAGCAGGCTCAGGCGGCGCGGGCTGTTCTCGATCACGGTGGTCATGCGGGCCACCTGGCCTTGGGTGAACAGGTTCATGCACACGTCGTTGGTATAGTCCATGTAGTTTTGGAACATGGCGTCTACGCTACACGTTACGTGCGGCTGCGAGGGGCAACCGCTGGTGCTGCCGGCCTGGTTCGGGGTGTCGTCTACATAGTCGGTGCCGCTGCAGTCGGTGCCGTCGTCGCCCCAGATGTGGCGCAAGCCAAAGAAGTGGCCGATCTCGTGGGTGGCCGAGCGGCCTTTGGCAAAGTTGGCCAGCAGGTTGAAACTGCCATAGTCGTTGGAACCAAAAGCATCGTAGGCGATCACCACACCATCCGTCAGCCGGTTGGTAGAAGAGTTTTCAAGACCGTCGAGATCCGACACAGGAAACTGCGAGTAGCCCAAGAGGGAGGTGAGGTCGCATACCCAAATGTTGAGATAGTCTTCGGCCGGCCAATAGCTCAGCGCTTTCAGTTCATAGTTGTCGTTGATGGTCCACGAGGTCTTGGTGCCCTTCACGCGGTTGATGCCTGTGGTAGCCACTCCTTCGGGATCTTGCTTGGCCAAAACGAACTGCACGTTAAAGCTGGCGGCCCCGGG
>CBIHQM010000307.1:0-8458 GCA_966211885.1 uncultured Chryseolinea sp.
CTGCTAAAACAGAACCTGGAATTTCGCCAGATCCTCGAAAAAGCAGAGGCCTTCCCTACACAATATTTCCTCGATGCCACCGAATGGATCCAGAAGATCAGCGTGGAAGGCAACTGGCTCGATGCCGACGAATTCCTGCGCATGGCCTATTCGCTGGAGACCATCATAGCCTGCAAGAACTTCCTGACCAAGGCTGCCGAGATCTACCCCGAACTGTTTCGCATGACCGAGCCCGTCAGGGTAACGGGAGCGCTGGTGCAATCCATCTTTTCAACCGTCGACGACAAAGCACAGGTGCGCGACTCGGCCAGTGCCGAGTTGGGTCGCATCCGGAAGAAACTTCGCGATGAGCAAGGTCGCCTGCGAAAGTTGGCCGACCAGATTTTTCGCACCGCCGTGAGCGAGAACTGGGTGCCCGAAGGCGCCCTGCCCACCATCCGCGATGGCCGGGTGGTCATCCCCATCCAGGCCGAACACAAACGCCGCATGAAGGGCTTCATTCTCGACGAGTCGGCCACCGGCCAAACCGTGTTCATGGAACCCGCCGAAATGCTGGATGCCAACAACGAGATCCGCGACCTCGAACACGCCGAGAAACGCGAAGTGATCCGCATCCTGAAAGCCCTTACCGACGACTTCCGCGAACAACTGCCCGTACTGAAAAGCGCCTACCGCTTCCTGTCGCAACTGGACTTCATCCGCGCCAAGGCCAGGTTCTCGGTCGAGATCAACGCCGACCTGCCCATCCTGGAAACAAAACCCGAGATGGTGTGGTACGTTGCCCGGCATCCCTTGCTCTACCTCAGTCTGAAGGGCAAACGCGATGTGGTGCCGCTCACGATCGAGCTCAATGCCCAACAGCGGATGCTCCTGGTGTCGGGCCCTAATGCAGGGGGGAAGTCCGTGTGTTTGAAAACGGTCGGGCTGTTGCAATACATGCTGCAATGTGGCATGCTCATACCGGTGTCGGACCGCTCGCGGGCGGGAATTTTTCAAGACATCTTCCTGGATATTGGCGATCAGCAATCCATCGAAAACGACCTGAGCACCTATAGCAGTCACCTGCGCAACATGAACGTGTTCATTCAGTCGGCTGCCGATAAGTCGCTCGTGTTGCTGGACGAAATGGGCTCTGGCACCGACCCCGATTTTGGTGGAGCCATCGCGCAGGCCATCCTGGACGCCTTGCTGCAGAAACGCGTGTGGGGTGTGGCGACCACTCACTACTATAACCTGAAATTATTTGCCGGCCAGCAACCCGGCATCCGCAATGCTGCCATGCGCTTCGACGATCAGCACCTGGAACCCCTCTACATTCTCGACATCGGCAAGCCTGGAAGCTCGTTCGCCCTGGAGATCGCCCGCAAAACCGGCCTTCCACAGCAGACGCTGCAAGAGGCCGAAAAGCTCGTGGGCAAGGACCTGGCCGGATTCGAGACCATGGTGCGCTCGCTGGAAAAAGAACGCCATGAACTGAGCGAAAAAATAAAACGCATGGAGCGCCAGGAAACCGAATTGAAACAATCGCTGGCCAAATATCAAACGCTGTCCACGGATCTGGAAACACGCAAGAAGGAGATCATCAACCGCGCCAAAGAAGACGCGGCCCAACTGCTGAAGAACACCAACCGCGAGATCGAGAAGACCATTCGTCACATCAAGGAGAACAAAGCGGAAAAGAAGGAGACGATCAAGGTGCGAAAGAACCTCGAGACCCTCACGCAGCAAGTGGGCGAGGCCCCTAAAAAAGAAAAGAAGCCGGAGGTAGAGCTGAAAGAAGGCGACCGGGTGCGAATCACAGGCCAGGAGGGCAGTGGTGTGATCCTCAACATCCAGGGAAAGAACGCGACCGTGCAATTCGGTTTGCTAAAGTCCATCACCAAACTCGACAAACTCGAAAAGATCACGGCCACGGTGGAAAAAGAAATCGCTGCCAAACTCCGGTCGGCCGGTATCAACGTCCACGAGAAGCGCACACAATTCAACAGCACCCTCGACATCCGTGGGAAGCGCGTCGATGAGGTCATTGGCATACTCGACCAATTCATGGACACGGCCATCCTGCTGGCCCAGGGCGAACTTCGCATCCTGCACGGCAAGGGCGAGGGTGTTTTAAGAAAAGTGGTGCGCGATCACCTGAAGACCTATAAGCAAGTGGCCAGCATCAAAGACGAACACATCGAAAGAGGGGGGGATGGTATTACCGTGGTAGTGTTGAAATGAGCCCGCATTTTATGGCCACCGTCAAGTAACACCTCCCGTAAAAATCATTTCCATCGTTGCGTCGCGCGAAACAAAGCTATCGGCTGGCCTTTGAAAGAATGTAAAGCGTAGTGGGGCGCCCGCCCTTCGATTTGTTGGTGCGAATCGATTCTTCCGTCAAAAATCCGCGGTAGGTCAGCGCTTGAAGCAACTCCCGGACCATATAGTAATTGAAGCCCTCGTTGGGGACAGAGCTTAGAATTTGTTTGATGGTAAAAGGCCCGGGTTGCGACATCACGGCGTCGAAGATCTTTCGCCGCCGGTCGTTCGTAATAAGATTGTCAAAATTCATACAAGTGGGGTTACGTGGCTTTAAATCGCGCGCAATCCTATGCGCGAATCAAAAATGTATCTCCCTGCTGCAATATTTTTGCAGTTTGTAAAATCGGCAGAAAACAGGGCATGAAACGCGTCTATAACGCTTGACCTACACGTAAACGGTCAGTGGCGATGGAACTCAAATCAAAGATCGATGTCAGTTCGTGCGTTGCGTAGGCGATGGATGATGCGTGCCGTGACTCGCCGGAATAGTTTGGTGGATAACAAGTTCGGCGATCAAGAGATTAGGTACACAACTTAGCCAGGCGATGGTGGCATAGGCTTCGGGAACATTGAGGCTGTAATGAAAGGAGCTGATGAGCACGTATAGCCTCAGCGTCACGGCAGCAAAGGTAAGCGCATAGCTGCGGATCATCCACCGGCGATGCCCGGCAATATCTTTTTTGCGGATGCGGTTGAAAGCCAACGCGGTGAAGACAAACCACAAACTGGCCTGGAGCAGAAAGCTTGTCAGCACCCAGGGTCCACGTTGAATGAACAGGCTCATGACGAGGCCGCCGGGCGCGGCAAAAAAGAGGATGCCCATCACGTAGACATACCCCAGGAAGCGATGGGGCCTTTTGAATTTTTGGTTGGATTGGGGGTGGAGTTGGAAAAGACCCGCCACTAAAATGACGCAGCCCACCAGCACCTTTTCGTGATAAACAAAATGGCCTCCCTCAAACCACAAAAAAAAGCTTCCCTTTCGAGGAAGCTTTTTTGTAGGGTATAAGAACCTTTAAGGTCTTGTGAACACAAATGTCCAATCGCCTTCCACAGACTCAGCACGGCCGTTGTTAAAGCCCGGGCCGGCGTAGGTGAAGTGAATGGTCAGGGTTTTGTCGGAGTTGGACAGTGTATAGTCCATGTCCTGGAGATCGCTTTGGCGCTTGATGCCCGAACTGATCGCGGCAGGCTGGAATTTCCAGTCATCTTCTTTTTTCCAAGGGCTCACACTGGGCCATGAGGTGGCTGTGCTGGTGTAGTGATACGTTCCACCTTCGCTGAAATTGCCAGAAATGGTGAGTTTCATGCCGGGATATTCTGCCGTCCGGTCGGAGGGATCTGCGGCTGAGGTGAGCGTCCACTGATCGGATTTGAGCTTGTTTAATTGCGTTTCTTCTTCAGATTGCTTGTTCTCGTCCTTCTTGCAACCATTGAAAGAGAGCGCTGCGCTAACAAGGATCAAAAGGGTAAATACTCGGTTCAAATGTTTCATGCGTTAACTGTTAATATACGAAGATGCCAGTAAAAATAATAAAATCAAACCGTATCCCCTTGCGGGGATGAAACATATCTTAATGGCGTCTGACCCCCGGTTGTAACCGCTATTTGAAGCGCATGATGTCGATTTTCTGCGCGCTGGCCGAGTATTCCGACGGCTGGTTGCTGGCAATAAACACCAGGCAATGCGGGGGCAGGGCAGCCAATTGCTGCTGGTACCAGTCGAACGCCTGCTGGTCTAGGTTGGTGCCCGGCTCGTCCAGAAACACGATGTCCGCCTGCGAAAAAAAGGCCAGGGCCAGCTTCAAACGCTGTTTCATGCCCGACGAAAAGTTGGAAATGTATTTGTCGCGGGCATGGGTGAGATACATCTTTTCCAATACTTCCGCCTCGCTCCATCCCTGGCGGCAGGGTTTCAGTTTAAAATGAAAACGCAGTTGTTCCCGCAAGGTGAACTCTTCGATCAGGTCCAGGTAAGGGGTGGCAATGGCGAGATGCTGAAAGATGCTTTCGGCGGGTATGGTACCGTTGTGCGTGGTATAGGTAACGGTGCCGGCACTGGGAGGGACTTGTCCCCAGAGTACCTGCAAAAGCGTGGACTTCCCCGATCCGTTGGGACCAGTGATGGCATACGTTTGGCCGGATTGGAAGGTGTAGTCGAACTTGCGAAAGATCCAGTCGCGGTTAAATTTCTTCCCCAATTGCTGGACCTGGATCGACACTGGGGTAGTTATGGGGAGGGTGGGCTCTGCCATGCGTCAACCCCACGGCTTAGTCGTTGCCTTCGTAACCTTTCATGATACCCCGCTCGGAATTGCGGATAAAATCGAGGATGTAGTCGCGCTCTTCACTGCTGGGCACCTCGTTTTCCACCATTTCGATGGCCTTGGAGTTGTTGAGTCCCTTCATAAAGATCATGCGGTAGATCTCCTGGATCTCGTTGATCTTCTCCGACGAATAGCCCCGGCGGCGCAATCCCACGGTATTGATACCGGCATACGAAAGCGGCTCACGCGCTGCTTTTGTAAACGGGGGAATGTCTTTGCGCACCAGCGAGCCTCCGCCGATGTAGGCATGCGCACCGATCTTGGAGAACTGTTGCACGGCACAAGCGCCACCAAAGATGGCAAAGTCGTCGATGACCACGTGGCCCGCCAGCTGTACCGTGTTGCCCAGGATACAATTGTTGCCAATGATGCAGTCGTGCCCGATGTGGGCATAGGCCATGATGAGACAGTCGGAGCCGATCACGGTTTTATATTTGTCTACCGTGCCGCGGTTGATGGTCACGCACTCGCGTACGGTGGTGTTGTCGCCGATCTCGGCTGTGGTTTCTTCGCCCCTGAATTTCAGATCCTGGGGTACACCACTGATGACGGCGCCGGGAAATATTTTACAGTTTTTGCCGATCCGTGCACCTTCCATGATGGTGACGTTGGGTCCGATCCAGCAACCGTCACCGATCACTACGTTCTTTTGAACGGTGGCAAACGGCTCGATGGTCACGTTTTCGCCGATGATGGCGTCGGGGTGTACGTTGGTCAATGGGAATCGGCTCATGCGTCTTTACGAACTATACTAGCAGTCATGGTACCTTCACAAACCAGCGTGTTGCCTACGTAGGCGCGGCCGGTCATTTTGGCGATGCCGCGCTTGATGGGTGCGAGCAAGTCGCACTGGATCACGAGCGTGTCGCCGGGCAATACCATTTTTCTAAATCTGAAATTTTCAATGCCCAGAAAATACGTCCAGTAATTTTCCGGGTCGGGCACGGTGTTCAATACCAGGATGCCACCGATCTGCGCCATGGCTTCGATCTGAAGCACGCCGGGCATCACGGGGTTTCCAGGAAAGTGCCCCTGGAAGAAATATTCGTTGGCCGTAACATTCTTCACGCCCGACACGCTTTCGTTGTCGAGGTAAATGATCTTATCGATGAGCAGGAAAGGATAACGGTGTGGCAGGGTGGCGGCCACCTTGTTGATGTCCATCACCGGGGGCAAGCTGGGATTGTATTTGGGTCTTCCCTTTTTGTCCGACTCCTGCATGGCCTTCTTCAGCTTCTTGGCGAACGCTACGTTGGCAGCGTGACCGGGCCGTGCGGCCAGGATCTGGGCTTTCAAAGGTCTTCCGGCCAGCGTGAGGTCGCCCACGATGTCCAGCAGCTTGTGGCGGGCCGGTTCGTTCTTGTAGCGAAGCTCGATGTTATTGAGGATGCCTTCCTGCTTCACGGCAACTTTGGGTTTGCCCAGCATTTTGGCGATGTTTTCCAATTCATTTTCCTGCACCACGCGATCAACGATCACGATGGCGTTGTTCAGGTCGCCGCCGCGGATGAGGTTGTTCTTGTACAGCATCTCCAGCTCATGTAGAAAACAGAAGGTGCGGCAGGAGGCAATCTCTTTTTCGAATTGACGGATGTCGGTAATCGAAGCGTGCTGGCTGCCCAGCACGGGGGAATTATAGTCGATCATCACCGTCACGCGGTAGTCGTCCAGCGGGAGGGCGGCGATCTCTACGTTGCGGGCGGCTTCGCGGTAGAACAGGGGTTCCTGCACTTCAAAGAAGTCGCGCAGGGCATTCTGTTCTTCGGTTCCGGCGGCTTTTAGTACGTCTACAAACTCGATGGAGCTGCCATCCATGATGGGGCACTCGGGGCCGTCCAGTTGGATGAGTACGTTGTCGATTTCAAGGCCCGTACAGGCGGCCAGGGTATGTTCTATGGTGCTTACGCGGGCACCGCTTTGCTCAATCGTGGTTCCACGCGATACATCCACCACATTGTCGCAATCGGCCTCGATGATGGGAGATCCGGGCAGGTCAATACGTTGGAATTTTATGCCGTGGTTGGGTTTGGCGGGCACAAAAGTGATGTTGGTCTGCACCCCGCTATGAAGTCCGACACCCGAAAGGGCTACGGATTTCTGGATAGTTTGCTGTTTGATATTGAGCATTTAGTGTTGCAAAAGTGGGCAAAGTTAACTGCAAACAGGAGATTATCCAATTTTGCCTTTATACCCCCTTCTCAACTCCTTGAAAAGCCCCTTAATCCACTGAAAGCGAAGTATTTTCCGACTTTTTCACCTTGTCTTCCAACTCGCGGAGACGATGCTGCAACTCCGGAAGCTTTTTAAAGACGGCATAGGACTTATAGTACTCCCCGTAGTCATAGGCAGGAGAGCCCATGAGCTTCTGACCTTCTTCTTTGATGGATTTGGAAATGCCCGCCTGGGCGCCCAAACCCGTGTGATTGGCAATGACAATGTGCCCGGCAATGCCCACCTGGCCTCCAATGATGCAATTTTCGCCGATTTTGGTCGAGCCCGAAACGCCCGCCTGGGCCGCGATGACCGTGTTTTTGCCGATCTCTACATTATGAGCAACCTGGATCAGGTTATCCAGCTTCACACCCTGGTGGACAATGGTGGCGTCGCCAAACAAGGTGGCGCAGTCAATGACGGTGTTGGCGCCAATGGCCACGTGGTCTTCAATGATGACGGTGCCCAGTTGGGGAATGGTCTTGTAAGAACCGTCTTCCTGCGGGGCAAACCCAAAGCCGTCGCTGCCGATCACACACCCGGAGTGGATCACACAGTGATTGCCGATCTTGGTGTCGGCATAGATCTTTACGCCGCTGTGCAGGATGCAATGGTTGCCGATCACCACGTTATCGCCAACATAGGCATGGGGATAGATCTTTACACCGTCGCCGATCTTCACATTGTTGCCGATATAGGAGAAAGCGCCGCGATAGAAGTCCTTGCCGATGGTCGCGCTTTCCGACATGAAACTGGGTTGCTCTACGCCGCTCTTCTGAAAGCTGATCAGCTTATGATATTCTTCCAGCAGGCGTGTAAAACTGATGTAGGGATCTTCCACCAGGATGAGCGTTGAAACAACTTCTTTCTTGGGGACAAAGTCTTTTTTTACAATAACGGCCGTGGCCTGTGTGGTGTAAATGTACTGTTCGTATTTGGGGTTGGAGAGAAAAGCGATCTGGCCCTGCTTGGCATCCTGGATCTTGGCCAGCATGTTGATCTTTTCATTGCCATTACCACTAACTTCTCCGCCGAGCATCGCGGCTATTTGATTGACCGTAAATTCCATTCCTTCAATGGTTAAATCGTTCGTCGATACGTTATTCCTCTTTCAGATTTCAGACAAAAGCCAAGTTTGTGCTATCGGTTAAAGCGTGCGGGGTCACAGCATAACGAATCTACAAAGATACATTTTTAGGCCAGCACAGATAGTTTTTTTTGACGATTTTGCTCAACGCCTTGATGTTGGGCAACTCCGACGCCTGGGCGATGTCCAACACTTCGCCGCTGCGCATCAGGATATTGATCTGGTGCCCTTCGGCGTAAGCCTCGTTGCTGACCGTGCCGTGCGAAAAAAGATAGGCCGCCTCCGAGCGCAGGGTTCCATATTTGCGCATGACGGCCACCCGTATTTTTTCTACCTGGCTTTTGCGGATCGGCTCGGCACTGAGCTTGACCCGGAACAATTTCCGTTCGATCAGCATCTCCGAAAGCAGCGAAAGGATCCGGTCGTCGTGATCGCGCCAAAATTTTAGCGCGCCCAAAATATCATTGTCATCCACACGGCCGAAGGCGTCCAGCAGGCGGGTATCTTTGAAGTCGGCCAGGGTGAACTC
>CBIHQM010000308.1:0-8449 GCA_966211885.1 uncultured Chryseolinea sp.
CGGCAATCTGGCCACTGCTCTTTATTTTATCGTCCACCATGTCGATCACCAGTTGATCGGGCACGAGATTTCCTTTCGACATATAATCCTGGGCAAGTTTGCCAAGGGGTGTTCCTTCCTTGAGGTGTTTGCGGAAAAGGTCGCCCGTGGAGATGTGCGTGAGCGAATATTTTTCAATGATTTTAGCACTTTGTGTGCCTTTACCTGCGCCGGGGGGGCCAAAGAGAATAAGGTTGATCATGTGAGCGTTGTCGGTTTACGTTGTAAAATGGGCCGCTTGGGTTGTATCAAGCTGACGAAGATAAGGAATGAAAGTTCGATTTACGCATGGGCGAATATGAAATTTAGCCGGCCTTGTATACGTCCTTGAGGTTGCGGCCAAGTCCGTCGTAGTCGAGCCCATAGCCCAGCACGAACTCGTTCTCGATCTCGAAGCCAACATACTTTACATCGATCATTTTTTCGCGGGCCGGTTGCTTGCGCAGGAGGGCCACCACTTCCACGGATTTTGTGCCCAGGCTTTTCAGTTCCTCTACGATCTTTTGCAACGTGAGACCCGTGTCTACGATATCTTCTACAATAATAATATCCTGGTTAAATAAACTTTCTTCCAAGCCGATCAAGGTCTTCAGCTGCCCCGAGCTGGCGGTGCCTACATAGGATGAGATCTTCACAAAAGAAACCTTGCAGGGTACTTCGATCTGTTTGATGAGGTCCGATGCAAAAATGAACGAACCGTTGAGAATCGGCAGGAATACAGGTGTTTTCCCCTCATAATCCGCATTGATGGTCTCTGCCAGGGCTTTTACCTGGTACTGAATTTTGGCTTTGCTGATGAACGGTTTGAACTCTAAATCCTTGATCTGCATAGTACTTCCCCGCTAAGGGACTGCAAAAATAACAGAATCTTAGAATTTGAAGAGAATACATTTTTGAATGGCTGATTTGAGTGCCCTGTGAAGCATAAAATAATCATTATGCCGCACGTGTGTGGCCATGTGTTTTGGTTGCAGAGACACACCGATAACATAAGCGATTGCTAGCGCGGTGTTATAAGAAAATATTCTTAATGACCGGCTTCTCCAGGCCGGTAGCGATAGTGCCCGGTGATGACATAATCAAAAAGACAATCCGAAAGCTCCTGTCCTCGCCCGATGTTGTGAGCGATCATAGGGCGCAAGCGATCCTCGGAGCGTTGTGTGGTGACGATGCCAATGTGACCCTGTCCGCCGCCGAGGTCCCAGGTCACGATGTCGCCCGCTTCATAGTCTTTGGGGTCTTTGGATTTTTTTAATTCCTCACCGTGACGTTTAAAAAATGTCATCAGGTTGGGCACCCGGCGGTGGTCGATGTTGGTGTCGGTGTGTTTCAATCCCCAGCGTTGCGGATACAGTTTGAAGTTGTCCTTCATGTCGAGGTGAACTTCTTTTTGCAGATCGATGCCCAGCTTGCGATAGGCGCGGATCACGACGTCGGTGCAAACGCCCTTGTTCGCCGGCACATCACCGTTGGGATAGGGTATGCTGAAATAGGTGGGGTCGTATTCAACTGCATCGCGTGTGATCGCAATGGCGGCGCGGGATAATTTTAGTTGAAACGATTCGCCGGCCCCAAGGAGGACAAATACCAGTAGACTTATGCGCAACATCATGGCAGTATGTTTTAATTGAAACAACGTCAACGAGCGGGGTCTACCCTGACGAAAATAAAATTACAAATCTTTCATCAATACCGTATACAATTTGATCATGGTATCGATGTCGTGTTTGTGCACTTTTTCATGAGGGGAATGGGCGTCTTTCTCGGGTGCTCCAACAAAACACCAATCGATGGGGTAGGCTGAGGTTTGAAGTTCGCGTCCGTCGCTGGAGCCCATACCTTCTACTTCCAGTTGGTGATCGATCTTTCTTTTTTTGGCGATGGCGATGATGCGATCCACAAAACTGCGGCGGGGCAGGTTGCGGTCGCGCATGGAAATGGCCACGCCCTTGCCGTGTTCCACGCCATCGGAAACCCAGGTGATGTCGCTCACCAGGGCCTGGCGCACGTTCCAATTCTCGTACATAAATTTTGCCAGGTAAGGCACCGAGCCGCCACCGTGTTCTTCCCAGCAGCTGAAGACGATCACACCATCTTTCAATGTTTCGGCAACCTTTAGCGCATTGTACACGCCCAGCCGGTTGTCGAGATAAGGCGATTGAATAAAGTCCTTCGTGTCGCGGAAGTTGATTTTGTAGGTGAGGTCGGTGCCCCGGTCGATTTGCCTTCCGAATTTATAAAAGGCATGATGGTCTTTGTCGAATTCCAGTTCACATTCAATGGGACCGAGCGAATCTTCTCCCACCAATCGCGTGCCCATCTCCGCATCGGGGCTGCCGATGGGGAGGAGTTGGTTGAAATAGCGCACCGTGAAGCCAATGCTGTCGATGTGTGCGAAGATGGCGGTGCGGGGCTTGCCAAATTTTAGAAGGATACAATCCTGAAATTCATCACCCGAAAAAACTTCGGGTTTTACCTTCCACTTCTTTTTTTCTTTTGCGATGTAGGACAATAAAAATTTTGTCATGGCGACTTCATTTCCGGAAGGCGCATGTATTTCGCAGAGTTGTTTCAGGAGCTTCATAGGCATAGGGAAGGCCGGGAGGGGTGTGGATTAGTTACTGACACAACTTTATTCTAAATTTTGGTTAGAAAAAAGAAAGCCTTATGCTTTTTAATTTAAGTGAACACAATTCCATCGCCAATCATTTCGTGGCCGAGCTGCGCGATCGCCAGGTTCAGAAAGACAGGCTCCGCTTTCGCAAGAATGCCCACCGCCTGGGTCAGATCATGGCGTATGAGATCTCGCGCCATATGCGCTATCGAAACACACCCATAGAAACGCCGTTGGGCACATCGGTCGTGAACCTGATGTCCGAACCGCCGGTGATTGTTGCCATCATGCGGGCGGGTTTGCCTTACTTTCAGGGCTTTCTTGATTTCTTTGATCAATCCGACGCCGGCTTCATTGGTGCCTATCGCCAGGAAGGGCACACGGAAATCGTGATCAACCTGGAATACCTGGCCACCCCATCGCTGGCCCAACGCGAGGTGATCCTGGTAGACCCCATGCTGGCCACGGGAAAATCGATCGTGCAATCGGTAAATGCTTTGGCGAAGAACGGAAAACCTTCCCATCTTTACGTAGCCTCGCTGGTGAGTGTGCCCGAAGGAATACAGTATGTTAACGAAAATGTTGACATCCCCCATTCCCTCTGGACCTGCGCCGTCGACGACAACCTGAACGACCGGTTCTATATTGTGCCGGGTTTGGGCGATGCCGGCGACTTGAGCTTTGGCGAGAAATTATGATCGAAACGATACCAGAAAATCTACAGCTAAGCGCGCTATGTGGGAGGAGATACTGAAAGCCATACCGGTTTACTTTGCCAGCATGCTAAAATTTATCCTCGGCCCTTTTGGCGGATATGGCGTGCATCTCAACATCGTCACCACCATTTTAGTGACCGTGGCCGGCATGATGACCGTCGTAGTACTCATTACCTATTTTGGTAATTGGCTTCGGGAAAAAGTATTCAAGAAGCTTTTTGCCAACCGGAAGAAGTTCTCCACCAGCAACCGGAAGTTTGCCGGCATCTGGAAAAAATATGGATTGTTCGGCGTGGCGGCACTGACGCCGCTTATTCTGACCCCCATCGGCGGAACATTGCTGGCCGTGAGTTCGGGGAGCCCCAAAGAAAAGATCATTGTCTACATGTTTGTGAGCGCCGCGCTGTGGTCGGTGATCTTCAGTATCGCCATCTATTTCTTTGGCGACAAAGTGCACGACCTGATTGAATCCATCAAAGACCCTATCGGATCGCTCATGATGGAATCTGTTCGTCGGGAAGGATTTCGATGTCTCGTATCAGCACTTTCCGTGCGATAGCTTGCCCGGTCTTTGTGGCAGCCAATCCGCCGAGGGCAGTTTCTTTATAGCGCGTTTCCATGCTGGCACCAATTTCACCCATTGCTTCGATCACTTCATCGACGGGGATGACGCTGCTCACGTCCGCCAGCGCGATCTGCGCCGAGCTGTTGGCGATCGCAGCAGCGCTGGCGTTGCGCACCACGCAGGGGATCTCAACAAGTCCCGCTACAGGGTCGCATACCAGTCCCAGCATGCATTGCACCGTGATGGCCACCCCGGTGAAGATCTGGTCGGTATTTCCATCCAAACAATATACAATGGCGCCCGCACCCATCGCAGCGGCAGTACCTGTTTCGGCCTGACATCCTCCAACAGCCCCGGCGATAGAAGCTTTTTGCTCCATGATCAGGGCGATGCCTGCCGCGATGAGCATAGCCTCAATAATTTTTTCATCGGGAATTTGATGGATCTCCTGCAAGGTGTAGAGCACACCCGGCATGATGCCGCTGGCACCGGCCGTGGGGGCTGCAACGACACGCCCCATACACGAGTTCACTTCTTTCGCGGCCAAAGCCCGTGCGATAAGCTGTTGAAATTCTTTTGAGAGCACAGCTTTGGGATAACGGTACACCTTCTTTGCGCCGTTGTTGATCATGCCCGATCGCGAGGTCATGTCCTCTTCCAGGCCGGTATGCACGGCATCTTTCATGACTTCCCAAGCCCTCAGCAAGCCTTTCTTCGTTTCCTCAGGCGAGTGGCTTTTTTGGGTGGCCTCGTATTCCAGGACCACGTCTACCAGCGACATTTTTTGGGTGTCGCTATACGTTTTCCAGCCTTCAAAAGAATCAAAAAGAAATGGCATACTACAAAGGTTTAGTTGCAAAGCGGCGGAGGGTCCGGGTCAAAATTCTCCTATTCAGCTTTAATTTCAAACGATTGTGGAAACTAATTCGTTCTCAACAGGCGACTGGTTTTTGTAAATCAGGACGTTGATCTTACTTTGAATGGCATGAAACTCCTTGCGCTTCTTTTTATCGCCACAACCACGGTGGCTACCGCCCAGGACAATTTCTGGAACACGCTGGCGGAGGTGGGCTTTCAAACAAAAAAGGATGCGAGCGGCTTCGACGTGGAGGTGCCGCTTTTCAGCAAGCATTTGAAGACCTTCCAGGGAAAGAAGATCCGCGTAAAGGGCTACATCATTCCCCTGGCTGAAGTGGGCAGCCAATCCCAGTTCATGCTGTCGGCATTGCCTTTCAATCTCTGTTATTTTTGTGGCGCTGCGGGCCCCGAAACGGTGATGGAAGTGGAGACGGCGGAAAAAATAAAATTCTCTACTAAACCCATCGTTATGGAAGGCACGTTGATGCTGAACGACAAAGACCCCGACCATCACATGTATATTCTGAAGGCCGCAAAAATCATCAACTGATAAATTGTAATATCTTCGCTCCACAAGAAACATCTGCATGAAAAGAAATTTACTGTTCATTTTAGCACTCATCACCGTGATGGCCCAGGGACAAACTCCCGATGAGTCGGCCATCAAACAAATTTTCGACAAGGCTTTGGTAGACGGCAAGAGCTACACCTGGCTACACTATCTCACCACCGA
Organism: uncultured Chryseolinea sp.; assembly: GCA_966211885.1. Classification (GTDB taxonomy): domain Bacteria; phylum Bacteroidota; class Bacteroidia; order Cytophagales; family Cyclobacteriaceae; genus Chryseolinea. The sequence goes on from CBIHQM010000308.1 coordinate 5,526, forward strand.
AGTAGGTGCACGCCTGAGCGGTTCGCCCGGTGCAGCGGCCGGGGTGGAATGGAGCCGTCATGAACTGGAAAATGTGGCCGACTCCGTGTGGCTCCAGCCCGTGATGGTGCCCCATTGGATCCGTGGCCAAAAAGAGATCGGCCGGATAATGAACACCAAAAAATACGGTCCCATCGAAGTGAACGTGTGTGCGCTGGGCAGCTCGGTAGGCACCGGCCCTGCCGGTGTTTCCGGAACCGTGGTAGAGGTGAAGAGCTTTGATGAGTTGAAACAACTGGGTGAACGATACCTGAAAGGGAAAATCGTATTCTTCAACCGCCCCATGGACGTGAAGTCAGTCGATGCCTTCGCCGCGTATGGCGGCGCCGTTGAACAGCGCGGCTATGGACCTTCGGAAGCCGCAAAGTATGGAGCGATCGGCGTCATCGTCCGGTCCATGGGCTTGAATCCGGAAGACTATCCCCACACGGGCGGCCTGCGTTATGCGCCGAACATCCCCAAGCTACCCGCCATCGCCATCAGCACCAACCACGCCGACCGGCTCAGCAAATTGCTAAAGGAAGAGAAGGATGTGCAATTTTATTTTGAGACGCATTGTGAAACCCTTCCGGATGCACCTTCTTTTAATGTGATCGGCGAGATCAAAGGTTCCGAATATCCCGACGAGATCATCGTGGTAGGTGGCCACCTCGATTCGTGGGACCTCGCTCAAGGCGCCCACGATGATGGAGCAGGCTGCGTGCAGGCCATGGAAGTGATCCGCCTCTTCAAAATTCTCGGCATCAAACCCAAACGCACCATCCGCGCGGTGATGTTCATGAACGAAGAGAACGGTTTGCGTGGCGGCATAGAATACGCTAAACAAGCAGCCCTCAAAAAGGAAAAACACATCGCCGCCATCGAATCGGACCGCGGAGGCTTCACCCCCCGGGGTTTCACCATGACGGCAACAGACCCCATAAAAACTAAGATCAGAAGCTGGAAACCCCTGCTCGAACCCTACGGTCTCACCGACTTCTCCCAGGAAGGTGGCGGTGCCGACATCAGTCCCCTCGAACCCATGGGTGTCCCCGTCCTTGAATTCCTCCCCGACTCACAACGCTACTTCGACTACCACCACACCCAATAAGACACCATCGACAAATTAAGCCGCCGCGAACTCGAACTCGGCGCCGCCTCCATGACCGCCCTGGTTTACCTAATGGATAAGTACGGATTGAATTAAGCGCGACTCACACATCACCTCAAAAATAAAAAATGGATAACCCAAAAAGGTTATCCATTTTTATTTGATGCCACCCCATATTGAAGCATTGTTATGGCACCAAAGATTTTCTCGAATCCATCCGCTCACCACCATCAAAGGGCCTCCATGAAACCCACTCATTCTCGAGTACCCATCCCGTTATATTTATGACCCGCCCGCCGTTGTTGGTGTTGTTCATACCCAAATATTTTCCGGCCGCCGCTCCCACTACGTGAGTTGCCCCACTGCTCATTACAGTCCCTCCACCAACAACACTTTTCAGCCACCCAGTCCCATTAAAAGTTCCACCCTCAAATTCACCCCGTCTCACCGACACGCCATCACATCCAACACAATCCTCCAAACCTTGCCACCCTCCCGCCGTTGTTGGTGTTATTCATACCCAATATTCCCAGCCCGCCGTTCCCACTACGTGAGTTGCCCCACTGCTCATTACCGTCCCTCCGCCAACAACACTTTTCGGCCACCCAATCCCATTAATAGTTCCACCCTCAAAATTCACCCCATCTCACCGACACGCCACCACATCCAACACAATCCTCCAAACCTTACCACCCTCCTTTTTCCAAACCCGCAAATAAATCCCTTTCTTCACCACCACCTTACCCTCCACCACAACCCCCACGCTACTGCTACCATATACATACCCCAAATCATCCGATTCAGCAACGCCACCACCCATCACCTTTACATCGCTCATCTTGAATGAACTTCTCTTTAAATAAGCATCCCAATCTTCCCTAGAAACGATCGGCAACTCCCCTTCACGTGCAAAGTGAATCTCTTTTGAGGCAAACGTATTGTAGGCCGCATCCCCTTTTTTCTCATAAAGCGTTATAAATTTTTTATCCAAATCCAGGATCGCAGCAGGCGAACCGGATGAATGTTTAGCCGATGTTAACGGCATTTGAGACGTAGCCAAGCTTTGCCTTTCCACCGGTGCACCATGCCGGACCCCGATGTCGAGGATATTTTTCCAGGAGCCGTCGGTTTGCTTTTTCCATATGGAATGAAACTCGCCATACGCCACCGGCTTCTCGTCGGTTTTCTGCGCACGAAATTCCCACGGGCCTGTGTTATAGCCCATCTCCCCGGAAGCAGCGATGTCGCAATAGGCCACCTCCCAATTCAGCCATCCTTCGGAGACGGGCTGGTTTCGGATGCTCTCTTTTCCGATGCGGGGCCCATCGGGTCCGACGGTCACCGCGTCGTCGCTGAGAAAGAACAGGAAGGCATCCCGCGTATTTTGCGCTTTGGCCATGGCGATAAAGGCCCTTTCGGCATCTACCATGGCTTGCAGGTTGGGATTGCTGAATTGAGCGGGGCTCAGAAATGTTCCCAGCAAGAGAAATCCAAGAATGGTATAGCGCATAGGAGAATGAGTTGCTGAAGACAGATTTAAAGATACGCTTTGGCTGGCCCTCGTTCGTCCCCCGGGGTCCGGCATTTTAGTTTTACCCGCGGTTAAATTCCATCCCAATGCAATTGTATTCAAGTGTTTAAACTTTTTGCAACAAAAAGGCACTCGATTAGAAGTGTGCGATAAACATTTATTTAGCCGATTCGTTGTTCACCAGCGCAGGTTTTTATATTTTTTCTTCGCAATTGCCGTTGCACCCTAAACCATGAAAAAATTTTTTACCGACAACTGGATTGT
>CBIHQM010000309.1:0-8448 GCA_966211885.1 uncultured Chryseolinea sp.
GTTATTATGAATACCTTAGCTTGGAGAGCATCTCGTCTGCGATCTCAAAAAAAATTCTTGTAACCCCAGGCTTTAGCCTGGGGTTAGCGCGGCTGCCTGTCGCTGCGCCACGTTCGCATCTCGGTAGTAGCACGAACGTTCATGGCGCACCTTCACCACCTCTGGCTCCGAAGTGCGATTGGGCCACCTGCTCAAAGGATACATAAGTCTGTAAGAGAGAGCTCGCCACGTCGGCGCACGAGGCATTGCGTACGGTCGGCGCTATGAAACGTGAAGATCGATCCGACTTTCCTGTGGCCCTTGTTTTCATTGCGCCCTTAACCCCAGGCGAAAGCCTGGGGTTACAAAAACGCGGAGTGGGTGCCCATGGTTTGTTCCGGTTGCTTGCGCTCTCAAAAAAGGAAGAGGCTGCCTTTTTGAGGCAGCCTCTTTTTCTGTTTTATGATTTAGCGTCAACGGGTCCTATTCGTACCGCAGCGTCTGCGTGGGATTGCTCGTGGCGGCTTTGATGGTTTGCATACTTACCGTGATGAGTGCCAGCGCAATGGCCGACGCGGCCGTCAGGAAGTAGACAAGCAAATTCATATCGATGTGGTAGGCAAAGGTGCCCAACCATTTTTGCATGAAGTACCAGGCCACAGGCCACGCCATCACATTGGCAACCACGATGAGTACCACGATCTCTTTCGACAACAATCCCAGGATGTTCGGCACGGAAGCGCCCAAGACTTTGCGTATGCCGATCTCTTTCACGCGTTGCATCGTGTTGAAGGTTGCCAACCCGAAAAGTCCCATGCAGGCAATAAAGATGGCGAGGCCTGCAAAGATCGTGAAGAGTTGACTTTGCTTCTGTTCCGACGCATAGAGTTGTTGATATCGCTCACTGAGGAACTCGTAGTCGAACGGACGCTTCGGCAAAAATTCGTGCCACAGCTTTTCCAGGTGGGCCATGCCTTCCTCCATATTTTTTCCCGAGATGCTCACCGCCATGCGACGGTACCCGCCTTTGCGGGGATAGAATACCAGCGGCACAATTTCTTGATGTAGCGACTCAAAGTGGAAGTCCTTGACAACGCCCACGAGTTTTCCCGTCGTGCCGCCATAGGCAAAATCTTTCCCGACGCCTTCAGCAGGCGTCTTCCACCCATAGGCCTTCGCCGCAGCTTCGTTGACGATGAACGCCAGCGTGTCGTCGGTGGTGATGTCTTTCGAGAAGTCACGACCGGCGGCGATGGGGATGTCGAACGTTTTGAAGAATTCATAGTCTACCCGCACGTCTTTTGTGGTCACGGTCGAAGATACCAGGCTGTCGCCTTTCATGATGAGCGGCGCGCCTTGGCTATCCAACAGCCTTCCCGTTGGGACACGCGAGGACCGGGACACATTTTTGATGTGCGACGATTTTGTCATTTCGTTATAAAATGCGTCATAAACCGGATCCAGCTCCTCATCGTAGTAGGGCAACGTGATGACCTGGTCTTTGCTATAGCCCAAATCCAGGCTGTTGAGATAACCCAGTTGTTGGAAGGTGATGGCCGTGGCAATGATGAGGGCAATGGAAATGGCAAATTGCGCCACTACCAGCGCTTTACGCAAAGCGCCCTTGCCGCGGGTGGAACCTTGTTGACCCTTCAGCACCAAAGCAGGTTTGAAACCGGAAACCACAAAGGCCGGGTACACACCTGCCAGGATACCTACAAAGAATGCGAAGGCGATCAGCCCGATCAACAAAGGCCAGTTGGTAATAAGGTTCAGCGAAAGCGCCTTTCCGGTGAAGACGTTAAGCCAATGCAGGCTGATGAACGCAAGGCCTGTCCCCAACACCAGCGCAAACCAGGAAATGAGCACCGACTCGCTGAGGTACTGGCTGATCAATTGCATCTTGAAAGCTCCCACCACTTTGCGCAGACCCACTTCCTTTGCACGCTTCGTGGCGCGCGCGGTGGAGAGGTTGATAAAGTTGAAGCACGCGATGAGGATGATGAACAAACCGATGATGCCCATCATGTATACCGTGTTGATGTTGCCGTTCACTTCAAGTTCGTCGTCGAGGTGCGAGCGAAGGTGGATGTCGGTCACTTTTTGGAGAAAGAGTGTGGTGGATTTGGAGGCTACCCAGTCGGCGGGAACGCCCCAATTGGCTTTGGCGTAGTTGCCGAAATGTTTGTCGAGAAAGGCGGGGAAGCGGGCTTCGATCTTTTTGGGGTCGGCGCCTTCTTCCAGGAGCATGTAGGTGCCGAAGGAATTGTTGCCCCAGTTAGTTTCCAGGTTTTTCCGTCCGTAGATGTTGTCATCCTCCAACGTGCTAAAGGATAAGAGATATTCAGGATGCCAGAAGGACTGGGTTGGGAGATCTTCGTAGACGCCTGTCACCTCTATGTCGAATTGGTTGTTGGCGCGCAGGCGTTTGCCGCTTACGTTCACATCGTTGAAGAACTTCATGGCCGTTTTGCGCGACAACATGGCGGTCATCGGGCGCGTGAGGGCTGTGGCCGGATCACCGGCAACGATCTTGAAATCGAAAATTTTAAAGATGTCGGGCTCGGCCAGGAACAGGTGGTCCTCCGAGAAATTCTTTTCCAGCTTCCCGTTTTCTTCCAGCCCCATAACGATCCCAAAATTGACCGTGCGGGCCAGGACCTTGATCTCGCCAAAGTCGTTCTTGAGCAGCGGGCCGATGGGAGGGGCCACGTTGCCCAGGTGCAGGTTTGGGGTGCCGTCGTCCGACAGGAAATTGCGGGTGACGCGGTAGATGCGGTCGGCCGAGGCATGTTGCTTGTCATAGCTCACCTCGTCGCGGATATATAAATAGATGAGCATACAGCACATCATGGCCAACGCCAGCCCAGCGATGTTGATGAAGGCCGTAAGCTTGTTGCGGAAGATGGACCGCAGGGCTACTTTCAAATAGTTTTTGATCATACAGATAGGGTTACAAACAGGGTAAACTGAATCGATAGACTCTGGTTACACAAAGACTGTGCTTTTTTCAAAAAGGTTGCCTGGAACCGGGAATGACGCTTTTATTTTTTGGGAGTGTTCATTTTTGTGCAGCGCGATGTTCGTTTTTTCGATGGTCTTTGCTTCACGGTCGCCCAAAATGTATCTACCTTCACGGTCTTGACTGTACAACTATGCGATCGATCATTACCAGGTTAGGGTGGAGCATTATCGTGGGAATGTTGCCCCTGCTGGCCACCGCGCAAACGGCCGCCCGGACCACCTATTGCAACCCCATGGACATCGACTACAAATACAATTACGAGCAACTGAACGATAGCATTTCCTACCGCGCGGGCGCCGACCCCGTGATTGTCAACCACAAAGGCTCCTACTTTCTTTTTGTGACGATCTCCGGAGGCTACTGGCACTCCAACAACCTGGTCGATTGGTCCTACATCGTGCCCGATAAATGGCCGATGGAAGATATGTGCGCACCGGCGGCCATGTCGGTGAAAGACACGTTGTATCTCTTTCAGTCCACTTTTGAGCAACGGCCCATCTTTTATTCACTTGAACCGGAAAAGGGAAAGCTGAAATTTTACAACCGCTGGCTCCCCGCATTGCCCAAGGAAGTCGGGCCCTGGGACCCCGCGTTGTTTTATGATGAGGATCTGAACAAATGGTATATGTACTGGGGCTCGTCCAACGTGTTCCCCATGTATGGCAGCGAACTGGACAAACACAAACGACTCAGCTACAAAGGAGCCTACAAACCCATGCTCTACCTGCAACCCGAGGAACATGGCTGGGAGCGTTTCGGAAGAGATCACACCAGCAGCATCAAGCCCTTCATGGAAGGCGCCTGGATGACAAAGCACAACGGCAAATATTATCTGCAATATGGGGCGCCGGGGACGGAGTATAACGTGTACGCCAACGGCACGTATGTGGGCGATAGTCCACTGGGACCCTTTACCTACGCACCCTACAATCCTGTTTCCTACAAACCCGGCGGCTTTGTTACCGGTGCAGGCCATGGCAACACCTTCCAGGATGTCTATGGAAACTACTGGAACACCGGCACACCCTGGATCGCCGTGAACTGGAACTTCGAACGCCGCATCGCCATGTTCCCCGCCGGCTTCGACGCCGACGGACAAATGTTTTCCAACACGCGTTTTGGCGACTTGCCCCACCGCCTGCCAACAAAGAAATGGACGAGCAAAGATGAGTTGTTCACTGGCTGGATGCTGCTGTCCTACAAGAAAACGGCCACAGCCTCATCGGTGCGCGATACTTTTCGCGTCTCCAATTTAACAGACGAAAACCCGCGCACGTTTTGGGTGGCGCGCCAAAACAAAGCGGGAGAGTGGGCAACGATCGACCTTCAGAAAGAACAGGAAGTAAAAGCCGTGCAAATAAATTATACAGACTACAAGTCGGATATTTTTGACAACGATACGGCACGTGTCTACACGCAATTCAGGTTATTTGCCTCCCGCGATAGCAAGCAATGGGATCTGGTCGCCGATCTCACCCGAGAGAAAAAACGCGACCGCCCCAATGCCTACGTTGAATTTGAAAAACCAGTGAAGGCCCGCTATATCAAGTATGAACACGTTTACGTGGCGTCGCCTAGTCTGGCCGTTAGTGATATTCGTGTTTTTGGGAATGGTCAGGGAAAACCCCCTGCAACTCCTTCTAAAATCACAGTCAAGCGCGATACGGATGTGCGCAATGCTTTTGTTTTATGGACGCCGGTGCCGGGCGCAGTGGGATATAATATTTTGTGGGGTATTGCTAAGGACAAGCTTTATCAGACCTATCAGATCTTTGCCGATCAACCGCCGTCGAAGGAGATCCGCGCTTTGTCGAGGGGAGTGTCGTATTATTTTGCTGTGGAGGCTTTTAGCGAGAACGGAGTGTCGGGGCGGAGTGAGGTGGTGATGGTTAAATAAAGGTCGCGCGTTTAATCCGAAATTGCCCATGATTCTCCAAAGGTCAAGGCATCTTCGGTTGTTCTTTTGTAGGGGGAGTAATAGGTTATCCTTTGTTTGTTTTCTTTTGAATAGCATTCTATAACTATTGCGTCTGTTTTCTCGGAAGTCGGGTTCTTTCTAACAAGGCCATCAAAGGTTATCGCATAAGCCCTTATGTTATTATTCTCGATTTCTTTCTCAAAGTATTTTTTCAGTTCATTGATCTTTGTCTGACTTAATGGAAATTCGTCACCGTCGTGGTGCCCAATGTGCGTAAATTCTCCCTGATTGTCGATCTGTGCTCCGAACGGATAGAATTCCCCATTTTGGTGTATCAGGAGGTGTTCTGCCATGCCGTGGCAATGATTAATCAACTCTTGCAGGTCACTTTGGCTCATACGTCTGTCTTTTCTTGTGTGAAAGATTGGGAAAATTGCAAGTGTTTAAATTTAATTTCAATCGGAGGGATTTTCGAGGAATAGCCGCCGCATGACTTAGCCACGGTGTTGCGTACCTAAATTTTCGCGTCGCCAACCTCGTATTCCAAAATTGTTGAAAAACTGTTGTCGTACCAGTTGATCTTTACAGCAATTTTCAATTTGTTCCCTTTAGGAATATAGTTCGAACTGAATCTGCTATTCTCTTTTTTTAAGTAGGTCCATTGTCTGTCATCTATGATGGCTATCTCCTCTGCATAATCTGACTCCAGGATCAGTGCGTATTCCTGTCCTTTAGCCATTACTTTGTTCAACGGCGCACTGATCGCTTGAACTGGGAAATCGGTGGAATAGGTTGATACAAATTCTTTGATGGTTCCGGAAAGCACATCCCTGTAAGCATCTCCAGCATTAAAACCAAGCTTGAAAAAGCTGTCATCAAGGCGTGGCATTGCTTCAAATTGTCTGAGGGTGATTTTTGGATTCGTGAGTTGCCAATCTTCGCTTTCCGGCAGGTGAGAAAAAATGAATTCTTCGGGTGATACACAAAACCAATAGTCATCAAACCTGGTTTTTGTCTCGAGCTTTTTGTTGTGAGTGAATCCATAGCCGCTGCCCCAGGTCACATCAATCAATTGCCATTCGTTATCTATTTTAACGGCGTTCCAGGCGTGATTGGTGTCTGAAAACCGGGCGGCTTCTTTAAGTCCGTATCCTTTTGCATAGCCCGATATTTTTTCGACTTCCAGGTGCATTCTTCGCGCCAATTCTTTGAATAGCGTGCTATAGCCCTCGCATACGGCCGTTCTTCGTTTAAGCACAGCGGCGGGCGAAAATTCATCCTTATAAATTCCGGTATTGTAGGCGTCTGCGTCATACCGAATGTGAGTGGCAATCCACGTGTAAATTAATCTCGCTTTTTCCAAATCATTTTGAGCGGGAGTAGCCAGGTAGGCGGTCAAGTCCTGAAGGCGATTTGAATACTTTTCAGGTGTGCTTCTTGCGTATTTGTCCAATCGGTCAAACGCACCCGGCTTTAACTTTTTAGGAATTCTTTCTCTCGGCTTAGGTTTTGCTTTTTGTACGCTGGTCGTTCTAACCGTGTCCAATTTAACATCACGGTCTAAGGAGTCATATCTTAGCGCCGAAACCCACTGGTCAAGGTTTGACTTAAAATTGGAATTGGTTTGATAGAAGTATAAACCCGTTCCAATAAGCGACAACATCAATAGGGCAATTCTTTTCTTCATAATAATAGATTTTCCTCATCGTGACCATATTTTCACCCGGGCTTGGTTGGTGATCTGTCTATGGCGATCTAGGTGTCGCTTAATTTCTCTTCGATGAATTTTCCTTTAAAGTCAATTTTGTATTGGTTTCTTTGAAAATCTTCGAGTTCAATGTAGTTATCATGCAATATGAAACTATCCTTGTCACTATCGATGGTTAAAATGATGTCCCTTAAACCTGTTTGCCATATAATTTGTCCGTCGGTTTCAAGTCTGGTAACGAAAAGCTCTCCGTGTGTGAAAAGCCCATCATCGGCGCTGTAAATGCCAAAACAGGTTGCCCAGTCGACTTCCGTTGCCCATCTCAGTTTTAAGTCAGGTAGCGACAGTGAAAAGACCTTATTGGCACAGGCAATATAAAGACTGTTATCGTCTACGATCGCTGACTTAGGGTGAATCGCTGTAGCTCCGCCAACGGCGCAAACTATGGCACTTTTAATAAGTTGACCCTTTTGAAAAATTTTGATGGCGTGGTTGCTTGATCGATACTGATTTGCCTCTTCGTCCAGGTAAGCAAAATCATAGGCAAAATTATTGTCGGTCGATTTGTTTTGGTACAGTGCGTCGTCTGTAATTTCAATCTCGTAATTTTGAAAAACAATCTTCATAAAAATAGGCTGGCAGCTAACGGTTTATGTTGTTGAGTGTCCGAAGGCGATTTGTACCCGTTCTGAAACAGCAAAATTAGTGAAAACAAACTTAGATTCAATCTTCCAGCACAGGGCTTTCTTCTTGATTCGGGTGCGATACTTGTCTATGCGGTTTAGCGCGGTGTAATTCCGTTTCGAGTTTCTTGACGATATCCAAAAGGTTGGCGCAAATCGTTTGTCTACCCAATGTCAGCCGTGGCCAGAAGCTTGGTAAAGTCATCCCAAACATAACGTGTTGCCCACGTTTCCTTGCCGCCAAAATCCGATTGCTTACGGTCCATAGGCCGACCGGATATGGATGTATAAAATTTTTCAGCCGGATGGTTCCCTTCCAGCACCCAGAGGTAGAAATTATTCCTTCCATCGGCCAACAGTCTTTTGGCTGCCGCTCGCATCAGCCTGCCACCAATGCCATATCCTTTCAGGTGAGGCACGACATGCAGATTGTCCACCAACGCTTTGTAGCCGGCGTCCGGCACGTCCATGACAGCAATGAATCCGACCACCTCGTTGTCGAGTTCAGCGAGGAGCACGAATTCGTTGTCCTTTAAGTTTGCCATCTTTTCAGACCAATGTCGCGCACGTTCGCCGGCCAAATCGTTGTCAAGGTATTCGTCGAGGAGGAGTCCGCGGTAGGCAATTCTCCAACTCGCGGCGTGAAGAGCGGCAATGACCGGGGCATCGGCGGCCAAACCTTGTCGGATCGAAATATTTTTCATGTGCTACGGAATAGGGTAAAGATAAAACATTTCATAACAGGCCTGAAAAGAAGCATTGATCCCATCGCCATAATTTTCATCACAAACCCGGCCCTGGACTGCCGGCAATTTACTATCTAGCAAAAAAAATAAATGCTTATGATGCGCTGGATCGTATTCTCCCTGATGGCGGTTCTATTTGTCGCGGCGGTACCCGAAAAGGATCGTCACGTAAAATGGATCCAACTTTTCAACGGAAAGGACCTCAATGACTGGAAACCGAAAATAGCAGGCTATCCGCTGGGCGAAAATTTTGCCGGCACCTTCGGGGTGAGCGATGGGAAAATAACAGTGAGCTATAAAGGCTACGAAACCTTTGACGAGCGATACGGCCACCTCTTTTATAAACAGCCTTTTTCCTACTACCTGCTGGCCGTGGAATACAGGTTCAC
>CBIHQM010000310.1:0-8448 GCA_966211885.1 uncultured Chryseolinea sp.
GGTCATCGCAAAAGCATGGTCTTCCGCCTCGGGGACTATACTGGGTAGCATAGTCTCCCGCCTCGGGGACTATGCTTTTACTCATATCGCAAGCTCTTCACCGGGTCACTCGCCGCTACTTTCACCGAGTGATAAGAGATCGTGACCAAGGATACCACCAGGCAAACCACCGCTGCCATGATCAACGTCAGGTAGCCCACGTCCACGTGGTAGGCATAGGTCTCTAACCATTGCGTCATGAAATACCAGCCAATGGGGCAGCCTGCACCGGCGGCGAGCAGCACCAATATGGTGAATTCTTTGCCCATCAAACGAACAAGACCCGGCATGGAAGCGCCCAGCGCTTTGCGAATGCCGAGCTCCTTGGTGCGGCGTTCGGCGGAGAAGGCGGAGAGTCCGAACAGGCCGAGGCATGAAATAAAAATCGACAGAATAGCCAGGGTGTTGAAGACTTTGCCGCGTTGGGCTTCGGTTTTGTAGAAGTCTTCCCAGTTCTGGTTCAGGAAGGAATATTTGAAGGGATAACCCGGGGCATATTCTTTCCACAATATCTCTGTTGAACGGAGGCCGGCTTCCGTTTCGCCGGGTTTCACGCGCACCAACAGGCAATAGGTCTCTTTCGGGTCCATGCGCAGGATGAGCGGATCTACGGCACTGTGGAGCGAGCCGAAGTTAAAGTCTTTCACCACGCCCACGATCTTGCCTTTGCGATCCCACATGGTGAGGTCCTGGTCGGCCACGCCATTTTTAAAGCCAAATTTCTCGGCTGCTTTTTCGTTGACAATATAGTTGGACGTGTCGCTGATGCGTGAACGGTCGAAGGGCCGGCCCTCCTTCATGTTCATTTTCATGGCCTGGATAAATTCGAAGTCCACGTTGATGTTGCTGAAGAGGATCTTCTCGTTGGGATCCTTACCCTCCCACTCCACGCCTACCGTAGAGTTGCCGATGTCGATGGGGATCTGGCTGGCCGAGGTCACGCTTTCAATGCCGGGTTCAGCCAGCAGGCGCGTGCGAAAGGTTTCCAGCTTGGGACGGACGTCGCCTTCCATCCAGAGGTAAAACACATTTTCGCGGACGAACCCGATGTCGCGGTTCTCCATAAAATTCATTTGCCGGAACACCACAGAGGTGCTGATGATAAGAATGATCGACAGCGTAAACTGGACCACCACCAGGACTTTGCGGAAGATCGCCGCGCGGCTGCCGCTTTTCAGTTGGCCCTTCAGCACTTGCACCGGTTTGAATTCAGAGATGAACAGGGCAGGATAGCTACCCGCCACAAACGCGGTGAACACGATGATGATCCCGAAGATCATCAGCAACTGCGTATCCAGCAGGTTTAGGGTGAGTGCTTTGCCGGTGATCTCGTTGAAAACCGGTATGAGCAACAACGCAAAGAGCAACGCGAGGACCGCGCTCACGCACACCGTCACGAACGACTCGCCCATAAATTGCCGGAACAACTGGCTGGGCACGGCGCCGATCACTTTTCGCAATCCCACTTCCTTGGCGCGCTTGGTGGCTTGCGCTGTGGACAGGTTCATAAAATTGATGCAGGCAATGATGAGCACAAACACGGCCACCACAAAAAACATCTTCACCGAGTCGATGCGGCCGCCGGATTGCACGCCGTTCTCAAAATCGCCATAGAGATAAGCTTCCGCCTGAGGCTGGATAAAAAGTTCTACGTTGCTTTTCTCCTGGTGTGCGCCGATCTCGTTTTTGAACTTGGCGGCAAAATTTTCACGATTCGTTCCTTCGCGCAACAGCAGGAAGGTGCGGATGTTGTTGTTGCCCCATTCGTGCAGCCAGGTATTGTCATCCCAGAACACTTCGAAGGGCAAGAGGTATTCAAACTGAATGGATGAATTGCGGGGAAGATCTTTCAGGACGCCCGTGACGGTGAAGGAGCGCTTGGTGTTCATCAGCAACACTTTGCCTATTGGCTCCTGGTCGCCGAAATATTTTTTGGCCATCTTTTCCGTGATCACGACGGAGTTCTTGTCTTTTAACGCCGTGGCCATGTTGCCCTTCACGAAAGGGAAGGTGAACATCTCCACAAAATCCTGGTCCACATAGCGACCCATTTCATAGAACGTCTTGTCGTCCACCTGCATGAGGTTGTTGACCTCCCACGTGAACCGCGTAGCCTTTTCGATCTCGGGATATTTTTCTTTGATGAAGGGTGCCATCGGACCGGGCGTGGCGGCAAAGGTGTAGATGCGGCCGTCGGTATATTTTTGGTTTTCCATCACGCGATAGAGGCGGCTGGCGTTCGCGTGGAAATAGTCGTATTCCAGTTCATCGTTCACCCACAAAAAGATCAGCAGTGCGCTGCAGATCCCGAACGCCAGGCCCAGGATGTTGACGGTGGAGAACAACTTGTTCCGGAAGATATTCCGTACGGCGATGAGAAGATAATTTTTGATCATGGCGGCGTGTTTTGTGAAAGACCAATGGCACCCTAATGGGGTTGCATCAATTTACTGGTAAAACAACAATTGGTTACACCGCAGGGAGGGATTTTTCCGCCTCCCCTTGAGTGATTCCCCCGGATGGTGGTAAAAGAATTAAAAAGGTCGTGCCCTCCCCCACTTTTGTTTCGAACCAGATCTTTCCCCGCATGTGTTCGATCGCCTGCTTGGCAATGGCCAACCCGAGCCCGGAGCCCGACTTCTTGGTGGTGAAATGTGACAGAAAAATGCGTTCGGCCACGGTGGGAGCGATACCCTTCCCGTTGTCCTGGAAGGCCAGCTGATAGCCCTCCGGTGTTTGGGTGAGGTTGATCCTTACTTGCAGGCTGTATCCCGGCCGGGCGGCCTGAAATGCATTCAGGATGAGGTTGGAGAAGGTGCGTCCCAGCAATTGCTCGTCGCCCTGGACGTAGGCCTCACGCAGCGTGGTCTCGAATTGTACGTCTCCCGAAGAATGGTGAAGCACCACCGTGCGCCGCACGAGCGACACCAGCTCCAGCCGTTGGATGACCGGTTGTGGCATCTTGGCAAACGTGCTGAACGACGACGCGATGTCGTTCAAGGTATCCACTTGTGTGAGCAGCGTCGACACGGCTTTGCCGGTTTTCTCCGGTGTGTTGGTGCCCGACCCAATCCCGCGCTCCAGTTGCTGGAGCGTGAGTTTCATGGGGGTGAGCGGGTTCTTGATCTCGTGCGCCACCTGTTGGGCAATTTCGCGCCAGGCGGTTTCGCGCTGGGTCTGCTCCAGTTCCGCCTTGCTCTCGCTGAGCTTGAAAAGCATTTGGTTATACTCTTTCACCATCAGGCCGATCTCGTCGTCGGCTTTCCAGGTGAGCGGTTGGTTGGTTTTGGTAAGCGACGTGCGCTGCAGCGATTGCGTGATAAATTTCAACGGGAAGGTGAGCCAGCGGGAGACAAAATAAGAAAGCATCACCAACAAGATAAAGATGAGCGAAAAGATATTGAGGATGTTGGCCACGAGGTTGATCTGCACCCGCTCCAGCGAACTGGCCGATTGAAAGAACGGGATCCCCAGGATGCCGATGAGTTTCCCGCTGAGCGGCGCCTTGAGGGGCGCATAGGACACAAAATATTCCAGCTTGCCCACCCGTTCCGTCTCGATCACCACGCGGTTGCCTTCCTTGATCTTGCGCAAGGCGTCGGCGTTGATGTAGCGCGACATCAGGTTATTTTCAAAGATGAGCGCCTGGCTGGTGGCCAGCAACTCGCCCTTGGTGTTGAATACGTTGGCATCGAGGTTGGTCAATTGCGCCAACTCCCGGAGCTGTTGGCCGAAGTTGCTCGCATTTTCGCTGTTCCCGTTTACATAGCGGTCGAGTTGCGCCGACAATTGGCCGCTCACGGTCTCGGCGCGTTCCTGGTATTCCTCCATGAGTTGGTTTTGGGTGGAGCGGTTGGTCAGGTTTAGGGTGCTCACGCTCACCAGGATCAGGGGAAGAAAGAATGCCATGTTCAACAACAGCTGAATGCGTGCGGAGAAATAGATCTTCTCACCCTGCACGTAGTTAGCGATGCCCAGCGACAGGAGCAGCAGGAGAATGATCACCAAGCCCAACACCAACAGAAACGAAAAGTTGGCCAGCGTGAGCATGACCGGCTGTTGCTGCGACGACACGACCGCGAGCCGGTTGTTTTGATACTCTTGCGCCACGTGTGTGAATCCATCGGCGCTGATGCTTTTGCGATAGAGGTCGGGATTGCCAAGCCAGTCGCGGTAGAAGGCGGCGTCGTAGTTGAATTTGCCCGAGCTGAAAAGGATCGTGGTGTCGGAGAATACGGCGTAGCTGATGTCTTGGGTGTGATAGAATTGCTGCGTCCGGTTGTCCACGAGCAATTCGGGGTAAACGTTGTCGGGGATAAGTTTCTTCAGCGACAAGTCGAGCATGACATGGCCCAGCAGGGAGTTGGCCCGTTTGATGGGCACCAGCACGAGGTATTTTTGGGTGACGTCTTTTGCCGGGCTGGTCACAAAGTACACGCGGTCGTAGTCGGTGCGAAAAGCATCCTGGTCATAGATGCCGATCACCTGCGACAGGGTCGAGGCCGACTGGTTGTCCAGCGGCTCTCCCCGGGAGTTGAACAGGAAGATCTCGACGTCGTACTTGTTGAAGTAGCTTGGCAGAAATACTTGTCGTATTTTTTGCCGGACGATGTCGCGGCTAAGAAAGGGAACATTGATGCGCGATTGAATAAAGGCATCGTCCGCAATTTTTAGCGCGGTCTCGCGCAACAGGTATTCGCCAAAGTAATCGCGGTCGACCAAAAAATTCTCAGCAAACTTGAATTGGCTGGCAATTTTTTCCTGGCGCGTGAAATAGTGAATGGCATAGGCACCGTTGGCTGACAGAAAAAAGATGGAGATGAACAGGTAAGAGAAGGTGGCAAAGCCCAGCCGTCGCAGGCTCACATACAATTTCAAAACATAAACAATCAAGAAATAGCACGTTCCCAACACGAGCGATGAAAGGTAGGGTTGTTCCGTCGATGAATTTATCAGGGCGAAGATGGTTGCCGATAGGGTGAACGCCCCCAACACACGCAGTCTATTGCCATCACCGATGAGCAGCCGCAGAAACGTGTGGCCAAAAAGAAATGAACAAGCGCCAGCCAACAATACGGCGAGGGTGGCCATGGACCGCAGTCTGTCAAACTGCAGCGACTGGGAAATGTCGATTACAATAGACGAGTTGTTGTTGATCGTTTGAATGACCACAAACGGAAACAATGCCGCGAAAAGCACGCCCAATCCCGCCACCACGGAGAGCAACCATGCGATGACCTTTCGCTGGTACATGAAGTGATAGCTCTTGAACTTCTGATAATTGTTAAAAGCAAACACACACAACAGCAGCAACGCCAGCTCATTGATCAAAAGATCGCCCAGTGATGCGTTGAGTGTGGAGGAGGCAAACACTTTGGGATCGAAAAGACTGGAGGCGTATAGAGCATCCGGAAAATTCAGCCGGATCATGACGAACCGCAGGCCTATCAAAAATCCATACAGCAGCAGAAATGCTCCTTCCGCATAGGGCAAGCGTTCGAGTTGCACATAAAAAAGTGCCACAAAAAGAACGATCGAAATCGACAACAGCAGTATGGCGGCAACCTTCACCGGATCACGCAACGGCACCTGTTCCTGGAAGTTGACGCGAAACGGGCATTGATCCTCCACACAGATGCTGGTGCCGGAAGCCGCGCCGGGCTCTAACAAGGTGATGTTGGCGGAGGGGAAGATCCGCAGATTCCACCACGGCTCCAGGTAGTTGTTGGTGATGCTGAACTTGCGATAGAGCGGAATGACCCCCACCAGAAATTTCGTTTCATTCACTTTCCATTTCCTGGCCAGGTAATCGCCATTGCCGCTGATGAGCATCTTCAGCGTAAAGGGTTCGGCCACCGAAGCTGGGGACGGCACGAAGCCATTGTCGGTCCACGACACCAGTTGTTGGGCCTCGAATACAAAAAATGCAAAGGGGCCACGGTGCGGCGGCAAGGTGGATGACCGTTGAAGTTTGGGCAACAACGTATCCACTTCCGTCTGCATGGTGGCGAGCTCCTGTTGCAGGTTCTTCACGATGGCGGCGTCGACGGATTGGGTGGATTCAAGGCGTTGGGAAAAATAGGCCGCCAGTCCTCCCAATGCGAACGTGATCAGGCAGCTTCCTAACAGTATGAATGTCCGTGATTTCAATCGTCGACCAGGGTGATGATCGATAAAGGTAAGAAAACTACTTTGTTTGCGAC
Organism: uncultured Chryseolinea sp.; assembly: GCA_966211885.1. Classification (GTDB taxonomy): domain Bacteria; phylum Bacteroidota; class Bacteroidia; order Cytophagales; family Cyclobacteriaceae; genus Chryseolinea. The sequence continues at coordinate 6,243 of CBIHQM010000310.1, forward strand.
AGGTGGCGATCGTATTTGATGCCGCCGAAAAGGTAGAGATACACGATGCGCGAGTAGCGGTAGTTCAAGGGGATGAGTAGCGCCATGCCTCCGATGCTGGCGCCGATGTAGTGCCACTCCGAAACATCACCCAGGGCATAGAGTACGAGGCTGACCAGCGTGATGTTGGGTTTGGTGAACCCATAGCCCACATACATGGCACCCTGGTAGAACCCCGGTTCCGGCTCCAGGCGAATGCCGCAATGCGGACAGGTGGCATTCATGACGTTAAACTTGCTAAGCTTTCCGATGGGGTATGCAAACATGGCGCCCTGGCGGCAATGGGGGCACTTACCTTGCAACAGGGCCGTGAGATAGTTCCTTTCTTGCATTCCGACTTGTTTTATACCAGAAGTACCACAGCACCAGCACGGCCAGGTAGGGCATGGAAAGCAAATACAAGATGCCCGTGTTGATGCCGGCCGCGATGCCGGGTTTGCCGGCGGCGTAGTTATTCTCCAATGTTGACCGGCACATCGCGCACTGCGCCACCGACTGTGCCGTGGCGATTATCATAAATACGATGCTGAGGAATGCTGCCTTTTTCATATCGATCGTTTAAAGATAACCAATTTTATGCTGCGTAGTATGGGCTGATCATCAGGTAAACGATCACTCCCGTCACGGCCACATAAAGCCAGATGGGGAACGTGATCTTGGCGAGCGCTCTATGCCGCACATAGTCTCCACGCCAGGCCCGCACAAAGGTGAAAAGCACCAAGGTAATAACAGCGACCGACAGTAAAATGTGCGTGATCAGGATAAAAAAGTAAATGTATTTCAAGGCACCCTCGCCGCCATAGGACGTCGGGTCGCTGGTCATGTGGTACAAGACGTACATCACCAGGAAAGCCGCCGAAAGCGCGATGTTCGTCTTCATCAGATTTTCGTGCAACTTCCGCTTGCCGTTTTTGATCGCGATCAATGCGCTCACCAGCAATACGGCCGTGACGCCGTTGATCGTGGCATAGATCGGGGGCAGAAAAGAAAGGTCGTAGCCCGGCACTTTCACGCCAAACAAAACCGCCACCACCAAGGGGATGGCAATCGACACAGCGATGATCAATTTCTTGTAGGGCTCCTTCTGCTCCACGTTTACTACATTCGGTTCCATCTCAGTATTTCTTTAATATAATCGTTATCTCCGTAATCAGTCGGTCGGCTTCGTCCAGATCGGCGGCGGTGTATTGGCCGCGGATGGCGCCTTTGCGATCGATGAGCACCTGATCGTAAGGCGGCTTCAGGAAGAAGATGCATTGCCATTTGGAAGCTGGCTCTCCCTGGCGAATAAAGGCCACCGGGTAATTTGTGAACCTTTCCTCCACTCGCCTTATTTGGTTCTTCGCCTCGGTGGTGAGGGTATTAAAGGTGATCAATACCAAGCTGTCATCTTCAAAAGGAATTTTCACTCTTACACTGTCGGCAATGCGGTATGGCAGGGCTTTTACAGGAGGGCAGCCTTGAGGCACTTCAGGAAAGGTTTTGGTGTACAAAGGTGGCACGGCAAACTCGTTCTTCCCAAAAAATTTCAGAAAAAGAAAGACCAGTATCGGCAGCAACAGTGCGAGGAATAAAAGGAGTGCTTTTGTTTTTTTCATAGTAGCAAGGGAATATCCAATCGCTTAGATCAAAAAAAAAGAGGCTTAAGTGCGCATACACTCAAGCCTCTGAAATGAGTTATGGATAATTTCTTAGCGAACGAGTGAGATCGCGATGCCTTCGTAAATAAAGGCTACCAGCATCCACACGATAAAGATCAAGGGGATGAGGATGGACCAGAATAACACTTTCACTTCATAGCGCAAGTGCATGAATTCTCCTACAATGTATGCGGCTTTCACGATGGTCATGGCGATGAAGATCGAAGTCTTCAAAGGTCCGTGGTGCATGGTGAAGGCAATAAGGAATTCGAAGGCGGTGATGATCCCCAAAATTCCGGCTACCGTCCACAGTTTTTTGATTTTCTCTTTATCGGGAGGAAGGACGGTTACGTGCGATTCGTTTTCAGCGTGTGACATGTTTATATTTCTTTATGCGATGAATTCGATTGATTAAAACTAATTAAACCAGGTAGAAGAACGTGAACACGAACACACATACAAGGACCACAAAGTGCCAGTACAAGCCAACCTTCTCCACCATTTCATAGTGACCTCTTCTTTCGTAT
>CBIHQM010000311.1:0-8447 GCA_966211885.1 uncultured Chryseolinea sp.
CGTTTGTCGCGTTGTTGATCTGATCGGTATATGTCAATCCATAAAAGTCCTTCTTAGGCAGGACAAACACGCCCTTTATATCTGTATCAGAATGTGGCAATGCCAGGCCATAGGCCTGGCTGCCACTAATACACTTCAGCAAAATGCTGGGTGAATCCTTCTGTAGTTCCTGCAAAGTCATACCATGTACTTTCTGAATATTCGATTTAGCGGTTCGTCACCCTCCGCGATACTTGGTTCGGGAATCGCTTTTTTGCAGATCCCAATTTGTTCACGTATATAATCATTCACCGATTCAACCGGTAAGATCGAGCTCTTCTCGTCTCCAACTGCTTTTTGGCCCAGAAGACCGTCGACCGTTTCATTCAAATCTTCTCTCATGATCGCCCGGAGTTTGTCGAATTCCATCGGCGGTACCTCCGACCGGCTGGCGATCCATTGACAAGCCAATAGCGTACGCAGCGCGTAGAAATATTTCTTCAGCCTAACCCTATTTTCCGAAAGATCATTTTCAAAAATACCATTCGTCATGCTAAGATAGTGGTGCATAGCCGCGCGGGGAGAGAAATAGAGTGGCATAAGCGCCGTCAACTCATCAACAAAACCGGGAACAGCTTCATACACCAGAGGCGATTGCAACCACTCGTAAAGCGGAGCGTTTGATTTCCGGAAAAGACGAAGCGCTTTTCGCAGCTCCCATCCACTAATGTCCAGCACTTCATTTACCGGAAGTTCAACGACATCGCGTTGATCGCTTAGCGACAGGTAGAATTCGGCTTTATGAACATAGATAAAACGCACGTCAAAGTCACTGTCGACCGACGCAAAGCCCCAGGCCCGACTTCCGGATTCGCACGCAAAGAGAATCCGAATATCGAATTCTCGCTCCAGGGCCCGCAGTTTTTCTTGGATAATAGCTTTCATGGCTCGTTTTCGTTTGTCCCTTGCAAAGCTATATTACGGGTGCGCAGTCTTTTTGCGCAGTTAATTACTTCGCGTTTATTTCTTAGTGAACTAGTCCTTTCCTGCTGAAGAGAATTTCCGCAGCGATTCGTGAATGCAAAACCTACTCGATCTCAATATCATACTTCGCCAACAACCCCACCAATCCTTCCCTGCTGAACCTAGCTTTCTTGATCTTATTCTTCTCCGGATCAAAAGCATAATTATAGGCTGTCCGGAAATCAGCCTTCTCCAAAATTGTATTTTCAAACGTGGCGCCGGTCAGATCACAGTTTTCAAACGTAGTGCCGCTCAAGTCGGCATTGGCAAAATCGACCTCCTGGAGGCTGCAATTCTTTAGAATCTTCTTTTTGAGCGACAGTTTATAGAACGTCGACAGGTTAAGGATACAATCCTCAAAATCGACAGAGAAAAGGAAACCATTACAGTTGTCAAAATGCAGCCCCAACAACTTGCATTGTTTGAAGTGCACATCCTGCATGGAGGTTTGATGAAGCTTGGTGTTGCTAATATTGCAATCCACGAACTCACAGTCGGAGAATTTTATGTTTGAAAGATCAGCGCTTACAAAAGTACATTGCTTGAATTGGCAATTTTCATACTCGTTGTTGGGCAGTTTGGTTCCGCTGAAATCTTTCTTATCGATCACTTCTTCCCAGGTGCGTTTCTTGTCCATAGCGTTGTTAAAAAAAGGGTTTTATCGGCGTTGTCAAAGGTAGTTCTTACATGCTTGCGGTGGGCTGTTTTCGTTTGCGATTTTGCAATCGCGTTGCGTGTGCACCGATACCGCAATACCGCAACAACGCAACGTAGATGCAAGAAACGCCATTGCGAATGAAATTTCAATACCTGTAGATACAATTATGAAAAACGCCAAACGCATCGGCCTGTACCGTTTGCGTTGCATGCGGTGTTTGCGGTAATATTCGATATGTATTTCACTAATATCTTACAAGAAGTGAACTAAATATATATTTGATTGAAACACCCCAACATTCCCAAAAGCGCCTCGTTAATTCTCTCACAAAACAACACAACACAAAATGACAAGCGCTCCTCCTGCTAAGTCTTAAAGCCTGCACCAGGCATCTCTCTCCTGCTGCAGCACTCCAGACTGCGGCACACATTCACCCACAATAATAGTACACCGATCCGAGAGTTACCCAGCCATGACGTGGCGACGTGCTCCCGTGATCAAAAAGAAAATTAAAAAACAAAAACATGACAAGCGCACCCCCTGCTAAGTCTTAAGCCTGCATCAGGCATCTTCAAAACCTGCTGCAGCACTTTCCGACTGTGGCATAGAACCATCCTCCTCTAATTCAGAATTTTCCTGTGGCCTCCCACACTGCAATGGCGTTGCAGTGCACGCCTCTATCTTTTCGAATTAGAGTTGTTCAAAGTCGTTTTCGATTCTCTTTTCACTTAACCAAACAACTATGGCTAATCTTTTAAAGAAAGCTATGGGCCTCTTCGTGGAATTCGAGGAAGGTCCTGATGATCAACGCGCGCCGCGCAACGATTCTTCGCCAACGCCACCCCCACGCGCCACCGTACGGGCGGTGCTGAACGCAGAAGAACTCGACAAGTTCGGGAAGCACTTCGAGAAGTTGTTCGACCAGCAAAACTTGCCGGGACCGGACTACTACGAATTCATGAAGATGATGGAAACGCTCGAAGCACACATCCGTGATGAGAAGGCGCGGATCTCTGCGACGTTCGCGGCCTTGGCCATTCAAGGCTTGACAAAAGAAAAACTTGTCGAGACCGCGAAGACCTATCAGGAGATCATCCGTCACGACCAGGCGCAGTTTGAAAAAACGGCGGCGGAAAAACGCGACAAGGAGATCGGTCAGAAAATAAAAGATGTGCAAGGCCTGGAGGACAACATTGCCCGCCATGCCGAGACCATCCAAAAGCTGACCAAAGAGATCGCGGACTCTCAGCAGGCCATGGAAAAATTAAAGCAAACCATTGCCGAAGAGGAAGGTAAACTGAACAAGAACAAGCAAGGCTATTTGACGGCCTGCGAAGCCATGTTCGGAAAGATTGCAGACGACATAACCAAAATTCAAACAAACCTATAAACTATGGAAACACAAATTTTTCCTGCAGATGCACAACAATTGAAATCGTACTGGAAGCGACCCGGTGGAAAATTCGGCACGGTGGCCGGCCTGGGTATCCTCACCGCGATCGGATACTACGTGTTGCCGGTACTCACCGCGGTGGTATGGAACACTTTCAACTTCGGTGTAGCGCTGGCCTGTCTGGGTGTATTTCTCTACTGCATTACGCACCGCAAATTTCGCATGAGTCTCTTTTATCTCTATGAGATCCTCATGAAGAAGCTGGTAGGCGTGGTGATCGAACTCGACCCGTTCATCATCGCAGAAGACTACATCAGCGACATGCAAGAAGAGCGTGAAAAACTCTACAAGCAAGCCACCGATGTGGACGCGCAAAAGGAGAAGATCCATGCCAAGATGCGCGAAAAGGAAGGTGAGATCAACAAGCTGATGACCAAGGCGCAGGTGGCCAAAGAAAAGGGCATGATGCCCGAACTGGGCAATGCCACGCGACAGATTGGCCGCTTAAAAGAATACGTCCAACAGCTGTCGCCCATCTTCGAGAACCTGTCGCGCATCGGCGACTACCTCACCAAGGTGCACAAGAACAGCGCCTACCTCATCGAGGATGCAAAGAACGAGCTGGAGGTGAAGAAGGATTTGTATAAGTCGGTGACCTCCGGCAATCGTGCGCTGACCTCGGCGCTGAAGATCTTCAAAGGCGATCCGGAGAAGAAAATGATGGTGGAGCAGTCGATGGAATTTTTGAAGGAAGACATTGCCGGCAAACTGGCCAACATGAAAAAGGCCATCAGCTACTCGTCGGACTTCATGAAGTCGATCGACCTCGACAACGCTACCTACGAAAAGGAGGGCTTGAAGATGCTGGACAAATTCAATCCCGACAGTGAATTCAAACTCTCCGTGTCGTCGCGACAGTCGACCGGTACGAGTGGTAGCGACTATGGTGACCTTTTAAAATAAACAATGCAAAACAATTTTCTTAAACCAAAACAACAACTCATATGGCAGTAAAAATTAAAACATCCGGAAAAGTAGTCATGATCCTCGTCGTGCTGGCCACGATATTCGCCGCCAAAGTAGGGTGGTGGGATAAACGCCCACGCGAGGCCAAACAATCACAAGAAATCGGTCGCGTGGCTTTGCCCGACGCGCCCGAAGCCTCGCTGGCCGGTCAGGCCATGATGTTGCCCTTGCCCGCACCCAAGGAGTCCGTGAACGGCGGGACCAAGATCGTGTGGAAGATCATGGCGTGGAACTCGCAGTTCCCGCTCATGTATGCCAACGGTGGCGCGGTGACCACGCAAGGTTCCTTGCTGGACAAGGCGAAACTTCAAGTCGATATCTCGCGCCAGGACGACTGTTTCAAGTCGCTGGCCGACATCGTGAAGTTCGCGCAGGACTATAAAGACCATCCTAACTCCACCCCCGGTGTGTTCGCGTCCTTCATGGGCGACGGTATGCCGGCCTTCTTCGCCTCGTTGTCGAAGGAGTTGGAGCCTCTGGGTCCCGAGTATCAGCCCATCGCGTTTTATGCCATGGGTAAATCATACGGTGAAGACCAGTTGATGGGTCCTGCCGATTGGAAGAAGAATCCTTCCTCGGCCTTGGGTAAAACAGTAGCCTGCGTGCTGCGCGACGGTGACATGAACATCCTGTTGAAATGGGCGGGTGACAACAACCTGCGGGTGAACCCCGACGAGACGACGTTCGACAAGAACGCCATCAACCTGATCGCTGCCGCCGACTTCCTGGACGCTGGTAACAAATATATCTCCGGCTACAAAGAGAAGCGCAAGATCGTGGAGAATGGCAAGAAGCTCAGCGAAGAAGTCACGGTAGGTGTAGATGCCGTCGCCACCTGGACGCCTTGCGACGTGAACATCGCACAAAAGAAAGGTGGTCTGGTGACCATTGCCAACACCAAACAGTATGCTTCGCAGATGCCAAACATCACGATCACCATCAAGAAGTTTGCGTATGATCACCGCACCGACATCGAGAACCTCATCATGGCCCTTAGCCAGGCGGGCGACCAGGTGAGATCGTTCAAAGAAGCCAAGGCGTTTGCCGCCAATGTATCGGCAAAAGTATATAACGAGCAAAGCGGCGACTACTGGCTGAAGTATTACAACGGTGTAACCGAAAACGACATGCAAGGTGTGCCTGTAACGCTCGGTGGTTCGATGGCTTTCAACTTGCAGGATGCTGCCAACATGTTCGGTCTTGGCAAGGACGGTATCGACCGCTACAAGATCGTGTACACCACCTTCGGCGATATTTTGTCGAAGATGTACCCGGAGTATATGGCGACTTACCCCCAGTATAGCGTGGTGGTAGATAAATCGTTCCTCGTATCGGTGATTGCCAACCACGGCGAGCTGATGGAAGGTAAGGCCTTGCAAGTGGCGTATTCGAACGAGATCACGAGCGAAGTTTCTTCGAAGTCGTACCAGATCCAGTTTGAGACGGGTAGCGCGTCGATCAAACCCGAGTCGTATAAATTGCTGGACGAGATCCTGCAAAGCTCGGTGGTCGCCGAAGGTCTGAAGGTGGGTGTGTATGGTCACACCGACAACGTGGGTGGTGTACAATCGAACCAGGCGCTTTCGGACGAGCGCGCTAATTCGGTGAAGAGCTACCTGTTGAGCAAAGGTCTGTCGGCTCAGCGTATTGAAGCGAAAGGTTTTGGTCCATCCAATCCCATCGCCAACAACGCCACGGCTGCGGGCCGCGCTCAGAACCGTCGTGTACAAATTGTTTTAGGTGAATAAAAAAAACGTCAATGGATATCATCAAAAGTGTGTTTCGTCCATTGACCCAGATCAAGGGCCGCACTTCCATAACGCTTGTCGTTGTGGAAGCGCTGGCGGCCCTGCTGGCCTGGGAGATCTTCGGACAACATGGATTGATCCCTACGCCCTCCAAAATTATGGTGGCCGTTGGGCGGATCGTTACCTCGGCCTATTTTACCGACAACCTGTTCAGCAGTCTCTCGCTCACCTTGTCGGGCATGGGAATTTCAATTGTCCTGGCCCTGGTGGTGAGCTATCTCTCGCTGATCCCGGTGTTCGCACCGGTGACGCGCTTCATCGTGAAGTGCCGCTACCTGACCTTGACAGGGTTGATCTTTCTGTTCACGCTGTTGACGCAGGATGGTCACCAATTGAAGCTCAGCCTGCTCATCTTCGGGATCGTTCCTTTCTTTGTGACCTCCTTGTTGTCGATCATCGACAGCATCAACACACAGGAATACGATCTCTGCAAGACGCTGCGGATGAACCATTGGCAGACCTTGCTGGAGGTGGTGATCGTGGGCCGGCTGGACCAGGTGTTTGAAGTGATGCGCCAGAACTTTGCCATCGCCTGGATGATGATCACCATGGTGGAAGGACTCAGCATGTCGGAGGGCGGCTTGGGCACGATGCTCATCAAGTCGAACAAGTATATCGACCTGAGCACCGTGTTTGCCATACTGGTCATCATTTTCGGGTTGGGTATTTTCTTTGACTACTTGTTGAAGCAAATGCGCTACTGGCTTTTTCCGTATACTAAAATCGAAAAACGATCATGAACTACTCAAAGAATGAAGTGCTGCTCGACGTGAAGGATGTGAGCTTAAGCTATGACAAACCTATTCTTCGCGACGTCAACCTCACCATCCGCAACATTGTGCGGCCGGGTCTGGACCAGGGCCAGGTGGTGTCGCTCATCGGGCGAAGCGGAGTGGGCAAGACACAGTTGTTCAAAATTCTTGCCGGCCTGATCCAGCCCGACACGGGAACGATCATGATCGGCGTAGAGCAGCAAGCCGTGGAGGCCGGGCAGGTGGGCATTGTGCCGCAAAATTATTTGCTGTTCAACCATCGCTCTATCTACGACAACCTGCGCCTCGCCATGAAATATGTGACGCTGGAGAGCAAGGAGAAAGATTCCCTCATTCAAGACTATGCTGTGAAGTTTGATTTGACGGAGCATTTGAAAAAATATCCGCAGCAACTTTCCGGCGGGCAGCGTCAGCGCGTCAGCATCATTCAGCAAGTGCTCACCGGCAACCGTTTTATCTTGCTGGACGAACCCTTCTCGGGATTGGATGCGCTCATGATCGACAAGGTGATGGACTTGTTGGGCCGGGTGGCCACGTTGCATGAATGGAACACGTTAGTTATTGTGAGTCACGACGTGGAGAATTCATTGGCCATCTCGGATACGGCGTTCATTTTGGCGCGCGAGAAGGACAAAGAAGGCGCCACCATCACCGAGACGCTTGATCTCATCGAAATGGGGTTGGCGTGGACACCGGGCATTCGCGAGAACCGGCAGTTCCAACAAGTGGTGTCGCAGATCAAACACAAGATCTAAGGTGACAGGTGTCCGGAAAAAACCGGACACCTTTTTTTGCTCTTGATTTTATTAGCCTTCTACGATGCGAATCGTCCAGAAGTCATCGGAAAGATTTTCGTTCAGCAGGTAATCGTAGGGCATGCTGTAGTAGCCAGCCTTACCCCAACCCTTTCCCCAACTATTGCGCACCCAAAACCGTTTTGACGCATCGCTGTAGCCGACGGCCAGCACCGCGTGGCCACCTATTTCTTTTTCTGCGGGGGCGGGCATGTTTAGTTTACCGGTTTCGGCAACCTCATCGCTTTCAAACGATTCGTACACCGTAAAGCCGAACACGAACGGATAGCCATCGGCGAGGCAGCTTTTCATTTGCTTGAGGTCGCGGCGCACGCGGTGATAGGACAACACCTGGTGTTTCTGTGCTTCGATGTAGCATGGATCGGGGGGCAGCTTCACAAATTTCCGGATGTCATAGGGCCACATTCTTTCGGGGCACACGCCGTCTTTGTTCACCGTTTTCATGCCGTCGCGGATCATGGCGCCGGCGTCGGTGTTCACCGTGCCCTCGATCACGCGTTCGTTGTAGTAGATGAAGAGCCGCGAGGGCGTGAACGCGCGCATCTTGTTTGCCTTTCGGCGAAGCTCAAATTCATAGGCGGCACCAATGGCATTGGCCGTGCAGCTTCCCAGCGCTCCCTGGTCATACACGGGTGGGCAGGAATTGCGCAGATCTTTTGATGAAGGCAACTTGCGCAGCAACCGGCTTGGTGCTGAGTACATCAGGTCGCGCTGATCGGGTAGATCGGGAACCCAGCCAAATTGTTTTACATGTCTTTTTTTGGTTTGAGGTTTCATACGTTTTTGGGTTTTTTTTGGGATTAGTCCTTATGGTATCGAGGTCGTTTTATGGATTACCGTGTAAGCGAAAAGGTTGACATAACAGGGTGGGTTGGGGGTTGCCCGCGGATCAAAACAAAGCCCATCTTTTCTAACCACTATTCATGAAGTGTTAGACAAGATGGGCTCCCTAAACTAATGTAGAAAAGCATG
>CBIHQM010000312.1:0-8426 GCA_966211885.1 uncultured Chryseolinea sp.
CACAGGAAAGAAAGGAAGTAAACAAGCCGCATAGATAAAAATTTATTCAACTAATGCGGTGCGAAATAATAGAATAAAACGATGGGAAATGTGGGTTACATGATTTTTATTTCGACTGTAACCTGACCCCTATCTTACATTGGCGCAAATTACCCGTTTTTCCGATTAAACAATCGGTTGAAATACAACGGTGGCGCAATCACTCACGGTGCGCCTACCCTTAAAAAGACCTTAAATTTTTGGCGTTGTGTTTTGGTAAAAAGGTCACCTGAAAACGTGTCTGATCTTCCACCAGATGTTTCGTGGTGAATATCTCCTAACGGCAACTAGTCCTCCAACACTTCCCTGAAGAAGGTCATGGGTCCAATCGCGGAGCATCACATCCATCGCTCCGCTGGCCGGCACACTTTGTTCAGCACCATAAAAACCCATCATGTTGAAGACTAACGTATCGTCCGGTTTGGGATTGGCGATGACGATAGTGAATCGCCCCGTGGTATCGGTAGTGACTTCCTGCAACGTGTTCTTCACGACTACCCTCACCCTGGAAATGGGCAGACTGTCCAGCGAAGATCTTACGATTCCGGTTACGGTCTTCGCCACGGTGCTGTCATTTTTTTGAGAATTTGTTGTAACGGCATGATCAATGGCGTGTGCTTCCGTCAATACGATGTCGGTCGCCCCACCGGCTTTGGCTTGTGGTGAAGCGAGGGCCAGGGTTGCACTCAAGGCGGCCGCCCACGCGGTAGTGTTTTTTCCCGTGGACTTTACCGAAGGAAGCGGATAAGTTTTTAGTTGATCTTCGCGGAATCGCCCACATAAAGATGACGATCCTGGGCGGTCCAGGTAAGTTAATAGCTGGGCTTCGGTGAAACCCGTAAAGTCGACCACCTCCTTTTGACAATTGGCGCAAAACCCACCCCCCGCAGTAGGTGTGAATTTGCTCCATTTCTCGCTGCAGGGTCGGGGGATGGATAGGGTTATGGAATCTTTCATGCGAATCGATTTGAGCATAAGATTCCGATGCGACGGGATTCCATAAACGATCGCGAACTTTCTTGGAAAAAGCAGTACCGGTTTGGTGAACAATGATAGGCATGGCTATACTGACGGCGCCGCCCCAACACAAATCACCATGGGCCCATGAAAAGGCGACGTAATGGAATCAAAGCTTGCGAACGCGGATCGCAAATGCCTTTGCCGGGTTGGTCACAAAGATCGTTTTGATCTCCAACTCGGTGAAGCCATTCGCTTTCATCGCGGGGATGAATTGTGTGAAGATGCAATTGTAATCTTTGTAGTTGCCACCATTCGGTTCGCCCACATTGTACCATCCCGAATCTTGCGACACCAGGACATGGTCCAACAACTTGTGGGCTTTCATGTTCTGCAAATACGCGATGTTAACGTTCACGGTCTCGGGATTGACACCGTCGAACGCCACCCAACTTTTGTTCTGCGCGGCCTCGACGTGATAGGCTTTGTCTGTTTCGTTTTGTGCATGCACCCAAATCCGGGCCTGTGGCGAAACACCCCGCGCTTTCAGGATCGCCAACTCCTCCTTGGCCGCCTCGCCGTTACCCGTGTGGATGGCGATGGTGAGCCCCGTGGCCAGGTGCGTCAGCGCGGCGCTGTCCACGACTTTGCGTTGCGCTTCGGTTAAGGGGGCGTTGTCAACACTGGTTTTGATGAAACCGGGTTTGATGCCGGTGCCTTCAATGCCATTCCTGAATTCGTCAATCCACCGCGCAGCAATTTGCTCGCTCGTTTCGGTGTAGACCTGGGGTGGCAGGAACTTCTCTCCCACGGCGCCATAGTAGCCTGTGTTCGTGATGAAGTTCAAGCCCGTTGCCTCTGCCAGCCGCTTGAACAAAAGCACGTCGCGCCCTAAATAGGCCGGCGAACAATCGATGAACGTGACACAGCCGCGTTGCTTCACATCTTTCAGGAACGGCAACGCCCGGGCGAATACTTCGTCGGCGTTGTAGCGGTCGCGGCTATATCCCTTGGCGCCAATGAAGTCGGCCAGCACGTGTTCATGCTCCAGCGTAAACTTCATGTCGGCGGGGCGGATCGGGCCGGTAACGGTCATGACCACGTCGTCGGCGAGCAGCGTTGGAAACAGGAATATTCCCGCTGCCGCGGTTGATTTTTGGAGGAAGGTCTTTCGGTTCATATTCTTAAAAGCCAAAGACGAACAGCAAAGCTTTGGTTGTCGCGGATCACTTTTTCTGACTACGATCCCGTGCGCTGTTGCCCTTGAAGGCTGGCTATGTTGTTTGCGTGTTCAAGAAAATCCAATCCCATGAGTATTTCAAACTCTTTAGACAAAAGGCGCAGTTTGCTGGACAGACACCGCAAGGGATGAACGAAATTTCTGGAACAACCGGCACGCCCTTTCACGCCTCCCCCTATTGGTGGTTAGCAGCAATTCAAGTACCTTTGAGTTCAGGCATATGCATTTGGTATGCGCGGATGTGGATATCAATTTAGGACGACCGGATGCACGTTAGCCATAAGGCATAAAACAGGTTTTCAAGCGCAAAACATCTCCTATAAAAAGATTCTAAAGGCTTTATGGTCATTACCCCTACAGTTATGCGATCACTTTTACTTGTCCTCCTCTTTAGCGTCGTCAGTTCATCCGTCTTACGGGCGCAGCAACTGGACAACACCTTCCATTCGGCCATACCCTTTCGGGCCGCCTACACCAGTTGTCAGGTAAAACTCCCGGATGGAAATATTCTCCTGGGCGGTAACATCGACTATTACAATAACACACCGGTGCACGATCTGATCCGCATCCATCCCGATGGTTCACGCGACGCGACATTTTCGTTTGCAGGACAGAGTGGCTACTATGTGCATGATCTGGCGCTTCGCGACAACGGCGAGATCGTCGTCCTCCTGAAAGCCTTTAACAGCTATAACAGCGATATTTTTTCTGCCTCCAAGGTACTGGTCTTGTATAAGGATGGTCTATTAAAAGTTGGACTCGAGACGAACCCAGACGCGACGACGATCGCCGTGCAAAACGACGGAAAGATTCTCGTGGGGGGTTCAACGGCAACGGGAGGCTATGCCATCCGCTATAATCAGGATCTCTCACCAGACAATGCTTTCAACAACACCCTCTCCGTCGACGGCTGGGTGACCGACATCAAAGTAGCGGGCGACAAACTGTTCCTGGCCGGGATCATCCACAAGGTGAACGGCGTCACCAAAAACAACATCGTGAAACTCAACCTCGATGGCACCCTGGACAACTCCTTCGACACCGGTAGCGGCACATCCGATTTCGTCGGTGCGGTGACTGTTGCGCCGGATGGCAAAATCTTGCCTGGCATGACCTACATCAACAGCTTTAATGGCCAACAACGCAGGGGAACGGTTCGGTTAAATGCCGACGGATCCGTAGACGACACGTTCGGCGTAGTCTCGCTGAATGGCATGATGAGCGAACCCCTCGTGACCCCGGAAGGCATTTATTTCTTTAGCTTTATCGAATGGAAGGATGTTTACGGCACGTACCTGATGCGCATAACAGACGCCGGCGCCATGGATCCGGACTTTGAGCCGGTACTGCTGTCGATGGAACAAAGTTTAGCCTACCCCACCCTCCTCCCGGTCGGCGACCATTTTATAGTGACGGGTGCGGTCGTCGAGGGGAATCCCTATCAAGTTTCATGGGTTGATAAAACGGGCGTTGTTGACCCGGCGTTTGCCCCGCGAATAAGCCGCACGGGAGTGGTCCGTTTTGGCGACGAGCAGAACGGTAAGATCATTGTGGGCGGTGACTTCGTACGCATCGACAGTGTAAACACGTTTGGCATGGCGCGACTCAACAACGACGGAACCGTCGATGATTCTTTTGTAGCAGACGAAAACTTTGGCGTCGTCGCGCAAATGCAATTGTTCGATGATGAGACGGCCCTGGTTTCCACCAACAAATATTTCTTTAAGTTGGACAGCCAGGGAAAAGTAAAACCTGATTTCAATTGGACCCCCGGTGGATTTCTCTACCAGGTCAACCGGTTCAGGGTGCTCGGCGACGATAAGATCATCGTCGGAGATCCCAACACCATCGCCCGGCTCAACCCGGATGGATCGGTTGATGGATCTTTTTATATGGGACATTCAAGTTCCTCGACAGCCTTCAGCTTCGACATGCAGGGCGACAGCATCATTTATGGGTTTACGGTCTGGACGGGAGGCGATGAATTTACAACGAAGGTACAACGCATCACGCCAAACGCCGTCGTGGACACCACCTTCCGCGTGAAGAACGGGCCTGGCGTGGCCGACGTAACCAACTGGACCTCTGTCACGATGGTGAAGGTATTGGATAACAAGGAGATCTTAATCGGTGGTTACTTCGACACATTTGATGGCTTGCCCGTAGCCCATGGATTGGTGAAACTATCGCGCGATGGCAAAATCGATCAGGCCTTTAATGCCAATCAATCAAACACTTCCGGACCCCAAGGATTTTTTGACCCACAAGTCGAACAAATCGGATCGAAAGTATACATCCGGGGCAACTATTCCATTTACGTGATCAACCTGGATGGAACCGTCGATGCATGGACTATTCCGGTGACGGTGGAAGGCCTCTCGGGTATCGTCGCGAGTTCTTCACAAGAAGGCTCCAGCAGCGGCAGGGCCAAATCGGACGATAGTTATATTATCGCCCTGGGATCGTTTCAACCGGCGGAAAGCGATAAGCATCTTTCCATATTGAAAATCAAAATTACGCAAGAGCCTGAAGAGCCGAACACCGTCACCGGAGTTGAACCCAAACACGAATCGCTCGAATTGGAAATTTATCCGCAGCCCACCACCGGTATTTTGAATGTCAGGTTCGACGACACCAGAACAGGTTTCCGTGCAGCGGTCTATAATTCATCCGGCTTGAAAATGCTGGAAAAAAACTATGCCGCCCAGCCGGGTAGCGACGCCACAACCCTTGACGTAAGCCAGATCCCTCCCGGGTTCTACACACTCAAAGTGCTGAGCAACTCAGGCAAGTTGGGGTATTCGAAATTTATACGCGTGCCATAGACAACAACAGTACCCTCGTGTCCAAGGACATCATGGCGGTTGGCGTCATCAAACCATTTAACAACAAAACGACTTGACTGATTTCGGTCTGGGGATCTTTAATGAATTTTGGGATGAGACACATCCTCACCATTTGCCTTTATTAAATCTTCGGGATGCGGGCGATCCCCATTGGAATTTGACGATCAGCATCCAAAGACTCAATGCTATCGTGGAGAAAAATTCCGAACCATCGGTATGGGAAGGCGTTAGGCTCCTGCTGGACACTCCCAATTGGCGTCCACATTTGGTGGCTTGCCTTGTGCTCTTAAGATTATCATCACCAGCACGGGCAACGTTGCTTGATCTTTTTTGGAATAGAATCTCGCTGGGTTCCTGGGTGAGCCCACAAATACTGGTTACACTCTCGCTGGTAGATGGAGATTTTAAAATGAAAGGAGAGAAAATTCTTCGCGACGGATTTGCCGCGAACGTTCGCCGTCCTTCGTCCCCTGATCCTGTATCGCAGGGCCACACGAGGCCCTCACCTTCCGAACAAAAAGTCAAAGCCGCGATCGAATTCCTGGTAAACAATATCATCATCGACTCATCCGACAACGACGCAGGAGGATCACATGCGAGCGACTGGAAACAACGCCTATTGAAACTAATAGAGTCGAAGAAAATTGCCTCTCGCGACATCCTGTCGGGAACGGCTTAAACCTGTTCCTCGAGCTACTTGGGAGCTGCCGCCTCTACTTTGAAGTATGGACGCGTCTTGTAACTGTCCTTGTGCAGGTTTAGATCGCAAAAATAGATGGCGCCGTCATGAAGAATAAACGGCTGCCCTTTGTTTCCTTTCATTCTGAAATGAACACCATCGATAAAAAAATGATGGTAGGTTGTATTGGCATCGTCCATCCAGCCGGTGTTGAGAACGCCGCTTCGGGCATAGGTAAACACAACCGACGGATTGGTAGAAAAATACATTTCCCTGCCCGACGAACTCGTGCTGTCAATGTGTTGATCGATAAATGTTCGAACTTCATTGGGCAGCGCCTCGTATGTAATTTCCTGTGGATTCTTTTTGTCAAGGTCGATTATTTTTTCGCCACACGCTGCCAGCGCTATCGGCAGCACCAGGAAAAGGTATTTGGCAAGGCTTTTTTTAGGTCCAGAGGTTTCCATTTTTTTAGGTTATGGTTCTGTTTTTATAGAGGATAGATGGGTTTCAAATTCCTTGGAGAACCGGCTTTGATTCATCTTCTTCATAAAGATGGGAAAAACCAGAGTGTAGTTTGGCCTTGGATGGTCGTTTTTTTTGAACCCGGGTCAAACGGCCTTACGACTCCCAAAAAAACATCACCTGATCGCGCAACTTTTGCATATTGTAATTTTCCGGCTAACCGAGCCATACGATGTCCCTAATTTCATGATATACAGGCCATCGGGAAGTTGAGCAACATTCAGTTCGAAGCTCTTCATGCCACTTCCCGTTTTGTGTAGCAACAGTAAGCCCGAGGGCGTGAATATGCCCACGTCTTCCAAAGGGACTTCCGTTTCGATGTTCAGGTAATGATTAGCTGGATTGGGATGAACAGTGATCACTTTTTCCATGGTTTCGGCCGTGGTCGCCGGCAACGTCACTTCGGCTACGTTCGAATAGGACGACTGGACCTCTTCAAATGCTGCTGTCAGGCGATATTGCAGTGGCACATCGTGGTCAGAAAACATTTTTGAATAGCCATTGTCCACAAAGCTTGTCGTGTTGGCAGGGAAGATCTGGTAGGCCTTGAAAGGGCCACCGTCCAGGGAACGTTCCAGGACAAAGGACGTTTCGTTGTCTGCCGCGTCCTGCCAGGATAATGCCACGGAATCGCTGTTGACCAAAACGGCATCCAGGCCCATAGGTTCGCGAGGCACGACCACAGGAGCGGCATCACCCTGCCCTTCTTCAATGGTATGTAGCCTATCGATGCCGGGACGCTCCATCCACTGGTTTCGACCGGACGGCCATTCGATCTTCAGATACGATACTGAAGTGAGATCACCCAACCCGAAGTGCGCAATCTGTTCGCTGCCCGAATAACTCGCCGTGCTCGTCCTGATTTCACGGAGCTGCTGACCGTTGACACTAAACAGTTTCACCTTAGCCCCGATGCCACCGCGGTTAGACTCCTTCCCAATCAGTTTCACCCGTAGCCAATGGTTTACGCCGGGAGTGCCTTTGTATAGTGCCTTGGCAGGATCGTAGGCATAGTCGGCGGTAATCACAAAGGCATCCAGCGCACCATCGTTATTGTAGTCAGCAATCGATACGGATGCAGGAGCGGTCAAGCCTGGCTGCATATCGATCTGTTTTGTGAACGTCGTTCCGCCGGAATTTAAATAAACGTCGCTGCCATTTCCGGGCGTGGTCGCCAGCACGTCCAAGTGGCCGTTGTTGTCGAAATCTCCTGCAGTAATGGATGTATAGTTTCCAACCGCATCGTTGAGGGCACGGCTGGTGGCATACGATTGTGTTATGGGATCGAATGGATAAAAAGATAATCCGCGCGCCCCCACTACAACAAAATCCAGGTCTCCATCTTCGTCAAAATCTTCTATACAAAGAGCGCGTGTTGCCGGCGCGACACCGCCTTTTTGGAAAACGCCCGTAAACTTCCCGTTGGTATTGATCCACGTTTGTATGGATTGATCATACGAACCTAAGGTCGTTAAATCGAGATCTTTGTCATTGTCAATATCGCTTAACGCAAACAACGCAGGGGAAGCCCCCAGGTCAGGCGTGGCGACAGACACAAATGTATTTCCTCCCTGGTTGCTAAACTGCGCTATTGATTGATCCGAAGACACGACCAGGTCCAGGAACCCGTCATTGTTGAGATCGCCCCAAACACCGATGCGAGACGCATTTATTTGTGGCAGGTCTTGGACCGCGTTGAAATTGCCGCTGCCTGCGTTTTGAAAAAGTGCATCGCTGCCTTCTCCATCGGTAAGAAACAAATCGACCAGCCCATCGTTGTTGTAATCGCCCCATGCCCCTGAGCGGGTGTTATACCCCGCAGGCAACTCGCGCTGTTTGGTCAAAAAGCCATCGGAAGCGCCTGTATATAGCGCATTGATGTCAAAGCCTTGCCCGTTCACGAAGAGGTCTTGTAAACCGTCGTTGTTATAATCTGCCCAGGACGCGCCCGTGCTCTTGAAATGATAGCGGGTTAGCTGGCCCTGGTCCGTTTCCGTAAACAAACTTAGTGTGCCGGTGTAAACATTGGAAGCCCCACTCCTTCCCTCGGCATTGACGGCCACGATGCGGAAATGATACGTAGTCCCCATGACCAGATTTTCAACAGGGTATGTACCGACGTTGGGGCCGACCGTGGCGA
>CBIHQM010000313.1:0-8387 GCA_966211885.1 uncultured Chryseolinea sp.
CGACGATCGCATCCGCACCATCTATGCCGCATTCTTGACTGGCCGGCCATCGTGGATCGTGAAGGGATTCACGTTGTAGCGCGTGTTGGATTATGTGGACGGTGCCCGGTCGTTTGACAATTCCACCATTCCCGCACCCACCACCACGAGTGCGCAACAGCATATCGACAGCGATCAACAGTTCAGAAATCAACAACAACAACAGAATCGACCGACAACGCCATAGGTCATTGACAAAGATGTAAAACAGCAACATGGTACAAATTGAATCAGGAAGAGCTACCGGAAAAGACCCGAAATCGAGGGGTGCATTTTTTGGATCGAAAGAAAAAAAACAGTCGACTTTCTTTCAACCAAAGCGAGCCGTTGGTCTGGTCGATGACGTCTATGAACGCGACGCGGATACCGTTGCAGAGCGGGTGACTCGCAGCGAACAGGCGACACCTGCCTTGCAGCAAAAGGGCATGCCCATCGTGCAACGCCAATGTGCGGCATGCCATGAAGAAGAGAAAGTACAACGAAAGGAAAGTCGCGACGGCGAAGGAGCTGCGAGTGGTTCGTTTGAAAATTATGTGAGTGGCTTAAGCGGTACGGGCCAGCCTTTGCCCAACGACGTGCGAAATTATTATGAGCCGAGGTTTGGCTATGATTTTAGCCAGGTGAAAATACACCGCGATACAGTCGCAGCAAAGTCGGCGCAATCCATCAACGCGCGGGCCTACACCACGGGAAATAATATCGTATTCAGCAGTGGACAATATGCACCACACACCGGGGAGGGGAGAAGGTTGTTGGGGCATGAGCTGACGCACGTTGTGCAGCAGAAGAAAATGGGTGACACCGTGCAACGCGACACCACCACCGAGGTGACGGTGGCCAACACGCCGGGCGCGTGCAGTTTGGATCAACATCACGCCATTGTGCCGGCCGTGCAAACCGCGAGCGGATGGCTGATGACGGCGATCAGGGGACTAGACGGTTTCATCCGCAACCCCGCAGCACAACCCGGCATACAGACTTCTTTGCAAAGACATTTCCGATCGTCGAGCGAAGAGACGGCGCGGCGCGTGCTCGGGATCCTGCGACGGATTTTGGCAAATATGACCACGAATCCAAACATGACAACGGAGTGTCACACCGCCACCGATACAAGCTGCGGCGCTGCCGGTGCATACGTGACGGGAAACCTGTTTGTCTTTTGCCCCTCATTCTTCACCGGCTCCAGCACCTGGCAAGCCGCGGCAGTTATTCATGAAATGGCGCACTCTTTAACGGGCAACACGCACATCACCGACAGGGCATACCTCAGCGACCGGATGTACGACAGACTGACCACCGATGAAGCCTTGACCAATGCGGACTCGTATGAGAACTTCACGCACGAAGTAGGCACCGGAGTTACATTCACCACTACGGCTCCGGTCGATGCCATGAACGATTGTCAGGACCGGCAATCGGTTCCTGCTCGCAGAGCCCTGGCGAGTATAGAACGATGGAACAGAAATGCGCAGGTGATGACCAGCGACGCACGGCCCAACATGCTTTCACAATGGCAGGATCTGCAAACCACCCACCTCGGCGGTACCACGGCGGCACAGATCGCGGCTGCGAAATCGGCTTACGACGGCGTCTACAACCGGCTGCGCTCAGCCCTCACGTTTGAATGCGAACGGAGTTGTGACGCGGGTGTAGGTGGGTATTACCGCTATTTCCTTTTCATCACCGCCGAAACCCTTCACTTGTGCCCGGCGCTTTTTGCTTTGAATGAAGACCCCCGCATCCTGACCATCTATGAATTGATCCTGATGCGCTATGGCGGCGTAGACGAGGCCAGGGCCCAATCGCTGGCCCGGTTGGCACAAGCGTTGAACGCGCGCTTCTGGCCAGGGCCCGGAGTGTTAACCGGTTTTTGACATGCAGAAACATCCTTCCATACCGCCATCGCGTGAGCACGGGAAAACGAAGAACACTTTCTTTCCCTATGACCAAACGTCTGCTTTTTTCAAACCCGTTATCCAGCCTCCATATGCAATCCCTCCGCGAAACGATGCACATGAGCAGGACACCGATGCCCTGGTGCAACGCAAAGAAGCCAGCACCCCAGAGACAACCGCCAGCGAAGGACTCGAGCAATACATTTCGGGTCTGGACAACAAAGGTCAGCCGTTGCCGAAAGCCGTGCGCGCGTTTTATGAACCGCACTATGGTGTCGATTTCAGCAACGTGAAGATCCACACCGACGCCACGGCGGCACGATCGGCGGAGTCGGTTCAGGCATTGGCCTATACGTCGGGGAACAACATTGTATTCAACAAAGGACAATATGCTCCCGGCACCGACAGTGGCAAAAGACTGCTCGGTCATGAGTTGACACACGTGGTGCAACAAAGTAAAAACCTGCATCGAAAACCCATCATTCAACGCTCGGGGGTGGCCGATTTCAGAAAAGATCTCGAAGCCATCAGCGGCGATCATGCCGCCGTGGTCAAAGAACTTTTTACGCATCCGAAATTTATACCGCTGATCGACTACCTGTCCAAGTGCCCGGCGGGGACAATCGATTTCCACGTCGCCCGGATCCAACAACGGGTGAGGGGAACGCTGGTGGATTTGTTTGGCGGTTTCAGCCCGTCGTCGGGGAGTGGGCCGGGGGACCTGACGGTAAATCCTTCGCGCCCGGAACATGCCAGCAACCCGTTGGAGTTGGTAGACACCATCGTGCACGAATGCATCCACGCCATTCTCGATCTCAACACCGTCTGCACCAGCGCGACGAATCCATTCCCCCTGGCATCCGACGTGTTGGACGCGCCCCACGATCCGGAACTGACGCCGGTGTTTGGCGCGGGGGCCGGTGGATTGGAAAGATCGACCATCGCCGGATTGAGCGGCGTCACCACAACGTCGGGCGCCAATCCGCAAGAATACCTCGAGAAGAATTATGGCCCCAGCGCCAGCAGGCCCCAAACGCACTATGTGGACATGAACCGCAAAGGATTGGAACTGGTAACGTCCATCATGGCCGATATCAAGGCGGCGCATCCTAAGATCGGGAAGGAGACCGTGGCTTTCGACAACGTTGAGCTGATGCGGGCTGGAGATTTACTGGGCACCCGGAGCTGGTTAAATACCGGCCAGGAGTTATATTCGTCTGGGCTCTTCAAGAAAGATGTGGCCAAAAAACGAAACATCGATGAGACCACGTTCACGGAGCGTGAGTACACCATGAGCGCCATACAAGTGGTGGAGTTTGCCGACTCGCACTTGTTCGATCCCAACACCGCGGGAGGTTGGGGGGTGCCCGGCGGCGTATGGCAATTTAATAAGCGGTCGAGATTCACGGGCCAGATGCTGCACACATTTGTCACCTTAACAGCATCAAAGAACCCCGGTGGAAGCACGAACTACAAGATCATACAACACACATGACGACTGTGAAGAACCAAGAGAAAACGGAAGCGCTCGCGATACTGAGGAAGGAAATAGATGACTATTCCTATCCTGAAAAACGATATCCAGGAATTGTCAATGCTATAGACGAGCGGTTGGCATGGGCGCGTTTGAATTTTATTCACGTGGGCCTGCGGGTCGATGCGGTGCGGGAAGTGTTGGGCGAGCCACACGGCGTGGTGGGCAACGATGAGCACGGTGCTGTCTCGTGGTTCTATCCCTGCCTGGAAAAAACGGGGATGGCGCCGCAGTGGGAAACCGATTGGTACCAGTGCTTCCACTTCCGGGAAGGCGTCTTGTTGCACTTCGAAAAAAGGCGAATGCATTTATTCCGATAATGTAAAACGACAAACAAAAAATGAAAACCCTCTCAGCCACATCATCGCCCGCGCAGGATAGCCGGCGCCAACATTTTTTCAACCGGCAGACGCTGCGGACAAACATGCCTTTTTTTCAGCCGAAACTTTCGATCGGTCCGGTCGACGATGTCTATGAGCGCGAAGCAGACGCGGTGGCGAATGCCGTGGTGAACAACGCGCAGGCCACGGGGCTTGGTCACGCCGTCAGCCCGCTGGTCCAGGCCAAATGCTCGCATTGTGAAGAGGAAGAAAAGTTGCAACGCAAAGACACCGGGCGGTCTTCTCATGAACACACCGCGCCATCCATCGTCGACGATGCGCTGCGAACCGGCGGACACACCCTTGACGGCGCTGTGCGCGGGTCGATGGAAAAACGTTTTGGCTACGACTTTGGCCAGGTGAAGATCCACACCGGCACCGTGGCTGCAAAATCGGCGGATGCCATCAATGCTTTGGCCTACACCAGTGGAAATCATATCGTCTTCAACACCGGCCAGTTCAATCCTTCGTCAGCGAGTGGTCAACGCCTGCTGGCCCATGAACTAACGCACGTCGTGCAGCAAGGCGCCGCCACGTCGACGGCCGTGCAGCGCGAGGAGGCGGACTCCACCGGCCCCACCGGCGGCGACCGGCAAGCAGACCCGAAAGAAGGCGACTGTAAAGGTCAGGAGAGCGACCCGCAAAGTTTTTGCATCAAAGTGGCCGAGCATTTCATGGTGACGGAATTCAATACTCTCCCCGCGGTTTCAAGCATAGAAGTCTCGGATGATGGAGGTTGCCGTGTTCATTATGTGGACGGTTCCGCCATCACCGTGCAGAAATTGGGCAACCAGAAAGTGTTTGTGCAGGTGTCACCTTCCAGCACCAACCATCTGCCCTCCAGGGTGCGTTGCTATACGTACACGTGCGAGCTGTTGGGAAAAATAAATTTTACCACAGTCTCCTGCAAGGCCTGAACAAGAACGTGGGTATAACCGTCAGTGGGCAATTCAGATTAAAGTTTTTACAGCGTGCAAAACCTTCATCAAAATATCATCCTCTCCCTCGACTACCTGGGTGAAATTGTGGACCAGCGGCTACAGGCCCACTTTAATAAAACGGACGAAGGTTTTGCCTTTCCCGAACTCAAGATTGCGCCCGACGATGCCCCCCTCAATCACTTCTTGCTTCAACATAAACTCAACATCGAAGAATACACCACCCTACTGCTGGCGCTGGTGCCACACCTTCAACCGAATTTTATAGATGCCATCGTGCAGCGATTTATTCCGCAGGGGGGTGAGTTCCCGGAGATCGGCGGCGTGAAATTGAACAACCACCGGGGCATGTTGCCCACGGGCGAAACAGCCCAGTTCATTTTGGCGGGCAACGACCTGGCCGGCCGCCTGCAGGTGGCGCAATATTTTTCGACCGATCATTTTTTTCACAAGGAGAACATCCTCACGCTCGAAGCCGTAAAGGAAGGCGAGCCGCGGATGAGCGGCCGGATCATGTTGTCGCAGGAATACGTCGAATGGCTTACCCTGGGAAAGGTCTATGCCCCCGCCTTCAGTCCCGACTTCCCCGCCAAGCGCATCGACACAGGGATGCACTGGGATGATGCCGTGCTGCACCCCACCACACAACTGTATATCGACGACATCAAGATGTGGCTCGAACACCATCATCGGCTGGAGCAGGACCCGTCGATCGCGCGGAAACTGAAACGGGGCTATCGCGTGCTGTTTTACGGTTCGCCGGGCACGGGGAAAACTTTGACCGCCTCGTTGCTGGGCAAACAATTTAGCAAGGACGTCTACCGGATCGATCTGTCACAGGTGGTGAGCAAATTTATCGGCGAGACGGAAAAGAACCTGGAGAAAATTTTCGCCAAGGCCGAGAACAAAAATTGGATCCTCTTCTTCGACGAAGCCGACGCCCTGTTTGGCAAGCGCAGTGGTATTTCCAACGCACATGATAAATACGCCAACCAGGAGGTGAGCTATTTGTTACAGCGTATTGAAGATTTTCCCGGGCTGATCGTGCTCGCCTCCAATTTCAAGAACAACATTGACCAGGCTTTTCTGCGAAGGTTTAACGCCATCATTCACTTTCCCATGCCCGACGCTGTGGAGCGGCTTTGTCTCTGGAAAAAAAATGTTCCCGAAACCGTTGCGCTGCAAGCCGATGTCAATCTCAAAGCCTATGCGGATAAATATGAGTTCAGTGGATCGGCTATTAGTAACATCATGCAATATGCCAGCCTTTATGCGATGGCCCGTCAGAATGGAGGTGTTACCGGCGATGACATTGCTAATGGCATTAAAAGAGAATTGATGAAGGAGAATCGGATAAATTGAACGATCTTGGCCTGCTAATTGGGGTGTGAGCTTTTTTTAAAATTGACGGTGATGGAAGAAGCTTAAAGATTCGCCTTTCGCCTAATCCCTATGAGAACTATACGATAAAGTAGTCACGATGTGCGCGAGCTCCTGCCAAAATGACTACACGGTCATTTGAATCCAACGAAAGGAAAGAAATGAAAGATTTGTGTTATGCAGTATTTATGCTTGTTTCATTTAGCGCTGCAGGTCAAAACTCGTGGGGAAGCTTGCGAGCCGGTGAGAAAATGAAAATACTAAAGGAATCTGTTGATTCATTGATAGCATCGAAGAATCATGAGCTGAAGGCAGAGATGTTGATGGCAATTGTCGGAAATTACATTACATCCGAACGGAATGACTCCATCGTCAAAAGAATGGAGAAGATTTTTATTGGAATATCACTCTTCTCAAATCAGTATTTTTATCACTTGTATGAAACGGAGTTTAAACAGTTTTACGATCTGAATATTCGTCGTATTAAGGTTGATAAATTAATGCGGGAAAGAATGTCTAGAGTTATCCTGGCGCAAGCTGTTCGAAAGACAGAGATTGACCGGAATTTTTTCCGGGAGGCGTTTAAGCTGACCGACGAGAGTGAATTTGGAACATTTGACTGCAGACGAATTGCCGTGGAACGGTCTTCACCGGCATATTTTGAGGAATTGAGCGTTGCGTCGGATTCCTTCTTTCAGGCGTTAATTTTCTGTTCTTCGAATGAGGAGCAAATACTTGACCTGCGTTTATGCATTCTGTTTTCGGCGCGAAGAAATAAATAAATTGTTTTTGAGGTGTAGGGGAAAGATAGAAATATGAGTTCAATAAAATGGCTAATCGCTATTTCAAATCTTTGCCTGCTTGTGGTTTTGGGTTATGCTGATCCATATAAGTATAAGCATCAGGGGAGATCTTCAACTCATCCGAAACCAATCCCAGGGGCTTCGCCATTAGATTGTAATAGTTCTCCGTGGCGTTTAACCAGGTAATTTCAACCACTTCTTTTTCTGAATAATATCTCCGCAAATCCTGAAAAGTTTGATCCGTTGCGGTCTTCGTAAAATTCACTTCTTCCAAATAAGCCAGCAACGCTTTTTCCTTGTCGGAGAATTTATGGCTGTTTCTGAAATTCATAAACTCCTTCCACTGCTGCAGCTCCAGCTTTTCTTTTTCCGCCATGAACTCACTACTGTTCGAACAAAATGAGCAATCATTCAAATGCGAAGTGTAATAGCGAATGAATAACCTGGTCTCAACAGAGAGTGATAGCTTTTTCTCCGAATTGAAGATTTTCACTGAGGTCATCAGCGCGGGAATGCTACGGGAATAGATGTACCGCAGTGGCGCGATCACTTTTCCAAACTGTTTCCAGCTCATATAATACGCTATCTTTAGTAATAAGGATGTGGGCTTGTCAATCGGGGCAAGTCTCTGGGATGTCTGGGTTATGGTTTCCATACTTTTTTTGTTTTTGATGGATCAAAAGTATGGTGGGCTGTTTCAGCGTCCTTTGACATTTATCAAAAAGTCAAACCTGCGACCGGATGCGGCTCAGTGTTTCCTGCGTGATGCCCAGGTAGGAGGCGATCATGCCTAGGGGCACTCTTTGAATAAGGGAAGGATTTTCTTTCATTAAGGTTTGGTAGCGTTGCAGGGCCGTCGCAAAATGAAGATCGTCAAATCGTTGTTGGAGTTGGATGAGACCGGAGCTGACCAGGAGCCGGATCATGTGTTCGATGTCGTGGTGTTTGGCGCAGAGTTGTTCCGTTTCATAATATTGGAGCGACCAAAGCACGGAAGGCTCCAGCAGCTCGATTTGCCGCCGGTCGGGTTTACGCGAGATATAGCTAACGATGGAACAGGCAAACGTATTTTCTGGGCTGATCCAATCGGTAACGTCTTTGCCGTCGTTGTAATAATACGTGCGGGTGAGCCCGCGTTCGACAAAGTACAAGTGATTACAAACCGAGTTTTGATGGACCAGGATATGGCCCTTTCTCAGCTCATGCTTTTTTAGGATCGCCGCGAGCGCTTGTTGACTGTCTGCGGAAAGTGGAGCTAGCGCGGAAATGACATTAAAAAATTTTTCCATTGTTCATATTACGGTTTCCGTTCGTTCTGCGCAAGACTGGGATGGAGAGACCTCCCCGGTCCGGTTAATATCGGAAAAAAAGAACGTTGGTTTTGTTTATTTAAACATCGATCAGGCGACATTAGCTTG
>CBIHQM010000314.1:0-8387 GCA_966211885.1 uncultured Chryseolinea sp.
CCCATCGTGTCATTCACCACCCCAAACCTCCTCCCTGTCGCTGGCTTCCCCAAAAGGGGCATTGCCTGACGGCCGATTTCATCGTTGATTTACATAAGAAAAAAAACTCTCATGTCTATGAAAACGGCTTTAGTAAAAAAATCGAATTGGTCTTCCCGGGTACGCGGGCAAGCCCTGTATGCTGCGGCTATACTGGCGCTGATGCTGGTTGTCGTCCTTTTGTATTCGTGTAAGGACGATGAGGGCGGAGGCCCAGACCCCGACCCCACATCATCCAAAACATTTACAGTCGACGGCACGCGCCTCCTGGATCCTTGCGGCGACGCGGTGATCCTGAAAGGGCTGAACAAAATGAGCGTGTTTGACGAGAACGATCCGGAGGGCGCGGTGTATTTTCCAGAGATCGCCAAGACAGGCGCCAACAGTGTGCGCATCGTGTGGCAAAAGACGAACAGCGAAGGCAAGGCCACGAGCCTGACGACCCTGGAAGCGCTCATCAAAAATTGCATCAAGGAAAAAATGATCCCTATCGTGGAGATGCATGAAGCCACCTGCAACCTGAACGGACTGAACGACCTGGTCAATTTCTGGTCGAGCGCGCCGGTGGTTGCGCTGGTGCAAAAATATCAGCATGCCCTGTTGGTGAATATCGCGAACGAAGCAGGCGACTATTCGGTCACCGCACCCCAGTTTGAGACCGCCTATAAATCGGCCATCACAACATTGCGGACGGCCGGCATCAACACACCGTTAATCATCGATGCACCCGACTGCGGCAAGAACCTGGAGCTGGTGGTGCCCATCGCCGCCGGGCTGGTGAGCCACGATCCGAAGCACAACATCCTGTTCTCGGCGCATCCCTATTGGTCGAAGGTAGACGGTGCCACCCCGCAATTCATTGCCGGTCAGCTCAACGCGGCTGCTTCGGCAGGTGTGCCGCTCATCCTGGGTGAAGTTTGTGCGTTTGGTGGTTATCCCGGCGACAATGTCCCCGAAACATACGGCTGCTCAGCCGAGGGTGCTGTGGACTATGCATCCATTCTCACCGAAGCTGCCAAGCACAACATCGGCTGGTTGTTGTGGGAATGGGGTCCCGGCAACGGTTATTACAATGTAGATCCCGTCGTGCTTTGTCCCACGATGGACATCTCGACCAATGGCACCTATGCATCGGTGCAGGCGATCACACCCAACGACCCCAATGCCTGGGCGAAAGATGCGGTGATCACTGGTGCGTACAGCATCAAGAACACGGCCGTGAAAAGCACTTACATCCAAAACGGGTTCGCCTGCAAATAGGCCAACCGTAGTAAGTTTATTTTTTGATCCACTGTTAAGCGAAATGTAGTCTTCCGCCGGGGCCTCGTGCCCCGGGCCGGGGATCTATTTTGTGAAAAGAACGCCTAGGTTCTCTTCGTGGAAATCAATTGTCTGTACTACACTACTTCAAGACCCTCAAAAAAATGAAATCCTTCATTGCATCCTCCATGATCTTCATTGTGTCGGCTGTGTCTCAGCAGTGCGCACATGAATATGAATTCAGCGACGAGCCGCCGCGCCACTCGATCACCCAGATCTCGCCGGTGTGCGGCCGGATGGGCGATACCCTTACCATCACCGGAAAAGATTTTAGTGACATCACTTTGAAGAATACGGTCCTCATCAATGGAAACCGGGCGGCCGTGTTGCTGGCTTCCTCCACCTACATCACGGCGATCGTGCCGGCGCGTGCCGGTTCGGGCAGTGTATCGGTGATTATCGACAAGGCTAAGGCCACCGGTCCAAGCTTTACGTACCTGCCCACCGGGTTGGTGACCATCGCTTCGAACGACCTGCAGATGGATGGGCTGGCGGCCGATGCACAAAAAAACATCTACGTGGTTCGGGCGCCATTGAACAGCGTCTATAAACGTTCTTCGACCGGTGTGCTCAGCTACGTCGCCGGTGGCGGAAGGGCCGGCAACACGCCCGGTTACTTTAATGGCTCCGGCGGGTTTGCCTTGTTCAACTATCCCTCGGATGCGGCGGTGGACAGTAAAGGCAACGTATACATTTCTGACACGGGCAACAATTGCATCCGCATGATCGCGCCCGATGGATATGTCAGTCTGTATGCGGGCGTCGACAATTTTCAATACGGCCAACCCCAGCCCGGCTATCTTGATGGTCCGCGCAACGCTGCATTCTTCGACAGGCCGCGGGGCCTCTTCATCGACAAGCAGGATAATCTTTACGTCTGCGACGAAGGCAACGTGCGGGTGCGCATGATCACACCCGATGCGAATGATCAGGTTGGGAATGTCACTACCATCGCCGGTACGGGCGAACACGGCGGCAAAGACGGTGCTGCCCTGCAAGCTACTTTTAGTTTTGTACGCGACCTTGTCGTGGACGACGATGGCAATATTTTTCTGACCGAAGCCTACGAACCGGCCCGGGTGAGAAAAATTTCCAACAGCGACAATATGGTAAGCACCCTCCTGGACGAAACCAAAGCGCGCTACGGCTGTGCCAGTGAACCGTATGTTCCCCTTTCCCTGGGAGGTATCGCGCTCGGACCCGAGGGCAACCTGTATTGCAGCGCCTATGTTCGCGGCAGCGGAAGCTACCTGACCGACCGGACCAAGATCCTCACCCTTGCCCCCGACAACACCATCAGCGCGTTGGCCGGTGGTGCCGATGCCAATGGGCCGCGCGAAGGCATGGGTGAGAACGTCCATTTTCCCTTTACGGGCTATTTGATCATGCTGGACGGTGCCTTGTATACCGGCACCGACTACCAGTTGGTGCGCGTGGATGTGAATTGACGTAACGCCTGCCTCATGAAAACGCTGAGAAAAAAATTTGCAATAGCCTCCCTGCTGGTCCTTTGCTTGTCGACGGCACACATCGCTGTCAATGCCCAGGACCTGGAGAACATCGCGCAGCAAAAGGCCGTGACCTTTTCGGGAAGCGCCAGTGCGCGCATGTTGTTCTATTCGGCCAAGGGCATTCAAGACCGGAGGAAACCTTTTTCATACGTGCTCTCCGGCTCGCCCACGCTGACGCTGTATGGTGTGACCATCCCTTTCTATTTTGTGTACAGCGAACAAGAGCGCTCGTTCCGCCAACCGTTCAACCAGTTCGGGTTGAGTCCCCGGTATAAATGGATCACGCTTCACGCCGGGTATCGCAACATTACCTATTCACCCTACACGCTGGCGGGGCATACCATTCTGGGTGCCGGTGTTGATCTCACGCCCGGGATACTGCGCATCGGTTTTATGTATGGACGGCTTAACCGCGCCACCGCCGTAGACACCACATCGGGAACGTATGACCCTTTCCAATATACGCGGCGTGGTTATGCGGCGAAGATCGGCGTTGGGAAGGGGAACAATTTTATCGACTTCAGCATGATGAAGGCGAAAGACGACAGCTCGAGTGTTCACTATTCCGAAAAGGTGACCTCGCGGGTGTCGCCGGCCGAAAATGTTGTGTTTGGTGTGAGCGGTGCTTTTTCCTATAAAGGTGTATTCGTGGAAGGTGATGCCGGCTTCAGTTACTACACTAACAACCTGGGGTCACATATCAAGGTCGATTCCATTCCGGATATTTTGAAAAGTACATTGGGGAACTTCATCAACATCAATGGTTCCACGGAATTTTACAGTGCCTACAATGTTGCCGTGGGGTATCGCCGGAATGATTTCACCATCAAAGTTCAATACAAGCGCGTCGATCCCGATTTCAAATCCATGGGGTCCTATTTCTTTAACAACGACCTGGAGAACATCACCATCGCGCCCAGCTTCTCGGTGCTCAAACGGAAGCTTCATTTCGCGGGGAGCCTGGGTTTGCAACGCGACAATCTTCAGAACCAGAAAGAATCAACCAGCAAGCGGGTGATCGGCTCGGCCAATCTTTCGGCCAACATTACCGACAACCTCGGCGTGGATTTTACCTATACCAACTTCTCGACAAAACAACAACCGGGAAGAGTGTTCGTGGCCGACACGTTGCTCATCACACAAACCACGGGGACCATCGGCATCACGCCGCGGTACATTATCCCGAAGGAGAACGTGACGCACACCTTCCTGCTTTCGTGGAACCGCATGACCCTGCAGGATCTGAATGCATCTCCGCGGATGAACAACGACCTGAGTTCGGTGAACATGTTTTTCAATTACCAGATCATGCTCGTTCCCAAAAACCTAACGCTCTATGTCAACCTCAATTCGGCTCACCTCACGATGGCGAGAAATGAAACGGGGAACAAAGGTATAACCCTCGGGGGCAGCAAGAACCTGAAGGACAACAAACTTTCGGTGGGATTGTCGGTGGCCATCCTTCAATCTTTTTCCGGGGGACAAAAGAACCTGTTGCTGAACGACGGGCTTCAATGTTCCTACCGGCCCGGCAAACGACACACGTTCAGCACCAACATCAACTACATCGGCAACTTTCCCAGCAAAAGCAATAAAGAAAGCACACGCTTTAGCGAGTTCCGGGGTGAAGTTTCCTACGCTGTAAATTTTTAAGAAAATGAATTCAAAATCTAAACAACCTTTTCATATGTCTATTCCTGTGAAGGTTCGTGCCCGCGCGGTCGTTTTGATCGTCGCCGTGCTCTGGCTGGTGGCTTTAGCTACGTATTGCCAGGCACAAAATGATGTTACCGTTTCCGTGATGGTAGCCCCGCCCTATTCGACCAAGATCGATGATTATGAGAAACATCCCGAGCGGATCATCATCACATTGCAATCGCATCGTCAATCGGCCGTGTCGCTGCAACTGCGCGGGTCGATCATTGGTGAAAATGGGATCGAGATCCATGCCGCGCGCCAGTACCGGTCGCCGCGGCCGATCGATCTTCCTGCGGGGATGACCCTGCAGCTGGATGCGATGGCGATCCGCGGTTTGTTCGACATCGACAAGGTCGAGGTTCGCGGCACGTCGGCGGCGGCCCTGCGCGAAGGCAATGGTTTGCCCGAAGGCACCTATCGCATTTGTGCCCGGGCGTATGACTACAATCAACTGGAGGTCCCGTTGTCGGTGGATGAGCCGATGGGTTGCAGCAATGCCTTCCGTATCACCAACCTGGAGCCGCCCTACCTCATCCGGCCCTATGCCGATGAGGTGGTGCGCTCCGTTGCGCCGCAGAACGTTTTGTTTACCTGGAGCTTCCCGGCCGGTGCACCGCCGTCTACTCAGTTCAAGCTGAAGATCGTGGAGATCCTCACGCCAGGGCGAAACATCAACGATGCTATGCAGTCGGCCACGACGCCGCCGTTTTTTGAACAGACAGTGACCGGCAACGCATTTCTTTTCGGTCCCGCACAACCTACGTTGATCGCCGGAAGAAAATATGCTTTCATGGTCACGGCGATCGATCCCTTCCGGAGCACGGTATTCAGAAACGAGGGTCGAAGCGAAGTGAGCTCGTTCACCTTTGGTGAAGCGCCTGCAAACAAATTTCCAAACCTGGCCGCATTCAAAGTGATGGACGCCATGGGCCCGTTGGTGTGCAGTTGCCAGGAAGCCGTGCCCGGCGGAGGTGTGGACAATTCCAAAGCGATCGTCGGCAGCAAAGTGACGATCGGAAAATTTGAGATGACGGTGCTCGAAGCCACCGAACAAGCCGGCATGCTGAAGGGACGCGGCAAGATCAACTTCCCGATGATCAACAGCAAGCTCATCCCGATCCTGGTGGAGTTCGCCGACTTGCAGGTGAATGCTTCCAACCAGGCCATCAGCGGCACGGTGAAAGCAAAAGTAAAAAGCGATGTCGACTTTATCCCGGCCGTCCCTGCGCCAAACATCCAGTCGATTCCATTCACCTCCAGCGATGCGCAGAAGCTTGACGAATATTTCAAGGCCAATGTGAAGCAGCTGGTTTCGAACATCAACACGGCCATCGACAACGCGGGTTTTGAAATGCCTTTGGGTCTTGACAAGACCATCGGCGGCATCGGCACGGTGATCGCCATCACCGGTGCGACCTTCACCCCCCTGCAAGCCACCTTCGAGGCCGCCACCGTGGTGAACATTCCCGACGGCGCCACAAAAATTGCGTTGGGTGCAAAATCGGTTTGCATGGACAACGCGGGATTATGCGGCCAAGGCACGCTCTATCTTTCGAGCGACTTCAACATTGCTCCCATCAACATGAAGCTCAAAGGCGTTGCGCCCATGCCGGTCAATCCCCTTGACTCCGGAACGTATGTGGTGTTCGACAAAGACGGATTCAAAAAACTTCGCATTCAAGCCGAGTATGCTTTCCCGGCCGGCATGCTGGTGAAAAAATCGGATATGGTGAGCCCGGTAAAAGCGACGCTCACGGCGAGTGCCCTTACCTGGAGCAACTGGATGGCGAAAGTGGACATCGATCCGTTCTACCTGGCCGGCAGCACCGATTTTGGTTTCAGCCTGGTGGGCAGTGGCACCTATGATCACTCATCCTCATCCAACCCGGTGGGTATGCCAATCATCGCCGCCAAGCCGAACATTTCCACCCCCGACTGGAACGGCTTCTATCTTCCCAACCTGACGGTTGAACTTCCGGCGATCATTAAAAAAGCGTCGGGCGGGCCCCCCATAACCACCGCCGTGAAAGATCTGATCATCGATACCCAAGGCCTGAGCGGCGCGGTGAACGCCACCAACGTGTTGGCTATTGGCGATGGTGACTTGGGCGGATGGTACTACTCGGTAGACAACATCGGTGTAAATTTTCTAAACAACTCCTTTGTGTCGGGCGGCATGAACGGCAAGCTGGTGCTTCCCATCTCCGGCTCCAACGCCGGCAATCCAAAGGGGCAACTGGATTATACCTCCACCTTGAGCAAGCCCGCGGGTTCGCTGGAATTTCAGTTTGTGATCAAGCCGAAGAACGATCTCGAAGTGCCCATGTGGTATTCGCAGTTCACGCTGGCCAATACGTCGAACATTCTGGTGACCGCGGGTGGTGGAAAAGATTTTTATGCAGCCGCCACACTCAATGGAAGCATGGACATTATTGCCAGCCTGTCGCCGTTGCCTAATATCAATTTCAAAGCCATGGAATTTCAGGGGCTGAAGCTTCAGACCGTGGCACCCTACCTGAGCATCGAAACCTTCAACGCCGGTTTGGCCAGTCCCAACAAATCGCTCGGCGGTTTTGACATCGGCTTGGAACAGATCCAGCCCGTGATTTCCGGATCGAAAGCCGGCATCGGTTTCACCATGAACGTGGAGCTTTGCAACATCGCGTTGATGCCCAAGGCATCGTTCAGCTTCGACTTGCTGGGCAAGCTCGACTTCAACGGCAAACGCCCCGACTGGAAGTTCGACAAAGTGGATCCCAAGGCAATCAATCTTGAAGGAACGGTCGGTCCCGTCAACGTGAAAGGGAACGTTGCTTTCTTTGATGGCGACAAGGAGTTTGGCAACGGCGTTCGCGGAGGATTGACGGCCACCATGTTCTCGGGTTTTGAAGCCAATGCGCAAGTGCTCTTTGGCAAAAAAGAATTTCACTATTGGTATGTCGACGTCCGGCTTAAGTTCCCGCCGCCGGGTGCAGCCGTGGGCGGACCGATTCCGATCAGCATTTTTGGTTTTGGTGGTGGGGCGTTTTACAACCTCAGTCAAAAACCCGTGCTCAACCCGAAAGATTTCTACAGTGCCGGTCCGCCGCCGCTTGCCAACCAGTATGTGCCCACGGCCAACCGGGCGGGTTTCAAAGCCACCATCATCATGGGCGTGAGCGATGGCTCTTCTTTCCAGGCGTCGGGCACGTTCGAGGCGATCGTGAACACCAGCACTATGGCACCGGTGTCGATGAGCATCGACATCGATGCCGCCATGATCTGTCCTTTGATGCAAACGGATAAGGCGTTTGTAAAAGGCAGAGGCCTGATCCGCTACGATTTTGCCAATGATATCTTCGATGCGATGGTCGGTGTGAACGTGAACCTTGTCGATGTGATCGATGGTCATGGATTTATCCACCTCAACATCGACGCCCACAAACATGAATGGTTCTTCAAAGTGGGTGAGCCTTCGGACCGGATCCGACTGAGTCTGGTGAAGTTTTTGAATTACGACGGCTACCTGATGATGGGGAACCACGACATCCCCGGTGTGCCGCCGCCACCTCAACAAGTGCTCGATCAAATCAAAGGATACAGCGGAAACCGAACGGGCGATATGGGCATGGGCGAAGGCCTTGCTTTTGGTGCCAGCATGGGCTACGGGCCCGCAGACCTTCGCTTCCTGATCTTTTACATGAGGCTGGGTGCAGGCATCGGTTTCGATATTGCTTTGAGAAAGTTGAGCGAGGGTTGTGATGCGGCAAAAGAACCGGGTGTTAACGGCTGGTATGCCAACGGTCAACTGTACATGTGGGCCGAGTTTGCGTTCGGCCT
>CBIHQM010000315.1:0-8351 GCA_966211885.1 uncultured Chryseolinea sp.
ATGCCGTCGGTGAGGTCGAGCCGGCAGCCGACGATGAGGCGCACGCCGGTCGTCCTCGCTGCCTCATGGGCGCGGGGCCTGGCGGCCCGGGGGTTGCGATAGACGACGGCCACCGCCCACAATGCCCAAAAACCAGCCAGGCCAAACATTGGGGGCGACGTTGCCGAATTGTGTTTTTGTTCAACAACACCAACAACGGCGGCCGAACACCAATAACGGTACCGGCGTCCGGCAATCACCACTCATCCAAAAGCAGAGAATTCATTAACATTTTCCTCTACCCTTTCAAACAGCTGTCGCATCAGGTGGTTGCGGCGTTTGTATTTTGCGCGGTAGCTGTCGATCCGGTTGTGTAGCGATATGATCAAGGCCAGGGGGACGGCCCGGCGGATTCTCAGTTCGTCCTTTTGGGCATATTTCATCGATCTAAAAGTCGATGAGATCACGCCACGCTTTTCCGTGAGGTCTTCCAACGCCTTGGCGCGCAATGCTTCCCAATAATCGACCTTGAATTGAATTTTGTCCTCGACCGAGAGCTTGGCCCCGTCTTTGAATTTCTCGTCGGCTTTTATTTTCCATTCTGCCAGCAATGCTTTCCACGAGTTAAACTCGTCGACGGCCCAGCGTAAGGAATCGGTGATGCCCGTTTTTTTCTTGGGCACTTCGTCGGGGTCGTTCTTTTCCTTCTCCTCCTCTGAGGGATTGATGCCGGCTTCTTCCGGGCGAAGGTGGGATTTGACCACCAGGTCTAAGAGTGGACTGTACTGACTGGTGCCCCAAGGTTTTTTATCTTCGTCGGGGTTGGCCAGGAACACGATTAGGTCCCAATGTTCGCCATAGGAGGTGATGAGTGCATCCAGGGCAAAGGAGATGCTGGTGAGCTCGCGCAAATCGTTCCAGTCGCCTACCCACATGGGGTCGAGAGTTCCGTGATCGTTTGTCTTTCTGGTTGGCACGACGTCGTCCGGGTAGAATATATTGTCCAGTTTGAAGACGGGGGCGGATCCATGATCGCTGCGGCCGTCGGCGGAAAATTCTTCTGCATAGGAGGCCGATATCGACAGCAGCGCGGTGCTGCCTTTTTGATTATCGACGATGTCGATGGTCTTGTAGCCGTTCAATTGATCTTTCCACAAGGCCACACTGGTGGTGTTCCGGTCTTTTACAACGGCACGGACACTCCTTTGCAGCATGCCCATCGACGTGAGGGTGAGCACGGCCGTGCCGGGGTCGTCGGCAAACACGCTTGCATAACGGGCGGGCCACCGGCCGATGATCTGCGGGCCGTCCATAAGCAAACCGATGAGCAGCGACGGTCCCACACCACGGATCACCTCCGACACGGGTTCCAGCTGCGCCAGGTCTTCGCAGATCAAGGGGCAAAGTGTGAGCCAGGGGTTTGGTGAAAAAAACGACAAGCGCCGTTGCCCGATAGCGATCCGCTCGGCCCATTCGCGCTCCACGGTAAAGCTTCCGGTCAATTCGTATTGGATCAGTTGACTCCGTGTCAATTTCCACCGGTGATGTTTGGTTTGCAGCATCTTGTACCACTTTCCTGAAAAATATACGGCCAGCACCACCGCGTTGTAATCTTGCTTGTCGAACGTGATGCCGCCAATCACCATCGGCATATGTCTCAGGCAACCGTCGGCTTCCCCGTCGCCATCGCAGTCGGAATTCTTTCGCTCGAATTCATCCTTTAACATTTTGAGGAGCAACTGGTATTGGTCGTATTCCAGTGACAATTCCGGGAAAACCAGCACATGCACGTTGCCCCGTTCGGCATTCACTTTTTTCAACATCTGCAGCAGCGATTGGAAGCCTTCCTCCTGGCGCTTCTTGCCATCGTAGCCAAAGTATCGCAAAGTCTCGAAGGTATCGGGTTGACTTTGGAAATCGTGGTTGTCGATTTCCCTTGGCCAGGGCACGCAGAGCACGTTCAATGTATTCTGGTCGATGTTCACCCAGGGCACGGAGCGCCACATGATCTCCACTTCGGTGTCGAGGTAAGCCAGGTAGAGCGAGAGCGAACGGATGGTCAATCCGGTTTGGGGTGTCCGCATTTTGGGAACCACTACTCCGCCGAACTTGGGAATGCAGGTGAGCGATCCCTGGGTAACCAACAACAGGTTGGCGATGAAATAGACCAAACTGGTCTCCGGCTTTTTTATGCCGGGCAAGCCAAAGCCGGCGGAGGCCTGGTCGGCCAAGGCCAATCCAAGGATCAATTTTTCGGTTAGTTCTTTTGCCCCATCCGAAGTCAGCGCCTTCAGCTCATTGAACTTCACCCGGCCGCAGCATGCCTTCAGGTCTGTCCGGAAGTCGGCAATCTCGGCGGGAAGCTCTATATCCTTCGCGGTAGTAATGCTGGTTTGAATGGCTACCAGCCATTGCTTGCACGCCTTTCCGAATCGCCGTTCATAGTCGGTGCAAGCATAGCTGCTGGCGATGATGCGGTAGGCGCCCGTCTTTTTTAGAATGAAGGCACAAACCAGGAACAGATCGGGCGGCCATAAAAACGCCTGGTCGATGTCGGTCCAGTTCGGGTTCAATTGTTTGATGATGTAGGCGATGGATTCCGGGTTGGAAGCATCGGTGGGGGCAGTTGTTGTATCAGGCATTTTTTCTAACGTTGTCGCGGTTTCCTTTGAACTGAAGAGCGGAGGCCCGTCCTTTCAATAAAGTTTCGTAGTCAACACTTATAAGCATCAATTCCTGTGTTGCAGAATTGAAAGTTGTCTATGCCAAAGGGATTGCTCCGCTGCCGGAGCCTCACCGCAGCAACACATAGACACAAGGACGAAGACTTTAACTATAGATCTTGCTGATGACCGATAACCCATTTCACTCAACGACAGGCACAAGATTTCTTCTCCCTGTTTGTTTGCACCAGAACGTTCACTATGCAGAGATTGGCCGAATGCCGTATTTAATGTAGCCAAAGAATTCAACATTGAAAAGTAAAAGGGCAGAATTGTGACGCCTTTAGCTATTCGACGTCATGTCCCCTTGTTTATGATGAATGAATTCAGTGATGCAGGAGATGAATTATTGATGAAATACCAGGAAGAGCGCACACATTTAGTGAGGGCGTAGCCGAAAAGGTTGTTGGTGAAGAACACCAACAACGGCGGCGATGTTGTTGGTGAAGAACACGAACAACGGCGGTGGTTGACCCTCTATTGTTTATTCTTTAAAGCTACCAGCACCACCAAGAATATTAATCCGACGCCTCCGACGATGGCCGCCGCCCTTGTTGGTGTTCTTCACCAACAAGCAACGAGGGGAATGCATTGTCGTTGGCGAAATATCAGCAAGGGAGCACGCATTGAGGGTGGCATTGCCGAAAAGGTTGTTGGTGAAGAACACCAACAACGGCGGTTGGCGGTAGGCGGTTGTTGACCTTCATTGTTTATCCTTTAAAGCTACCAGCACTACCAGGAGTATCAATCCGGCGCCTCCGACGACGGCTATTACAATCTGGATGGATGAAAGACAGGGTGGGCAATCCGTACCCGCCATACAGGGTTCACATTGGGGTTGATGATATCTAAACAAAAAAATACAAAGAGCCTCCAACAGCAATAGGACCGTTAACTTCCGGGACGAAAATTTTATCCAATTCATTTTATTCAAAACTAGTGCCTCATTCATATTTCTTCGCCGAGGCTCCTTTTTAACAATGATAGCAAAAATGTTTCAACCGTGAATTTGTCCGTTTGGGGAATAAAGTCTTTTTGTTCGTCATCGTTTGCTGGCATTTTTGAAGCTTCGCTGGGATTGGTATGGCCTGGAAAAAGGGGTATCTTTCAACGGCGCGACAGTGATTTCAATTACGGGAAAGATGGGACATCAGCCGACGTTTAAAAGTTTGATCCGGATAAATCTCCTGGCCACGGGGGTGATCTGTTCGGTGTGTTTTATTTTCTTGCTCATTGCCAAGGTGGAGATCGTTCGCGCCGTGTTCGTTTCGGTGATGGGGGCCGTCATTATACTGGTGATCGGCATCGGCGACATTTATGTTTTGGGGTTCAAGCCGTCTCACGATACATATATCACGCTGACCAGAAAGCAAAGGAAATTACGCTACCTGTTGTCCTATGCCCTTAGCCCATTTATTTATCTGTTTATCTGGATCCTCTTTGAACCCGTTGCCAGCGATCACCGGCTTCATTGGACAGATCGTTCCTTTATGGCCATCATTGTTCTTTCCAGTTGGTTAATGAACACCTTCATCATCCTGCTCTACCACTACAATTTCCTGCAACAGGCCAAGATCCAGTCGGAATTTGAGAACCTGGAATTAAAGGCCATCATCAGCGAGACGGCGAACCAGGTATTGAAACAACAGATCCATCCTCATTTTCTTTTTAATGTGCTGAACACGGTTAAAACCCTGTATAAACAGGATGTCAGACAAGGAGAAACCTACCTGGTGCATTTGGCCAACTTTTTAAGAGCATCCCTTTCCAACCCCGCCGCCCGGATCGTCAGACTCGAGGACGAGCTTCAGCTTTGCTGGGATTACATAGAAATGCAGCGCGTGCGTTTTGGCAAGGCACTGACCTACCAGGCCGACGTACCGCTGGAGATCGCCCGTCAAAAATATGTTCCTCATTTTTCGTTGCAGGCTCTACTGGAAAATGCCATCAAACACAATGACCTGACGGAGGAGTCGCCGCTGAACATCCAGATCGTCGTTGAAGGCGACTACATCAAAGTCATCAACAATCTTCAATCCCGGCATTTTAAAGAGCCGTCTACGGGACAGGGCTTACCTAATCTTGCGGAACGCTACCGGTTGCTGAGCGGAGACGAAATTCACATTACGCAAACCGAAACTTGTTTTGCGGTAAGGATAAAATTATTAGACGATGAAGGTAATAATCATAGAGGACGAGCGACTCACCGCGGATGATCTTGCGGAGACCATCCAGCAGTTCGACACGAGCATTGCGATCTCAGCAAAACTGCGGTCGGTAAAGGATGCCGTTCAATATTTCCAAAAGCATGAAGCGCCCGACCTGATCTTCAGTGACATTCAGTTGGGTGATGGGCTGAGCTTTGAGATTTTTAAGGCCACGAAAATCAACGTGCCGGTTATCTTTTGCACGGCCTATGATGAGTATGCCCTGACGGCCTTTGGAGCGAATGGCATCGATTACCTATTGAAGCCCTTCACTTCATCATCGGTAGGTGCAGCGCTGGAGAAATTTTACAGGATAACAAAATCGACCCCGCGCCAGGAGTCGCTGCCGCTGGAGAAGATTTTGAAGTTGTTCGAAACGCGTGGAATGGAAAACACATCCGCGATCCTGGTGCACTACAAAGAAAAGATCCTTCCCATCAAACTCCAGGACACCGCCGTTTTTTACCTGGAGGGCGATGTGGTTCACCTGGTCACGTTCGACCGCAAGGTCTACTTCCCCGGCAAAACCCTGGAAGAATTGGAGAAGATCGCCGGAAAGAATTTCTACCGCGCCAACCGCCAGATCCTGGTCAACCGTGAGGCGATTGTCGATGTGTCCAATCACTTGGGACGAAAGCTTTGGGTGAACGTGTCGGTCCCGCTGAAGGAAAGCGTCACCGTCAGCAAAGAGAAGACTTCCCACTTCCTGAAATGGCTCTCCGGCGATAGCCCCCGGTCCTAGCCCATCACAACGAAAGAAGCCGCTTCCTATTCGAAAGCAGCTTCTTTCCGGGTACTTTATTCGCTATTTCAATTCGATCGACAAGGTGATCATCGCATTCAGCGCTTTTGAGATCGGGCAAATACGTTTTGCATTTTGTGCGATCTCCTCGAAGGTGGCGGCGTCGATCTTATCGACTTTCCCCGTCAGTTTTAAATTGATCTGGGTGATGCTTCCATCTTCAAATACAACTTGTGCTTCGGTATCCAGTTGCGTGGCCTTGTAGCCCGCGGCATCCAGGAGGAAGCTCAGCTGCATGGTGAAACAACCGGCATGGGCTGCTCCGATCAGTTCTTCAGGATTTGTGCCCGCGCCATTTTCGAATCGGGTCTTGTAGGAGTATTGCGTTTTGTTCAATACGGTGCTATCGGTGGTCAGGCTTCCCAGACCGTCTTTGCCAGTACCTTGCCATTGTGCTTGAGCTTTGCGTGTAAATTTCATAAGGATTTTAGTTTTTGTTTTGTGATGTTTTACGTCGTTGATGGCTCAAAGGTGACGGCTTGCGCATGATAAATCAAATTAATAATTTTACGTCATCATAAATAAAATTTATAATCCATGACCCTGCAGCAGCTTCGATACATTGTTACGTTGGACCAGGAACGGCACTTTGCGCGGGCGGCAGAATTATGTGCCGTGAGCCAGCCTGGGCTAACCATCCAGTTGAAGAATCTCGAAACCGAAATCGGGGTAAAGATCTTCGACCGGTCTCGTGTGCCCCTCACCCCTACGCCTACAGGGGAAGAGATCATCGAGAAGGCAAAGAAGGTGCTGCGGGAGATCGACAGCATTCAGAACCTGATCGTCAACAAGAAGAACGACCTGCAGGGAACATTGAACGTGGGCATCATCCCAACCCTGTCACCTTATCTGGTGCCGCTCTTTATCCGCCAACTGGAGAGGGCCATGCCCAAGATGAAGTTTGCGATCCGCGAGGCCTCCACCTACGAGCTCATGCAAAGCCTGGAGACCGGCCGGGTTGATGTGGCGATCATGTCCACCCCCACCGGCAATCCCAACCTCAAGGAATTTCCTTTATTCCAGGAGCCTTTTGTGGCCTATCTCTACCCGCACCACCCGGGGCTTAAAGAGAAAAATTATCACCTGCGTGAACAAGACAAATTGGAGTTGCTGCTCTTGCAGGAAGAATATTGTTTCAATGCACAGCTGCTCGACATCTGCAGCCGGGGAAAGAAGAAAGTACAAGAGCAGTCGCTGTATGAGATCAATTCGATCGAGACCTTGAAGAACCTGGTGCGCGCTTCCCTGGGGTTTGCTATTGTTCCCTGGTTGTCGGTCAGGCATGAATTGCAAGAGGGATTTTGCAAGACGTTCAAAGAACCCGTGCCCGTCCGCGAGATCAGCCTAGTGGTGAGTGATTCGTTTACGCGCAAGCTCTTGCTGGAAAAAATGAGCGAGGTGATCTGGAAATGTCTGCCGGAAGCCTTAAAAGAAAATCGTAAATACAAACGGATCAAGTGGAACGACTCCCCCTATTTTATGAAGATTCTGGAAGGTTGACCGGGATACAAAGACCGGTCAAAAAAGAAGCAAGTCCCGGTTACACGCCGGGACTTGCTATAGAACGTGAGACTTTTTTCGAGACAATAGATGCAATATGCCCTGTGTCAGAATACATAAAATACGCTCGCCTGCGCGATGCTGTTCCGAAAATCGTTTTTCACAACCGACGATTGAAAGTCGCCTACATTCGACAGACCGGCCACGTATCTCGCACCGATGCCCAAGCCGTTCTTTGCTTGAAAGCCCAATCCAGCCGCTACGCCGAAGTCCAGTTTCTTTGCAAACTGACCGTCTACTAATGATTTGTCAAGGTCTTCTTTCATGAGCGCGCTTACCTGCGGACCCGCTTCAAAGTAGATGCCTGAGTTGGTGCGACACTTTAAAAGTATGGGAACGGTCATGTAATACAGTTTTATACTTTCCGTGTCATTCAGCGCTCCTTTCAGTTTTGCGCCTTGCAGGGAAAACAGGAACTCCTCTTCGATGGACAGACGCTCGTTCAATTTGAAGTTGACCAAACCGCCTGCATGGAATCCCACCAAGCCGTCGGTTTCAAAATCGGCGTTTGTAAAATTACTGTAGTTTGCTCCGGCCTTGACCCCGAAGCTCAATCGCTTGAAAAGATCCTTGGTGAAACTTTGACTAAAACAATTGGCGGAAGAGACCAAGACAAAAGAAAGGATGATGAGTTTTTTCATGATGAGTTTTTAATGGGTATGTGATACTGTCGTTAGCGTCATTAGCAAGCCACTAACTGCTTACCGGGGCAAAGTTGAGCGCTTTGCGTATGGGCCGGAAGTGAAGACTAACCGAAACGGACAAAATTGGGGCGTAAACGGAAAATCCAGATTTGAAAGTCATAGCCAGGTCAACCAAATCCGTAAGAAATACTGGATACCTATCAGGGCCACCATCAGCCGCGGGAGCAACCAACAAAGATGTGGGGGGAGTATTTTCGCTGCGCAACGACGAGCTTTTTACAAAATGTGCGAAAGTACTTCGTCATGTCGCAGGCCCAAGTTTTTTAGAAACCTACGCCCGCAGTTCAAGACATCCCGAATTTCGAAAGCACTGAAACAGGATAAGTTACGCACGAACTAAAACGAAAGCCGGCAAACACCGAATGCACCACATCCC
>CBIHQM010000316.1:0-8242 GCA_966211885.1 uncultured Chryseolinea sp.
ACCACACCCGTGGCGGAAAGAGTGGTCATGGTCATGCTCATGGTATACGTTCCTCCCACAAGTCCGGAGGTTGA
Organism: uncultured Chryseolinea sp.; assembly: GCA_966211885.1. Taxonomy (GTDB): domain Bacteria; phylum Bacteroidota; class Bacteroidia; order Cytophagales; family Cyclobacteriaceae; genus Chryseolinea. The sequence goes on from CBIHQM010000316.1 coordinate 75, forward strand.
CCCCGTGGAATTCATGTCCGTGACACGCTGGATGGCGGTTCCCTCGTTGTCCGAGTAGCTAACATCTGTTGCGGTCAGGAAATCGTTGTGCTGAAAGCCGACATATCCACCTGTGGTTGCATTGGCCGTCGACGTTATCTGAACCGGACGGTAGCTTGTTGAGCTCCCTATCGGAAACAAACCATAGAGGGGCGCTGCGGTAGGGCTGATGGCGGTTCCTGATGGGAAATACCGTTGAAAAACACCTCCATAACAGGTAGCCGTCGCGAGTGTATGCACTAGTGTAGCGCCAGCGCCATTACCCAGCCGTAGCGTTCGTCCGTTCAGATTGACATTCCCCGTCGTCATAGTGAGGGTATTCGTGACGGTCGCATCGGTGGTCGCCGCGAGGGTTAAAGGGCCGGTTGTATTGACATTGACCCTGTAGAAACTCTGTCCTGCGGTATTCGTAATGGTCTGCGTTCCCGTGCCGCCAAAGGTCGTGGTCACGTTGCCCGTCACTGTGTTACCGGTGTTTGTCCAGTTGCCTTTTACGGTAATGTCCCCGGCAAGCGTGGTCGTGCCACCGCCATTGAAAGCAATATGATAATAGGTACTGGATCCGGAGTTGAGTGCTCTCGCCGTCTGGGCACCGGATCCGCTGAAGGTGATGGTCCCCCCCGTGATCGTGTAGGTCCCGGTGAGTTCAGGGAGGGTCACGCCTGTCTTGGCCATCCGAAGGTCCCCACCGCTCGCAGTCAGTTTGGCCGATCCCGCGGTTTGACTGAGGGTGTTGGTCTGCATGTCGAAAATGCCGGAGGTCATCGTCAATGTGCGGCCGTTGGTGACGAGAATATTCCCCGTCGCGGTAACTTTACCACCAGCGAATGTATTGTTGATGGTGAGGTCATAGAATGTTTCGGCATTAACGGTTTGGTTGTTTGCGCTGCCGCTGAAGGTCACCTTTCTGGTGCCCTCGGTAAACGCGCCGTTATCGGTCCAGTTGCCGGCGATACTAATATCAAATCCGTTCACGTCCAGGGTAGCCCCGCTACTAATCGTAAGATTGCCGTTGATCGTGGTAGCTGCCCGGAGCCTGGAAGTGGCCCCGTTGATGATCAGGTGGTGGTAAACTCCCCCGGTGTTCACCCTCCGCGTGCCTGAAGTGGGCTTGAATTCAACCGTATTGCCCACGCCGGATGCAGTGAGGGTGGTTCCCGAAAAATCGGCACCCCTGCTATAGAGCAAATAGGATGTGGTTGTGGCGTTTACAAAAAATCCGTTGCCCGAAAAGTTCGAAGGCGTGATAATGGAGATCTTACCGTTGTTCGTTGCCGTTTTTCCATTGATGCGAAAGGTACCGCTGTTGTCGAATTTGAGGTCGGTACCGGCAAGAATGGTTATGTTGGACTGACAGCGGATATCGCTGCTGCCATTGTTCACACTGTAGTTGCCGGTCCCACTCAGTGTGGAGCCTGCCGTATTTCCCATCCTGAGGTCACCCTGGCTGGCGCCGTTCACCAGGCCGTCCAGCACCAGAGAGTTCAGATAAATATGGCGGTTGGTATTGATGGTTAAAATACCTGTGGCCTCGACCGTCAAGTTGCGGATGGTGGCGTCGGCACCGGAGGTACTCCACGTAACCGTGCGTCCTGCGCAGATCACAACATTGGAGGTCGATGTCGGTATAGTTGTCGCCGCGGCACCGGCACAAGAAACGGTGGACCAAGTGGAGGCCGTTGCCCAGTTACCGTTCTGACGTGCGTAGTATGTGGTTTGCGCGAAAGCCAGCGAGCCGATGAGGCAAAAAATAGCTGAAAAAATAGCGCGAGGTGTAACCCTCCCAAGTTTTGATAAAGTAACCATAAAAAACTTCTATAGACGTTATTGTTTACAAAGATAAAGATAAGGATTATAACTATGGCAGGGGAATGTCGGGGGTATGCTTTTTCATTGTTATGAGCCTAAATTTCACACCACGGTTCACCCTGTTCCTTTAATAAGCCACACCTGCATTAAGTAACAACCCAAAACTAGCCATTTATACCGTTAATCCGGATGTCCAACGAAAACATTACATGGCACATGTACCATCCGGGTCGAATTTGTCAAACAAAATTCCGGTCCCCTACACCGTTGCGTCCGACATCCGTACAGCAACGGGTATTTTCTGTGGCAAGCGGCCTGAACGACCCCCAAGCATTACCAATCCGCTATTCAAAATTGTTGGGTGCCTCTGAAGGAGACGCCTCCCACACGCTTCATTCGTTTTGCGAAAAGCCGCTCTGCTGCGGACGCACTTTAGTCGGCTAAAAAATCCATCGACTGCCCTTGTACGTTTCGAAAAAGCCAGCGAAGGTCTAAGCTACCATGCACTGAAAGAAATCCTCGCCTCTCATTTCCCCTCCGGCATAATTTCCTTTTAAAAGCTGCTCTCTCCAGCGGCAAAGTATCCCACGGGCCATGTGTATTTTTTTGCTACTTTATCACCACTATAACCAAACCACCATGTCCTTACCAAAATCCCTGGGACGGCTCGTGCCGTTCGTCGTTCTTGTCGCCCTCTCGCTACTACTCAACGCCTGTCATAGCGGAAAACCTACGCCGCCCCGGGTGCTGGTGTTTTCCAAAACAAAAGGCTGGAAGCATTCGTCCATCCCCTTTGCCGATGCTGCCATCCAAAAACTCGGAAAGGAAAATGGCTTTGCCGTGGACACCACCAAGAATGCAGCATATTTTGTTGACGACAGCCTGAAACGCTTTCATGCCGTGGTGTTCAACAACACTACGCGCAACGTCCTGAATGCCGAACAGCAAGCCGCCTTCGAACGCTACATCCAGGCGGGTGGCGGCTACGTTGGCATCCACTCTGCCGCCGACACGGAATATGAATGGCCCTGGTATGGAAAATTGATGGGCGCCTTTTTTTCGAGCCATCCACACAATTCCAACATCCGCACGGCCACCATAAATGTGACCGACAAAACCCATATCTCCACCAAAGATCTCCCTGACCATTGGGAACGCAAGGACGAATGGTATAACTACCGCTCCTTTTATCCGGGCATAAAAGTGCTGGCCTACCTCGACGAAAACACCTACGAGGGTGGAACCAACGGCGCCAATCACCCCATTGCCTGGTATCACGAATTCGATGGCGGCCGGGCCTTCTATACCGCCAGCGGCCACGTGGACTCCAGCTACACCGAGCCTCTCTACTTGGGCCACCTTTTGGGAGGTATTAAATATGCCATGGGCAACGGTGTTCTGGATTATAGCAAAGCGTATTCGGTGGCCACACCCGAAGAAAACCGGTTTGTCAAAACCACGTTGGTCAACGACCTCAACACACCGATGGAATTGGCAGTGGCCAACGATGGCCGCATCTTCTTCACGGAGCTGCGCAGCGCCAACCTCAGCCTGTATAATTCCAAAACCGGTGAATATAAAATCATACATCGTTTCGACGTGTGCATCAAGGGTGGCACCGGTCTCATTGGGGTGACTTTGGATCCGGGTTTCCCAAAACAACCCTACATCTACTTGTATTACTCTCCTCCCACCGACAAAGCGCCAATCGTTTTTAATCTTTCGCGGTTCGTTTTGAAGGAGGACAATACACTCGACCTGGCATCGGAAAATATCTTGTTGAAAGTACCGGTGCAGGAGAACAGCGGTTCCCATCATGGCGGCTCGCTGGCCTGGGACAAGGACGGAAATCTTTACCTATCCACCGGCGACAGTTCAACCCCCTTCCCCGCCAATGGCTACCCTCCGCTGGACGAACGACCGGACAAGCAATACTATTCCCAGGACGCCCAGCGCGGCCCCTCCAACACCAACGACTTGAAAGGCAAAGTACTTCGCATTCATCCCGAGCCCGATGGCACCTACACCATCCCAGAGGGCAATCTGTTTGCCAAAGGCCACGAAAAGACCCTCCCGGAAATCTACGTGATGGGATGCCGCAATCCCTATCGCATTGCTGTGAATCCGAAAACGTCTGTTTTGTATTGGGGCGAGATCGGACCCGATGCGGGCAAGGACAGCGTGCAGGGCCCCCGTGGTTACGACGAATTTAATCAGGCAAAAAAAGCTGGCAACTTCGGCTGGCCCTACTTTGTGGGAAACAACTACGCTTATGCCGATTGGGATTTTGCCAAACAAACCGCGGGCCCACGCTTCGATCCGGCAAAACCCGTAAACAATTCCCCCAACAACACTGGTCTCCAGGAATTGCCGCCGGCGCAACCGGCCATGATCTGGTATCCTTATGCTGCCTCCAAAGAGTTTCCCGAGCTGGGGCAGGGTGGCCGCAGCGCGATGGCTGGTTCGTTTTATACCTACGACAAGGATTCCCCCTCGAAAAACAAATTTCCCGACTACTATGACGGCGCTCTATTCGTGTTTGATTGGATGCGCAATTGGGTATTGGCGCTCCGCTTCGACAAAGACGAAAACTATGTACGCAGCGAACCCTTCATGTCGGCGAACGGCGACTTCAGGAGACCCATCGACCTGGCTTTTGGCAGCGACGGGGTGATGTACATGCTGGAATACGGTTCGGTGTATGGTGCCGACAATGACGACGCGCGGCTTGTGAAGATCGAGTACAATACCGGAAACAGGCCCCCGCAGGCCAGCGCCCGCGTGACAGATTCCGTGGCGCAAGCTGAACTGAGCAAAAAAGTATTTCTCACCTCTGAGCTGCGCAACCTCCCCGTTATACGCGAGGCCGTGGGTGAGACACCCCTGCGGGTCCTCTTTAGCAGCGCCGGCACCAATGATCCTGATGACGACGATGGCATCAGCTATGAGTGGCTTTTCGATGGCAAAACCGTCGGCTCGACCGAGGCCAACCCAAAATACACCTATACAACACCCGGGGTGTACACGGCCATCTTGCGCGTCAAAGACAAAGCCGGCCTGACCGACACCGATACGATCATTGTGAAGGCGGGTGACGATCGGCCGCAGGTGGCCATCACGTCGCGCAATAACCGGTCGTTCTTCTGGCCCAAGAAGCCGTTCAGCTATACCGTAGAGGTGAGCGACCGCGAAGATGGCAAGATCGATCCCAAAGCGGTTCATGTTTCTTACGAATACATCCCCGAGCCTGTCAGCCTGGACGCAAATGGAAAATCGGAGGGCATCACGGCGTCTGGCAATGTGCCTATTGGCTATTCGCTCATCGCGGGAAGTGATTGCAAAGCGTGTCATACACTGGATAAGGTCTCGGTTGGTCCCTCCTACCAAGCCGTATCACATCGCTACATCGATAAACCGGACGCCGTCGCTACGCTCACCAAGAAGATCATCGCTGGTGGCGGTGGTGTGTGGGGAACGGAGCACGTGATGGCGGCCCATCCGCAGCTGGATGAAAAAGATGTGAACGAGATGGTGAAATACATTTTGTCGCTTTCGCGGACAAAAAAGGAGAAATCCAACCTGCCGCTCCAGGGCACCGTGGCATTGACCGACCATCGCGAGGATGAGCCCCGCGGCATCTACCGGTTGACGGCCGTGTATACCGACAAAGGGGCGCACGGCATTAAACCTGTTTCTCAAACCGACGTGGTTACGCTGCGCCAGGCAAAAATGAAAACGATCTACACCGACACCCAAGTGGGCTTCTCACGGTTTGGCAACAATCTCACGGCCGGCGATCACAAAGCCTTTATGCTAATGAAAAATATTGACCTTACGGGCATCCGGCAGATTTCCTTTGAATATGCTTCGGACAAGGAAGGGTCCATCGAAGTGCGTATGGATTCACAGGCCGGGCCGGTGATCGGAAAAGCAGCCGTGAAATCAACGGGCGGATTTGACAAACCTGGTACGACCACGGCAACGTTCGACAAGCCGGTGTCTGGAATGCACAATGTATTCTTTGTGGTAGTGAAGCCGGAGAAACCTAACGAGGACATCGCGAAGATCAATACGATCGAGTTCGTGGAGTGAGGTTTTCACCGCATTTTAGCGGGAATACTCTATCGAATATCCAGCCGATAACGGTTATCAGAAGTTCGATGGATCAGGTTGAGGCCAAGCTTTTGACGCAGATTCTCGATATAGACATCGATGGAGGTGTCGAACAAATAGATCTCGGAACCCCAGATGTTCCGGAGCAGGCTTTCGTGGGAAATGGCTTTGCGCGGGTTTTGCGCGAAGAAGAATAGCAATTCAAATTCGGGGCGGCTCAGCGTGATCTCGGCCTCCTTCATTTTCACGGAACTCAGCTTCCGGTTGATCACCAGGTCGCCGATCTTCAACTCGCGAATACTTTTGCGGATCACAAAATTGCGCTTCAATACGGTATTCACTTTGTACGTCAGCGCGCGCAGTCCGATCACTTTCTCGATATAGTCATCACCGCCAGTATCGAGCGCTGCCTCCTGGTAGTAGCTTTCCGATTTTGCCGTGAGAAAGAAAATGTAGGTTTCTTCAAAACGCTTGAGGGCGCGCAGGGCTTTGCAAATCTCTATGCCGTTGGGATGCGGCATCATGATGTCGAGGATGATGAGGTCGGGACGGAATTCTTTCGCGACTTCGATGGCCTGGAGGCTGTCGTCGATGGACCTTACCTTGAACCCTTCTTTTTCGAGATTGTATTCCAGCAGCTCCAGAATGTCCCTGTCGTCGTCTACCAACAATACCCGAAATGATTTCTTGTCGCTCATATCTTTTACGAACGACAAAATAGGAAACACTTATTATCCCACCTTTACAAGGCAGTTATGAAAAGTTTAATGTTTTTCTATTGTTTTGTGCCCAACGACACGGCTAACGCAACGGCTTCCGCGGTGTTGTCGTCGTAGTTTACCGTCACCCGGGTGTCGGTATCGAGCCATTCGATGATCTTTTCGAGACTCTTCTTTTTGACTTTCTTCAATACGGGCACGCCCAACTGTTTCAGGGAAGCGGCATTGTAATGTTGCTCCAATTGCGATTTCATCGGCACCACCAACAGTTTTTTTCCAAGGTAAAGTGCCTCCGCCGGTGTTTCAAAGCCAGCACCACACAACACTCCTGTAGCGGAGGTCATGCTGGCCGCGAACTCGTCCTTGCTGACCGGGTACACAGAGAGCTTGCCCACGTGATACGGCTTCTTTGCGTGCTTCGAAAAAATATGCCAGCGCACCTGCGGGATGCGGGTGAGCAGCGGCACGAGTTTCTTGTCGTCGTAGGCGGGTAAATAGACCGTATAGTGATCTTTCGTTTCAATCTTACTTTTCCTTACCGCACTGCGGATAACCGGGGTAAACATGTTGTTGTCATACCGATCGAAATGAAATGAAACATACTTCTCCACAGGTGCATAATTGTGAAGCACCCACTCCCCCACGGGGTCGATCTTTCGCGGCGTCGGGATCTTAGACGACAGCAAGGCCGACTGATGGCTCAGACCGACGCAAGGAATGTCGCGCTTACGGCAAGCCCAGGCCGACACGGGTTCGAAATCATTGATCACCAAATCGTATTTCTCCACCGGGAATTTTTTGATCTCCTTGTAAACTTCCTTCGAGCTGTTTCGCTTGAAAGTTTTAACGAAATCTATCCCACCGTTGGTGCCAAAAATAAAACTCAGGCCTTTCGACTTGTATTTTACGGGGTAGGACAGTTTAATATCCGCTTGTGAGCCGCTCACAAACAGGTCGAGGTCGCCGTGTTGTTTCAGGGCTGGGATGATGTCTTCGGCGCGGGCGAGGTGGCCGTTGCCGGTGCCTTGGATGGCGTATAAGATCTTCACTTTTTCAGGTTTAAGAATTCGTTGACCAGTCCCTTGAAAATCTTGTCGTTGTCCAGGTTCTCGTTGAGACGCTTGGGGAGCTTCACGGCTTGTGCCTGGGCATCTTCGCTGTAGCGATAGATGCGCCATTGGCCGGCGTCGTACTCCAGGGACGTTAGATTTTCAATCCAGTCACCCGAATTTAAGTAAATAACTTCACCTTTTTCGGTGGTGATCTTTTTCATTTCGGGGTGGTGAATATGGCCGCAAATCACATAGTCGTACTGGTTCTCGATGGCAATGTCGGCGGCCGTCACCTCGAAATCGTTGATGAACTTTACGGCGGATTTCACGCTGTCTTTCACCCGTTTAGAGAGGGATATTTTTTCCCTGCCCAGTTTCACCATGATCCAGTTCACCAGGGTGTTGATGAGAATGAGGGTGTCGTAGCCAATAGCGC
>CBIHQM010000317.1:0-8212 GCA_966211885.1 uncultured Chryseolinea sp.
TTGACCCAACACACAAACAAGCCAGCACCCTTCATGCGCCCATCCCATGGCTGCCATCACATTCCGATTTCGACCATCTAAAAAGAGAATCCCACACACCATCCCCCTCCCGGACCATAGCTCACCCCCTCACCACTCAATCTCCTTAATCCCCTTCCGCTTTAAATACTCATTCGCCTTGCTAAAATGCTTATTTCCAAAGAAACCGCGATCAGCTGAAAATGGCGACGGATGGGCTGACATCAGAACGAGATGTTTGTTGCGATCAATGATCTCACCTTTCTTTTGGGCATAAGCTCCCCAGAGAAGGAACACGACGTTCTCTTTTTCGTCGGATATTTTTTTGATCACGGCATCGGTAAAGATCTCCCATCCCTTGTTTTGATGCGATCCCGGTGAGGCTGCACGCACGGTCAGGGTGGCATTGAGGAGCAGCACGCCTTGCACCGCCCAACGCTCCAGGTCGCCCGAGGTGGGAATGGGTTTGCCCAGGTCTTGCTTGATCTCTTTGAAGATGTTGACCAACGAGGGGGGCATACGCACACCGTCGCGCACCGAAAAGCAGAGACCGTTGGCCTGACCTGGACCATGATAAGGATCTTGCCCGATGATGACCACGCGCACATTTTCGAAGTCACTGCAGTCGAAGGAGCGGAAGATCTCCTTGCCCGGCGGATAGACGGTCTGTGTTTTGTATTCTTGTTTTACAAATTCAATGAGTTGCTGGAAATACGGCTTCTCAAATTCGGGAACAAGCTTGCTTTTCCAGCTTGGTGCAATTTTAACCTCCATAGATTCAAAACTAATGGCATTCGCCAAAAGCGCAAAAAGCCGCCCGGGGAAGGGAAAATAATCGTGGAAAATTGATATTTAATCGACTGATTTCCAGTATTTTGATAGGAAATAAAAAGCTTCGTGACGGGAATTGTAAAAAATTAATATTTTTGAACCGTATGGTAACGGAAATCACTCAAGGGATCAAGGTAAGTGTAGAGACGGAATACCAGCCGGCATATTCCAGCCCGAGCCAATACCACTACGTGTTTACCTACCGCATTACCATCGAAAACCACAGCGAATACACCATCCAACTCCTTCGCAGACACTGGCATATCTTTGACGCCGGCTTCACCCAACGCGAAGTGGAAGGCGAAGGTGTGGTAGGCCAACAACCCGTGCTCGAGCCCGGCCAGGCACACCAATACGTTTCCGGTTGCAACCTCAAATCGGGCATTGGCAAAATGGTAGGCACCTACCTGATGGAACGCGTGGTGGACGGCACCACCATGCAGGTCAACATTCCCGAGTTCACCATGGTTGCCCCACTCCGACTCAACTGAGTGGCAAACACTTTCTTTCAAGTTCAATCGTATTTCACCTATTGGCTGGATGCCGTCGGCGAACATTCCTTACACTCTCCGTTCTTTTACGATTTTTACACACAAGTCATCCGCCCCCGGCAAAAGGATGCTGATTTTGACAAAGCCGAAAAGATCCGGCAAACCCTCCTGTCCGATCGCCGCACCATCGCTGCCGCAGACTTAGGCGCCACCTCGTCGGTGCTGTCTGGCAATCAAAGATCGATTCGCGACATTGCCCGCACCAGCACCAGTCCGGTCCGCTACTCAAAGTTGTATGCGCGCATCATCAAAGCTTTCCGCTGCCACAACGTGGTCGAATTGGGCACCTCCTTTGGGATCAACACGCTTTATCTGGCCCGATTCAATCAGGGAACCATCTATACATTCGAGGGCGTGAATGCCATTGCCGATGTCGCCCAGGCCAGCTTCGACGCCGTGGGTGCCATGGGCATCCAGTTGGTGCGGGGCAATATCGATCAAACCCTGTCGCGCTTCCTGGAAGACGTAAAGTCGATCGACTTCGCACTCCTGGACGCCAATCACCGCCTCATCCCAACCCAGCAATACTTCGAGGCACTCGCCATGAAAATGCACCCGCGCAGCGTCATGGTCATCGACGACATCCACCACTCGGCCGAGATGGCCAGCGCCTGGAAAGCCATCCAACAGCACCCGCTGGTCTATGCCACAGCCGATCTGTTCCGGTGCGGACTGGTGTTCTTTGACCCATCGCTGAACAAACAACACGTTGTTTTACAGTATTAGCCATTGAATTGCATGGCGAGAAGTCCTATTTTTGCCATCATTCCATATATCCACAGCTATGAGCGAATTCAATCCAGAGCCTGTCGAGGCTCCGAAGAAAAGTAATAAGAACGCCATCATCATCGCCCTCCTTTCCCTGGTGATCGTCGTGCAAGGCGTAAAGATCTACCTCGACTCCCAGGAAAAGCAAGAGATCAAAACCGACCTCACTTCGACAGAACAAGAGCTGGCCACCACCATGCAACGCATGAGCGAGATCAAAGCCGAGCTGGATACCAAGATCGCCGAGGTGCAAAAGCTGGGAGGCGACGTGTCGGACCTGCTCAAAGCCAAAGGCGAGGTCGAGGCCGAACTGAAACGCTCCAAGCGCGCCACGGGCAAAGAGATCAAGGCCCTCAAAGACAAAGTGGAAGGCTATGAAACCCTGTTGAAGATCAAGGACGAGGAGATCACCAAGCTGAAGTCTGTCAACAAAGAACTGCTCACCGAGAACACCTCGCTCAAAACCCAGAAGAACCAACTGGGCGATTCCATAAACCGCCTCAGCCAAACCAAAGATGAACTGGCTGATAAAGTTGCCATAGCATCTCAATTGAAAGTGGAAAATGTGCACATCGTCGCCTTGTCCGATCGCGGCAAGGAGCGCGAGTCACCTTTCAAAAGCCGCCAGGTTGGGAAGCTCAAAGTGGAGTTCAACATCGCCGAAAACAAAGTGGCTCCCATCGAAGGCAAGAAGATCATGATCCGCATTGTGGACGAGAATGGCCAGGTCCTTTTTGATGTAGCCCGCGGCTCGGGGACCTTCCTGTTCAACGGCAAGGAAGAGTTCTACACCGAGTCACAAGACGTGCTCTTCGACAACACCAAACAGAAGCTGTCGTTCCTCTATGACAAAGGATCGGAATATGCCTCCGGCACCTACAAGCTCGAAGTATACACCGACGACTACCTGATGGGCAGCGGGCAGTTCACTGTAAAATAGGGAGAATAATTTTTTTGATTCTGGAAGACCGGGTGTTAGTCCTTCACCCGGTTTAGCGCCAGCATACCCAACATCCAGTCCGGCAAAGGCTTGCCCGGATCGCGGTGGCGGATGTTGAGATACCATCCGATCTTTTCGACGATAGGAATTTTGTGGGTCTCCACAAATTCGATGAGCGTGCCGTCGGGATCCTCACAGTATGAGAAATGGCCGGCTGCTTTGCCCATATCGAACGAGTCGCGGCTGTCGACCGTGAAGCTGAAGTTGGCTTGCTGGCAACGGTCGGCGAGTTGCTCCATGCCGTTGATGTCAAAACAGATGTGAATGTAGCCGAGGTCACCCCAATAGCGGTCGTGAAATATCTTTTGTGGGGCACGATTCTTCACCTCCACCAATTCCAATTCGGTCTCACCCAAAAGTCTGCAAAAAGCACCCATCCGGTTCTTATTCGAGCGAAGGATCACCCTTCTGAATTCGTTCTCACCTCCGGGCACACCTTCAAAATCTTCGAATTTCTTTTGACCGTCATAAAGCACCTCGGTGTAGCCGAGAACGTCGCGATAAAGCTTCAGCGCTTTGTCGATATCCGTCACCCCGATCACACAGCCGGCCACGCCGCCCGTAATGGCTTTGGCCTTCTTGAACCAGCTTTTGCTTTCCGTGATCTCGAACAGGTTGTTGAAGGGATCTTTCACATAGAAGTGCATCCGGCCATCGGGTGACTGCTGAACGCTATTGAGGATGTGTACACCACTGGCTTTCAAGGTGCGATAGGCCGTAGCGATATCCTGTGTTTTAAGTTTTACGGCAAAGACGCCCGTGTCGCCAAGAAAATGCTCCACCTCGGGTTCGCGCGGGGTGCGGCTGGTAAATTGCCAGATCTCGAAACCACCGCCGCCTTGCATGTTCATGGCCAGGATGGCATAGCGGTCCTCGGCCCGGTCGCCTGTGTAACGTGTCATCAACGACGCCGTGGCACTGTCTTTAAAAACCGGGACATCCATCCCAAAATGTTTCCTGTACCATGCCCAGGCCGCATCGGCGTCCTGAACACCGATCCCAACCTGCTGAATCCCACTAATGATATAGACCATAATGAACGGTAATTAAACTAAAATTTATAAATCTATCCCTATCGGGGTAAGCTAAATTGTCACCCGATTTGAAGATGGGTTTAGGGAGCGATAAGTTGCATGCTCGTTCAAACGAGCCAGGAGCCAGAATCCAGGATTCCTAACTCTTTCGCTTGTAAACCACCGAATCCGAAGACAGTACCGGCAATTGATAGCTCCCTGTATCCAATGTAACGTTTTTTGTTTTTTGGGAAAATTGCCCGATCGCCGCGGGTGTAACCGCAGTCTTGTAGATAAAAAGTTTCTTAAGATTTTTTAGGGACGCGAGATGGTTCAGGCCTTCATCGTGAAGGTTTGTGCCGACCAGATTAAGCAAGCGCAATTGCTCAAGCGACGACAGGGCTTTCACGCCGGCATCATCGATCGCTGTATATTCCAGGTGGAGTTGGCGCAGGCTCGTGAGCTGGGCCACTGTCTTCATGCCTTCGTTTGTGATTTTTGTTCGGCCCAGGTTCAGCCAAACAATCTGTTTTGTCAGTGGAAGTAAATCACGAAGATCTGCGTCACTGACTTTGCGATCGTTGACGTAGCTCACCGAGAGGTAGTGGTTCTCTTCGCTTACCGGCACCACCAGGATGCCCTTCGCGGTCAACGCCTGCACCACTTTTTCATCGGGAGGCGAAACTTCTTCCGTAGGTATATCATCGTTGCTATGCGACGGCGCGATCAGCGATGAAATAAATCCTTTGATCCGCGCCACCTGGCGGAACGCCATGACGCGTTTGTCGAAACTGGCACCCTCTTCGATCCAGGCTTGCACCAGGGCAATCTCGGAGGATGTGAGTTGTGATTTCTCATTGGGAGGCATGTGCTTTTCATCCTCCAGCGGAAGCATGAGCCGGCGATAAAGCAGGCTGGAGTCGGCCACGCCGGTCTTCACCACCACACCGTGTTTGCCGCCCTTGCGGATGAACTCCTCCGAATCCAGGCGAAGTTGTCCCTTCTGCTTGGCGGCGCTATGACAACTGTAGCACTTGGCTTCCAGGACAGGCTCAATGACATCGCCATACAGCACAGCACTGTCTGCTGCTTCGATGGACTTGATTTTTACCTTGGGTGTGGCATCGTCGCCGGTTGCCGCGGGGGGAGGCAAAAGAAAATCCTCGCCATGCGTCAGCGAGCCACCCAAGTGCCCGGTGACGGTGACCAGTACGATCAAGGGCAAGAAGAGGAGGATGCGGATACGTTTTCTTTTTTTCTTCTCGGGGAAACGCGTGATGATACTTTGCCGTGCAAAACAAAGCACCGTGGCAAACACCGCGGTAGCAATCCCGAAGTTCTGATGCAGCATGACAAGCCGGTCGTCGTAGCCGCCTTCGCGGGAAAGAAAATAGCCACTCAGCGCCGAAAAAATGGCCGACACCGTACCCAATACGATCGTGGGCTGCACGGCCCTTCGCAGGCCTTTAAAGCCTGGGTAAAACCCGAGGCACTCGAACAAAAAACCCAGAAACAAAATGCCGATGGGCAGGTGGACAAGGATGGGATGAAGCCTTCCAAAAATTTGAGTCAACCAAAGCATCAGGCGTAGCGGGCGCGAAGTGTTTTCAACATATGCACATTGATCTCCCACTGGTTGGCCAGGGGCTGGCGCGTATAAGGCAAGGCCGGCATATAGTCGACGGGACCAAATTCCGTAAGCATCGTCAGGCGTTTGCCTTCCTTGCGTTTTGCCTCCACTACCTTATCCCACCACGCAAAGTGCGCGTTCACGGCATCCTTCCACTCCGGTGCGCGGGGATCGTTCACCTGCGGCCCTTCCGCATGGCCCACGCGGGCATGAATGTGGCCTGTGCGGCTCAACGCCAGGGCTACTGTCTCTGCCTGGTCGGTAAGCAACGACTCATGCACATTGCACCAATGCGAAATGTCGAGCGTGATCCGCAGCGGTGCGATCTTCTCCATGAACTGCCGGGCGACGGGCGCGGCATACAAAATGCGCGAACGGTGTGTCTCGTGATAAATGGGCACCTTCGTGCGCTCGCTCACCTCGGTGGTGAGGTCGATGAACGTCTTGTTCTGTTCAAACGAAAAATGATCGCGTCCCGAATGACAGTTGATGTACACAGGGTTTGCCAGGGCGGCGGGCTCCACGGAGGTTTTGAATTGCTGAAAATGTTTTTGGTAATCAGCATCTTGTCCCCCCACGAGAAAGCCGTATTTCAGGTTGTGCTTTTGAAATGCGTCAAGAAAGCTTTTGCGTTCGGCGGCATCCAACGGATACCAGGCTTCGGCGCCGTCGTACCCTTCCTTTTTTATGGCGGCACAAAACTCATCCCAACTTCCTGTATAACCCCAGTTAGTGGCGAAGATCAACAATTCAAAACCGGCAGCAGCCGTGTGGTGAGCAAAAGGTTTAGACAAGGTTTCTAATGGATTCATAGCAAGCGTTGTTCCGGATAAAGCGCTGAGCGCTAGAAAATTACGACGTGTTAAGGACATTCTATAATAGGGCTAATACAAAATTGATTTCAGGCAATGATTTCTGAGATGACTTTACCCGCCACATCAGTGAGCCGGAAGGGTCTTCCCTGGAAGTGATACGTCAGCTTTTCATGATCCATGCCGAGTTGATTGAGGATGGTGGCCTGCACATCGTGCACAGAGACCTTGCCGTTGATGGGATAATATCCAATCTCGTCCGTCTCTCCCCACGTCATGCCCTGCTTGATGCCACCACCGGCCATCCACATGGTGAAGGCTTCTACATGATGGTCGCGACCCAGGAAAGGATTGTTCTTGTTCTCACGATTCTCCTGCATCGGTGTTCTTCCAAATTCGCCACCCCACACCACCAGCGTTTCCTCCAGGAGGCCACGTTGCTTCAGGTCGAGCAGCAGCGCCGTCATGGCGCGATCGATCTCCCGGCACTTGTTGCGGAAGCCAATGTCGATGGCCAGGTTCTCGTCCGTGCCGTGGCTGTCCCACCCCCAGTCGAAGAGTTGCACAAACCGCACATCCTGTTCCACCAGCTTGCGGGCCAGCAGACAGTTGTTGGCAAAAGACGCCTTTCCCGGAGTGGTTCCGTACAATTGGTGGATATACTCAGGTTCAGAATTGATGTTCATGACCTCAGGAACCGACACCTGCATGCGGAAGGCCATTTCATACTGCGCAATCCGCGTAAGCGTTTCCGGGTCATTATATTCCTGAAAGTGCTGACGGTTCACTTCGTTAATGGCATCGATGGTCTTCTTCTTCAGGGCGCGGTCCACCCCTTCCGGGTCGCTGAGGAACAGCACCGGATCGCCTTCCGACCGGCACTGCACACCCTGATAGACCGATGGCAGAAAGCCACTCCCCCACACACTCTTGCCGGCGTCGGGGGTTTTACCCCCCGAGGTGAGCACGACAAAGCCGGGCAGGTTGTTGTTCTCAGATCCCAATCCATACGTCACCCACGAGCCAATGCTGGGCCGGCCTAAACGTGGTGAGCCCGTGTGCACGAATAATTGCGCGGGCGCGTGATTGAACTGATCGGTATACACGCCTTTCAAAAACGATACCTCATCCGCCATCTTCGCGAAGTGCGGCAAATGCTCTGAGATGAACGCACCCGACTGGCCACGCTGCTTGAAGTCGGCCTGAGGTCCCAGCATTTTAGGTGTGCCGCGAATAAATGCGAATCGTTTTCCCTCTAGTAGTGACGGCGGGCAAAGCTGATTGTGAAGTTTTTGTAATTCGGGTTTAAAGTCGAACAACTCCAGTTGTGATGGCGCTCCTGCCATATGGAGATAGATGACCCTTTTCGCCTTGCCGGGAAAATGAGAGGGCTTGGGCAACATGGGGTCGGTGGCAGTCGCCAGATTTTTGGGTACTGCATTCCGGGCATCACACCCTGCGAGAAAAGTACCCAACGCTGCGGCACCTAAACCGGCTGCACTCTCCCAGAGGAAGTGTCTCCTGGAAATATTTTTCAGTTGCTCGAGATCAAAGGGAAAGTTAGCCATGGTTTTTCCAGCGCTGAAGAT
>CBIHQM010000318.1:0-8197 GCA_966211885.1 uncultured Chryseolinea sp.
GGAATAGTTGACCATTTTCTTCCGCTTGCGGTGACCACAGTTTTTCGCACGTCAGAACAATCTATTCCGGATCAAATTGACCATCGGTTCCTTTTGGTTTTCATGGCATATTCCGATACTGATTTATTTGCAATTATAGAACTTAGGGTGGTCATACCCTCACAAAATAACGTGGTCAAGGGGGCGGGAATCTCTAGTTTGGGAAATGGTCATGTGTATTTTAGAGTTTTTGGGATTTGTTTAGGTAAGGGGGACTAGAGGGTTTCAAGTCGCCCGGTCTATGCTGCATAATTTAATGGCTTCGAACGGTCGTAAAAACGGAACGTGGCGTTGATATTTCTCAGTATTTGTTCTGAACGTCTTTTCTTAGCTTTGCGTCATGCCCGCTACGGAAGAGAAGATAGAGCACGCTGTTTTTACCTACGATGTAAAAAAGCTCCAGGCCACACTGGCCGCATATTTACGCCGCCATTTGCCCGCTGATGCATGGACTTGGTTGGAGGAACGCGCTGCGCTGGTTTCAAAAACCGAGAATACCCAACAATTTGTTGTTGGTTTTTCGGCCATGCCACGTAAGACAGGTAAACACTCACTGACGCTCTCCGAGGTTGAACAGACCGCGCTGCAAACGATCAGGCCCGGATTGACCATTCGTCACTGGACGATCGACCGGCTCAGTCGCGTGTGGCTCATGCTCTACCTTAATACCACGAACCGTGATCAGTATATCGCCACCATCGAGCATCTTTTTCCGACCGCCGAAATGAACGAGCAGGTGGCACTTTACTCTGCGTTGCCATTGTTGGCATATCCGGCCGCGTGGCGTTCCCGTTGTGCCGAAGGCATCCGCAACAATATCGCCGATGTGCTTGAGTCGATCATGTGCGACAACCCATATGCCGCCGAAAACCTTGAGGAGCCGGCATGGAATCAACTGGTACTGAAAGCCATCTTCACCGAAAAATCTATTCGCCGCATCATCGGTCTCGACGCCCGTGCCAATCAAACGCTGGCCAATACGCTATCCGACTATGCGCACGAACGCTGGGCCGCACACCGTCGTGTGTCGCCCATGCTGTGGCGCTGCGTGGGTAACTTCATCAATGATCGAATCTTTCCCGACATACAACGCATCGCCTATTCCGAGATCAATGCCGAGCGCGAAGCCGCCGCCCTCGCCTGTGTGCAGAGCAGTTATAAACCCGCCCGCGAGCTCGCAGAAAAAGACAGCGGTCTCAAAGCCACCCTCGACAGTGGCATGACGTGGGATAAACTCGCTCAGAAACTGGAAAATTCATAACAAGCGCTTAGTAGCCAGAATTTTCCAGCGCAACATGGATCTTGAATATTGGATTTTGAATATTGGATCTTGAATCTTGATTTTTAATCTTTGAGCTTTAACCTTTAACCTCACAATTATGTGCTGCAGCGACGACTTAACCGAAAAAGACCTTGAGCCCCGCATCGATATACCGCTGTATCTCGAGAGTATCAAAGGCATGAAATTCTTCGACCCCCACGTGCACATGACCTCGCGCACTACCGACGACTACCAGGCCATGGCCGATGCGGGTGTGGTGGGGCTGATCGAGCCCTCATTCTGGCTGGGGCAGCCACGTACGGGGGTAGCTACTTTTAAAGATTACTACAGCAGCCTCATCGGCTGGGAACGCTTCCGTTCGTCGCAGTTCGGCATCAAACACTATTGCACCATAGGCCTCAATTCGCGCGAAGCCAACAATGAACCACTCGCCGAGCAGGTCATGGAAATCCTGCCGCTCTTTATTTACAAAGAAGGTGTGGTCGGCGTAGGCGAGATCGGTTTTGACGACCAGACCGCGGCCGAGGAAAAATACTACCGCGCACAACTGTTGCTCGCAAAAGAAGCATCGTTGCCCGTGCAGGTACATACTCCCCACCGCGATAAAAAACGCGGCACCCAGCGCAGCATGGACATCGCCATCGACTGTGGCCTCAGTCCTGGCATGGTCATCATCGATCACAACAACGAAGAAACCGTTCAGGACGTACTGGAGCGCGGCTTTTGGGCAGCATTCACCATCTACCCCTTTACCAAGATGGGCAACGAACGCATGGTAGAAGTCGTCAAAAAATACGGATCCGAGCGCATCATGATCAACTCCGCCGCCGACTGGGGAATCAGCGACCCACTGGCGGTGCCCAAGACCGCGGCGCTGATGAAACAACACGGCATCAGCGACGAGACCATTCGACTCGTTACCTACAAAAATGCGATGATTGCCTTTGGGCAGAGCGGCCAGTTGAACGAAACGGATTTTACCGGCGCGCAACAGATCGATCAGAGCCAGAAATTCCAGGGCAACACCGTGCTGCGCGGCGGCCAGCAGCCTCGTGTAGACAAAGATTCGCTCATTATCCGCTAGCATGAAAAAACTCACGGGCTTTTTGCGCCTCATGCGCCCGGCCAATATCGTTACGGCTGTGTCGGATATTCTGGCTGGTGCGGCTATCGCGGGATATGCAGGCATGGGTGACCAGTCTTTACCGATATACTGGTTGATTCTTTCTACTGTCGGGCTGTATGGCGGGGGCGTGGTATTCAACGATGTGTTTGACGCCGCGCTCGACCGGGTTGAGCGTCCCGAGCGCCCCATACCCAGTGGGTTGATCTCCGAGGCTGAAGGCGCGCTGCTCGGTGGTGTCTTGCTGATCGCAGGCATTGGGGCGGCCTTTATGTTTTCACCGCTTTCGGGAACCATCGCTATCGCCATAGCCGTAGCCGCGCTGGTGTATGACAAGTGGGGCAAACATCACAACTTTCTCGGTCCTGTAAATATGGGGCTCTGTCGCGGTCTCGACCTCTTGCTGGGAATGAGCCTCGTACCTGCAGCGATAACACAGTTTGGCTTCCTCGCCATTGCTCCCGTACTTTATATCGCCGCCATCACCATGATCAGCCGCGGCGAAGTACACGGCGGCAAAAGCAACACCATGCTTGCCGCAGCCGGTTTGTATGGGGTTGTCATCCTGGCCATCGCCGCGTTGTCGATCACCAACCATGCCTATTATGCCCTCGCATTTCTCGCCCTACTGGTCGCATTGACCTTTCCGCCCTTAGTTCGCGCCTTTCGGGCGCCCATAGGCCCCAACATCGGCAAGGCCGTCAAAGCAGGGGTGCTGGCACTGATCATCATGAATGCCAGCTGGGCCGCCGCCACGGGAGCGATTTTCCTGGCCGTAATCATCGCCTTGCTGCTGCCGGTATCCATAGCATTGGCCAAACTATTCGCCGTTACCTAACATCCGCAAGCCACTTTTCGCCGCGAACACGTCCTTCCTACATTTGCGGATCGTCTTTCCTGCCTGACATGCCGTGGACGGTGGACCGTCGCCAGATTTTACCATGGACGGTAGGCAAGCGGACCGTGATTTTTTCTATTTTTAGCCCCTCATCAGGGAAGGTCTTTATTTATGGAGTTTTTGCAGCAGTCGTTCAGTGTCCGGTTTGATTACAAAGTATTTTTCACCACCCACCTTTTCAGCGTCGAAAACCCGGCCTTCCGAAATTTTCTGACCGTCGAAAAACGGTCCGATATACCGCCAAAGGTGCTCTTTGTGGTCGATGACCAGGTCATGTCCCATCACCCGCGCCTGATCGACGACATCAAAGCCTATTTCAAGACCGCAGCCACCCTGCAGTTGGTGGAGGATGTGGTGGTCATACCCGGTGGTGAAGCGGCAAAAAACGACGAGAAATTGTTTTACAAGATCGTCGACGCCATAAACGACCATAAGATCGACCGGCATTCGTACCTCGTCGCCATCGGCGGAGGTTCTATCCTTGACCTTGCCGGCTACGCTGCCGCGGTATCTCACCGGGGCATACGCCATATCCGCGTACCCACCACGGTGTTGTCGCAAAATGACTCGGGGGTGGGCGTGAAAAACGGCATCAATTTCTACACCAAGAAAAATTTCCTCGGCACGTTTGCACCGCCCGTAGCCGTGTTCAACGATTTTCATTTTCTGACGACGCTCGAGGAGGTAGACTGGCGTTCCGGCATCTCCGAAGCGATCAAGGTGGCGCTCATCAAGGATGCCGCTTTCTTTCAATGGCTGGCCGACAATGCTGCGAAGCTCGCCCAGCGCGATATGCCCGCCATGCAATACCTGGTGAAGCATTGCGCCGACCTGCACATGCAGCACATCCGTAGTGGCGACCCGTTTGAAATGGGATCGGCAAGGCCGCTCGACTTCGGCCACTGGAGTGCGCACAAGCTCGAGCAACTGACGAAGTTCAACATACGCCATGGCGAGGCCGTCGCCATCGGAATAGCCCTCGATACCGTATACTCGCACCTGAGCGGAAGACTCACCCAAGCGGCTATGGATCAGATCCTTCAGGTAATTGAAATCCTGGGGCTGCCCATTACTCACCCGCTGCTGGAAGTGACCGGCGCCGGCAGTCCGCTGCTCAAAGGCCTCGAAGAATTTCGCGAACACCTCGGCGGCAAACTCACCATCACACTGCTCAAAGGCATCGGCCATGGCGAAGAAGTACATGAAATGGATGGCGCGTTGATTCAACAAGCCAGCGAATGGCTGAAAAATAAAAAGTAACTACCATGCAGACACCCCGGGGACACCTGACCTACTGTACCAACATACACGCCGGCGAGAGTTGGGAAGCTCACTTTGCGGCGCTCAGGCAGAATATACCCGGCATCAAAAAACGCATCAGCGCCGGCACCTCCTTCGGCATCGGTCTGCGCCTGTCGCATCAGGCCAGCCTTGCACTGCAGGAGCCTGATGCATTGCGTGCGTTTCAGGATTGGCTGCGACAGGAAGATTGCTACGTGTTTACCATGAACGGTTTTCCCTACGGAGGCTTTCACAACACCAAGGTGAAAGACCAGGTACATGCGCCCGATTGGACCACACCCGAGCGCCTGGCCTACACGATACGCCTGTTTGATATCCTCAAAGTACTCTTACCTGCCGGTATGGAAGGTGGTATTTCTACTTCGCCACTGTCTTATAAATACTGGCATCCTGCCGCTCAATATCCCGAAGTCTTTAAAGAGACCACAGGGCAGGTCTTGGAGGTTGTTCGTCACCTGGCCGGAATCCGCCGTGACACGGGTAAGCTGCTGCACCTGGATATTGAGCCCGAGCCCGATGGTCTGCTGGAAAGTGGCCCGGAGTTTTTTGAATGGTACGATCAGCACCTGCTGCCGATGGGCAAGACTTATTTGCAAAAACACGCCGGCATGGACGCCACAGCGGCAGAAGCAGCCATCCGCGACCACCTGCAACTCTGCTATGACGTGTGCCATTTTGCTGTAGGATATGAAGACCATGCCACCGTTGTACGGCAGCTGATCGAAAAGAAAATAAAAACGGGCAAGATCCAGATCAGCGCCGCGCTGAAAGCCGACATGCCCGCAGACAAAGACGAACGCGACGCCGTGGTGCAGGCATTTCGCCAGTTTAACGAGTCGACCTACCTGCACCAGGTCGTGGCCCGCCAGGATGATGGCACGCTCAAGCGCTATCCCGACTTGCCCGAAGCACTAGCCGATGCCGACCGCACCGGTACACGCGAGTGGCGCTCGCATTTTCATGTACCCCTGTTCATTCAGGACTATGGACTCCTGCGCTCCACACAAGAAGACATCCAGGAGGTGTTGAAGTTACAAGGAGCTACACCGTTCACAGGCCACCTGGAAGTTGAAACCTATACCTGGGAAGTATTGCCCGAAGCACTCAAAGCCCCCTTGTCCGAATCCATCATACGCGAAATGGAGTGGGTGATAGGGTTTATCAATCATCAATAGCGACAGATTAAAAGACATGCAGAAAACCGCAGTGATCGATATCGTGGGATTGTCTGCCGGCTTGATCGGCGACCACACCCCGTTCCTCAAAAAATACACGCAAGACAAGTTCGTACAGAACATCGCGCCTATGCTGCCCGCGGTGACCACGTCTGTGCAGTCTACCTATGTAACGGGCAAATGGCCCAGCGAGCATGGCATCGTGGGCAATGGATGGTATGACCCTATCGACTCGGAGATCAAGTTTTGGAAGCAGTCCAACAAGCTGGTGCAGGCCGAGAAGATTTGGGACAAAGCCAAACGCCTCGATCCCAAATTCACCACCTCCAAAATGTTTTGGTGGTATAATATGTATTCTACCGCCGATTACTCCGTAACACCACGGCCCAACTATCTTGCCGACGGTCGCAAGATGGCCGACTGCTATTCCGAGCCGGCAGCGCTACGCGATGAGTTGCAAAAGGAACTCGGAACATTTCCGCTTTTTCAATTCTGGGGACCCGGTGCCAACATCAAGTCCACACAATGGATCGCCGATGCCTCGGTAATCACCGATAAAAAATATAACCCGACACTCACACTGATCTACCTGCCACACCTCGACTACTGTTTGCAGAAGTTTGGGCAGGACTTCAACTGCATCGCCAAAGAGCTCGGAGAGATAGACCGTGTAGTGGAACAACTTGTGACACATTATACCAAAGCCGGTGCGCGGATCATGCTGCTGTCCGAGTATGGTATTACCAATGTCGATCAACCTGTTTACATCAACCGGGCGCTGCGTGAAAACAACTGGCTTGGCATCCGGGTCGAACGTGGTCTGGAACTGCTCGATGCAGGGGCATCCAAAGCATTTGCCGTGACCGATCACCAGATCGCGCATATCTATATCAAGGACCCCGCATTGGTCAGCAAGGTAAAAAGAGTGGTGGAAAAAATACCCGGCGTGGAGCTCGTGCTGGACAAGCAGGAACAAAAGGCTTACCATATCGATCACGAACGCTCCGGTGACCTGGTGCTCATGGCCGATGCACGCAGCTGGTTTTGCTACTACTATTGGATGGACGACAGTAAAGCGCCGGATTTCGCACGGTCGGTAGAGATCTTCAAGAAACCCGGCTACGACCCCGTAGAGATGTTCATGTCCTCCAAGCTGCGCGCGGCCTACAAACTGCTGCGTAAAAAAGCGGCACTGCGCTACGTCATGGATGTCATTCCCCTGGACGCCACGCTCATCAAAGGCTCGCACGGCCGGGTAAATACTCCTGTATCTGCGCACCCTGTGCTGATTACCGACAAAGCCCTGTCAAAAAAAGAACTGATGCCCGTAGAAGTATACGACGTCATTTGCGATTATCTTGGTTTGTAGAAACTTTCCTTCTGATTTGCTCCAATGTCACGCATGGAGCATCTTTTTGAACAGAATCACTGGTTGTATGCCATAGTCGCGACGAATGGTCAACCCGGAAATGCTCGCGCGTACGCCAGTCTAATAAAATTCTGCCCGTCGGGTGCATCTTTGGCGCGCGGCTTGGTACGGTTTACATTGAGGTAGGCAAGTAGCTATGAGGTGAGCTGGTAGCGAACCGATGCATCGGCAGGGCTTTTTATGCCATTCCTCTTTAAATTTGCCGACTTAGACTTTCCTTGAACCGTCATTATAGTGTTACATAGTTGCAGATGAATAGTCACGGATAGTTATTAGGGCGTTGTTTTTTACGTTCATTTTTGCATGCCTGGTAATGATTTTTTTTACGCCTTCAAGAATCGAAGAAATGTTCTCGCACTAGACATCTCCTGAGGGGTCGGATCTCTTTATAACAAGGTTCATCATCAAACCCGGATAAAAGAATTTTCAGAACAGTTCACCATGTGCTCAAACTTCAAATTTGCCGTGCAGAGAAATTTCAAAATTCTGTTCGCTAAGGGGCAGCAAAAGGGCGATATCAAAGCCCGCTTCTTTGATCAATCTTAATGTATTGGTGCTCATTTCAGTGAGCAGGGCAATAGAAGTAAAAGAGCATTGCGAGCAATTTTTAAGCTCCGTTAAGAACGATACGCCGTCCCAATAATTGGTAAGATGTGCATTGATGAGCGCTATGTCGAAATAATTTGCAGCGGCATATTCCAACGCTTTTTGAGTGGATTCAAAAAGCACCAGATCATATTTTATCTCTAACGTTTTTTTTAGAATAAAAAGATCTGTCCGGTCATTTTCTACAACCAGTACTTTCATTCTGCCGAAGAGATAGACTCCTGGTTATAGAAGTTACGAAAATTATCTTTAAAATGGAAGCTTGGAAGAGGATCAAGCAGGAATAGTAAACAGAAAGTTGCACCTATGTTTCCTTCCCCTCAGCCAAACATGGCCCACCCAC
>CBIHQM010000319.1:0-8127 GCA_966211885.1 uncultured Chryseolinea sp.
ACCGCCTCGCCTTCGCGAAAGCTCCCGCCTTCGCTAAAGCTACGACGGGCAAGCAAAGAAAGAAGCAAAAGAATACTACCGACGCTGCTCCTCTCCCCGCTCGCCGGAGCTTTCGCGGAGGTGAGGACGGTTCCCTCGTCTCACTGTAACCCTACAGTTCTCCCCGCAGTCCGATGATTCATTCGATGATTGACGACGCTCATCACCGCCTCGTTCTTCTCCAGCGTCAACCGTTCAATTTCTTTTTCGCAAGCTTCTTCGTTGAGCAGGTAGTGAAGGGATGCCTTGCTCACGCGGTCATAAAAGTCGTAGTTGATCTCCTGGATCCTCCTGGCCTGGCCCGCATCGAGGCGGTACAGGTCCTGCACCTCCGCCGTGATACATTCGACGGAAAATCTTCTGTCCTCCCATTGCTGAACCGCAAAGCACAGTCCCATGATCGTAAACGTGAATAGGACCCAGAGGGCATCGCGTAGATGTGATTGTAAGTTCACCTGTCAGTCTGTTTAAGTTTGGATATGCTGTGGGCACTCGCTCACATCCCAGAGACAGGCGAAAGAAGACTTGCCACTATCGGCGGCTCGAAAAATTTATGCGGTAAGAAACGCTGGCCTCCCAGCCGATCCAGTATTGCAGGGTTTGATATTGCTTTTGCTGGCTGTCCACCACCAGCACGGTGGTCGCCACGGCCTGCGTGGCCGGCTCACGACCGTAGGCCGAATAACCTTGGGGACTTCCAATAAAACCCGCCACCTGGGTAAAGCGCGACACGCTCACATCCTTGGTCGTATAGGAGGTGTGGAGCCGGTTGATGGTCGGGCCGAAGTTGAGATTGATATGACGACCCAGCGTATACTGCACCATCCATTTCATCTGCCAGTGACCTGCCTTGAGTTGCACGTTCTCGTCCACTTTGTGGCCATAGAAACTGGTGGTATGCTTGTTGGTTTCCTTCATCGGCGAAAACGTGATGGCCGGGTTGACGGCGAAATTGTGAGCGATCTTTATGGACGATCCCAAACCATAGGACCCATGGTATTTGCTGTCGTTCATCCAACTGGAGCCCATCACAAAGTAAAGCGAACGCATCCCCACCTGGAACACTCCGCCGGCCGAGTAATCGTTCATCATAAACCCTCCGCTGGCAAACCAACCCAGGCGCTGACGCTGCCCGATCTTGCGAATGTATTGCGAGGGAATTTTTTGCAACAGACCCGAATCAAAATATACCTGTAGCGTTTGCAAATCTCTTTTCACCTGCGGATATGTCAACGTTGCCGCGGAAAAGTCGCGCAGATCGGACGATGGATTTCCGATAAGCGTAGGGCTGTACGGAAGATCTTCTGCCGATTCGCTGGCGTGGGTGGGAGCTGTCTGCGAAATAGTTTTTGAAACCGCGGGCGCGACAGGAAGGGTTTTGATCACGACGTACTTGCCCTGGACTTTGAAGGTCAGGTTCATTTGCTTGCCCAATTGTGCCAGCACATCGTCGAGCGAGTGGCGGTGGGCCGACAGGGTTACGCGGCCGTTTACTTCGATCTTGTTGGAGCTGTAAATAAAATGGAGACCCGTCACACGTTCCAGGTCTTCCACGACGTCGTGAAAACGTTTGTCCTGATAGGAAAGGGAGATTGATTTTGTCAGAATGCCGTCCACGGTCTGTGCCCGGACATCCACCGACATCCAGATCACCATGGCCGCAACCAGAATATTACGGACAGCCTTCGCCCTCCAATGTATAGACGCCTCCACTGCTTGTTACGGAAAGATTTAAAGATTCCGCCATTAAATTTAGCAGATTTTCGGCAGAATCATTCTCAAAAGTTGCCGTAACCTTGCAATTATTAATGGCTGGGTCCGATACGTTTATGGTATACGGATAGGCCTTTTCCAGGTCGCGAATCACTTCACGCATAGGGGTGTCCTGAAATACAAACCGGTGCGTGGCATAGCCCCAGGCGTTGCTGTTCACGGAGTCCTGGGTTTGGATGAGACCGGCCTTTTGGGCCAGCCCCGTCACGCCCGCCTCCAGGAAGGTGCTGTCGGTCTTCGTAAACACCTGCACCTTGCCCTCCTTCACCGACACCTCCACGGCATCGCCTTTCAGCGTCACGTTAAAAGCGGTACCAATCACTTTGATGTCGGCCACGGCGGTGTGAATGATGAACGGGTGTTTGCGGTCGTGGGTCACGTTAAAAAACACTTCGCCCTGCAGCAACGACACTTCGCGGTGGTGACTGTTGAAGTCGGCGGCATAGGAAAGCTTGCTGTTTCGAAATACGGTGGCCACCGATTGGTCCGGCAGGTCCACGTGCTGCACCCGCTCCTGGGTGTTCACATAGGTCAACGCCTCATCCGAATCCTTCGAGGCAATTACTTTATACAAGACAACACCCGCTACGGCCAGCAACAGCAACGACGCCGCTATGCGGAACGCGCGGTGACTATAGCGCAAGGCACGGGTTTGCTTTTCGTCCGGCAAGGCTCGCACTTTTTCAAGTCGCCGCCGCGTCAGCTGGTCCTCGATGGCCAGCCAGGCCTCGGCTGCATAAACATGGTGCGTTGGTTTTGCCGGGTGGGTGGCCGCCCACGTGGCTTGCAGCGCGGCGAAGCGCGACTGGAATTTCAAATCCGTCAATGCATCCTGCACCGCCATGGCCTCTTCGGGGGAAGCCTCGCCGGTAAGATACCGCACGATCAGCTCATCGGTTATGGCGCTTTCATTTTCCTTCATCACACGACACAGATTTCATGTTAAACAAAATTATCTTTTAACCGCCCTCTCAAAATCTTCAATGCCTTGCTCACCTGGTTTTCGATGGTGTTCACCGACAAGTTCATCCGGGCCGCAATCTCGGCATACTTCAGTTCGTCGTAGCGGCTCATCATAAAAATGATGCGACACTGCTCCGGCAGTTCGCCGATGGCCGCCTTGATGCGTTCTTCCAATTCTTCGGGGAACACTTCGGGTTGCTGCACTTCGCCGAGTTTGTCGTAGGCGCCCTGCTCCTGGTGTTTCCACTTGATGGCGCGATGCTCCAACTGGTTCAGGCACTGGTGATACACCGACCGGAACAAATACGACCGCATCGATGTCTGGATCCCCAGGCTCTCGCGTTTCTCCCAGACCTTCACAAACATGGCTTGCACCACATCCTCGGCCTCGTCCATGTCTTTCAGCATCGTGCAGGCATACTGACACAGGCCATCATAGCAGGCATAGAACACCTGTTGAAAAGCGACCTTGTCGCCATCACGAATGGCCCTGATCATATCCTCCTCGGGCAAAGTCACCATCCCTTTGTAACGTAAAACCAAATTAACGTTTTTAACCCTATTTATCCGTCTAGAGACAGGCAAGTCCAGCCCCACCACTATCGCGCCTGCCCATTTTTTTAAGTGTTTTTAACCCCGGCGGGCGTGCCCCCTTCTTCCCACCCGCATCCCCCACCCGCCAGGGGTCAGGCTGTCCGTTACAAGTCCGCCCTCCCTTTGCTCCCCCATTCCCAAGTCCCGATCGCCCATTTGCTGGTGTCCCCACCAACAAATCACTCTCCCTTTCCCCACCGCACCCGGCCTTTCCACTACCATCCTTCACGCAGCAGCCGCAAAACCCCAACCCCGCTCAAAATCGAGCGGCAGCCGATCGCAGACCCCAGGAGCAATATTAAACGACCACCCCATATCCGCACTGCTACCCGTTCAAATACCGGAAAAGTAATCCTAACTCCATACCCCCACCCCCATCATTTCCCGCGCCCCATCCCTAGCCCATTCCAAAAAAAGGCGCCGGTTCAAAAGAAATTCAAAAACTACATTTTGAAAAACTCATATATTATATACATTTATAAATAATATAAATCAAATGAAGGGATCACGCACCGGGCTACCCTTGCCTGAAATGATCCTTCAACACAAATAAAATTTTTCTGGAATGAAGACCAATCCCCCAAAATTAGCCAAGGCGATTCTTCAACGGTTTTGCAATCTAAAGTTCCTGGAGGAAGTGGAGGGCGACCTCAACGAGGAGTTTCAACGAAGATTGGAGAAACAAGGCGCCTTGAAAGCCCGGTGGCATTACTTTCTCGATGTGCTCCATTCCATTCAATTGTATCCCTCGAAAAGAACAGGATCCGCATCTTCTCTCTCATTGATCTCCCATAATTTGCTGATCATCTACAGAAATTTCCTCCGCTTCAAAAGCACTTTCCTCATCAATCTCCTCGAACTTTCAACGGGCCTGACCTGCCTGGTCCTGATCTATTTGTGGGTGAACGACGAGTTGAATTTTGACACGTTCCACGAAAAGAGCGACAGGATCTTTCAAGTGATGGAACATCGCGCGACGGATGGATCCATCAACACGAGCAATCAAACCGCAGATTTTTTAGCCGATGCACTGGCCCGCGAGATGCCCGAAATTGAGCATGCGGCGGTTGTTACGCCCCCGAATTTTTTCCCTGCCTTCACCCTATCCACGCCAAATGCCCACGTAAAGGGCATCGGGAAATTTGCTGATCCAAACTTCTTGAACATTTTCTCTTATCCCCTGTTGCACGGAAACACCGATGAAGCCTTGCGCGACAAAAATGACATGATCATTTCAGAATCGTTAGCCAAAAGGCTTTTCAAAACACCGGAAGATGGCATCGGGAAATTGCTGGAATGGGAGTTGATGGACATTAAGAAACAGGTGCTGATCACCGGAGTTTTTAAGGATGTGCCGGCCAATGCATCAGAGCAGTTTGATTTTATTTTAACCTTCGACGCTTTCCGGGATCTGATGGGAATGAAAACTGGTGAAACCAATTGGGATAGTTCCGCACCATTCTTCACCTACGTCTTGGTAAAAGAAAACAGCAACCTGGATTTGCTCAACCGGAAAATGGGCGACCTTCTTAAAAACAAAGGAAAAAACTCAAAGGACCGGACATTGTTCTTAAAACCGTATGCCGATAATTATCTCTATGGCCAATACCAAAATGGCGTAGTCGCCGGCGGACGCATTGAATATGTTCGCTTGTTTTCGATCATCGCGGTCATCATCGTGCTGATTGCCTGTATCAATTTCATGAACTTGTCAACCGCCAAAGCTTCCAAAAGGATCAAGGAGGTCGGTATAAAAAAGGCGATTGGTGCGCAACGCAATACATTGATCCACCAATATCTCGGAGAGGCGTTTGTCATGACCCTCTTGTCGTTGGCGCTTGCTCTTTTGCTGGCAAAGCTTCTGCTTCCCCAGTTCAATGAAATCACCCGGAAACACCTGGTGCTTGGCTTCGATGCCCGGATCGTCATTGCGCTGGCGGTGAGCACCATCACTACCGCGCTGCTCGCGGGCGCTTACCCTGCCCTCTATCTTTCCGGGCAGAGTCCGGCCAAAGTATTGAAGGGCCAGTTCAAGTCTTCCCTCGGTGAACTGTGGGCAAGAAAGGGGTTGGTGGTTTTTCAGTTTGCGGCGTCCGTTGTCTTCATCGTGTCGGTGCTCGTGGTCTATCGGCAGATTGAATTTATCCAAACAAAAAATCCAGGCTACGACAAAGACAATGTGATCTGTTTTGACATTGAAGGAAAAGTAACTGGAAATGTTCAAACTTTCATCTCGGAAATAAAAAAACTCAACACCGTTCTGGATGCCTCCAGCATGTTGGGAATGTTTGGAGGGGAGCCGACAGAAGGCGGAGGAACACCGGGTCAACTGGAGTGGAACGGGAAGACCATCACCATGAATAACGCTGCCGTGAATTATGGCTTGATCGAGTTGCTGGGCATTGAACTAAAAGAGGGGCGCACCTTTTCCCAAAACTTTGGCTCCGACACCGACAAAGTAATTTATAATGAAGCTGCCATTGAAGCGCTGGGTCTTCAGGATCCGATTGGAAAGAAAATTGATGGCAAAGAAATTTTAGGCGTGGTTAAGAACTTTCATTACCAATCCTTTCATGAAACTGTTAAGCCCTATGCTTTTCGTTTAGCGCCACAAGAAACGATTACCGTGGCCGTGAAAATTAAGGGAGGGACAGAAAAACAATCGGTAGCCGAACTGCAAAAGTTCTATACATCTTTTAACCCCGGATATGCCTTTAATTTCAAGTTCCTGGACCATGCGTACCAGGCACAATATGTTGCCGAGCAAAGAGTTGCTGTACTCTCCAAATATTTTGCTGGACTGGCCATCATCATTTCCTGCCTGGGTCTATTTGGATTGGCTGCTTTCACTACCGAAAGGCGGCGCAAAGAAATCAGCATCCGGAAAATACTTGGCTTGAGCGAATTGGGGATTGTTTTCCTGCTGTCGAATGAATTTATGCGATCCATTGTGCTTTCCATCTGCCTGGCATTGCCTATCAGCTATTTCATCACAACCCAATGGCTTGAAACGTTTGCCTATCGGTTCGAATTGAACCTTTGGTATTTTGCCGGTGCCGCGATCGTGACGCTGCTCATCGCATGGATCACGGTGGGCCTGCAAACCCTGAAGGCTGCAAAAGTTAACCCGGCTAGTAGTTTGCGTTCCGAGTGACCTTATTTCTTCGCAGAAACCTGTAACCAATTTCCCGCATTTTCGGTTAACCAGGGATGGACCAACTGAACATGTTTGGCGAAAGCGGGGTGAGCACCGGTCTGCCCGAAGACCTCCTGGCCTACACTCCCCAACTTTTTTCGGAAACAGAGAGCGCACACTACCTCCAAAAACTCATCGCCACCATTCCCTGGGAACAACGCACGGTCGTGATGTATGGCAAGCCGATCATCACCCCGCGTCTCACCGCCTGGTTTGGCGACACGGGTAAAAACTACGCCTACACCGGCACACGGTTTCAACCCCTTCCCTGGACGCCCGAGCTGGTGGCCATCAAAGCCCGCATCGAACCTCTCTCCCACGTCAGCTTCAACAGCGTGCTCCTCAACTACTACCGCGACGGCAACGACTCCGTGGCCTGGCACAGCGACAATGAAACCGAATTAGGCAAACAACCCATCATCGCCTCCGTCAGCTTCGGCCAGGTGCGACGGTTCGACATCCGCCACAAGCGCGATCACGATCGCAAGTTTGCCGTGCGCCTCGAAAACGGTTCGATGCTGCTCATGAAAGGCGATTTGCAACAACATTGGGAGCATCGCATCGCCAAGTCCTCCTCCCCGTTAAAGGCGCGGGTCAATCTCACCTTCAGAATCATTGTATAAAGTGTAACGTAAAAACCAGCGGCAAAATCGATGAACGCGGGCAGGATCAATCTAACAACATCGCTTTCAGGAGTTGCTTCGTTTGGTGCCAGGCAAGCTCTTTCGGGGCTATGAATTCTCCATCTTCTCTGACGCCGACCATATAAGCAATCCCATTCGAAGTGCCCGTCCATTCCAAATCATTGGCCATGAGAATGTAGTCATTGCTTTGCAGGTGTTTTGCAAATAGCATCGCCTTGGAAGATCCTGTGCTGCTGTCAAGGAATTCTATCACTCCGTTTCTGGAACAGATCACAAAAGTTTTGCCGTTGGGCGACCACAAGAAATCCTCCAAGGTTCCTTCTGCGTACCGGGCTTGAAGCTTTATCGTTTTGACGTGTTCTTTTTTTTGAATATCGTAGATCTGCACGGTAAGGCCACCCCAAAAGAGGATCTGATCTTTCCTTGGACTAACAACCGCCTTCACGGGATCCAGATCATCCACGCCTATTTCACGCTCGGTTTTGAATGTTGTGCAGCTCACCCACTTCACACTCCTGGTGGCCGTTTCGTATACGATCATGGAATTGCCATCAAAGCCCAGTTTTTTGAAGCCTCGAAAAGTGGCGTAATGAGAAGTATCGTCCAACGAAATAAGCCGGAACATTTGATTCCCGGACCTTTCAAGAATGGTGCGCTGGACCGGTGTAAATTCATACCATGAAGAGCCCAAATCGTTCACCAAGATTTTTTGAACAGGATTCATCTTGCCATCGACAACCTGAAAGATCTCTTTCTTCTGGTCCTCGTCATAAAACTTGTACCCGGCGCACTGAAAATCGGGGCCTATACAGTGTGGTATCACCAGGTTCGGATTTACCGGGCGACTGGCCACAATTTCTCCTGAAGCGA
The DNA here is from genome assembly GCA_966211885.1 of uncultured Chryseolinea sp. Lineage (GTDB taxonomy): Bacteria > Bacteroidota > Bacteroidia > Cytophagales > Cyclobacteriaceae > Chryseolinea. The sequence continues at coordinate 8,080 of CBIHQM010000319.1, forward strand.
GATCCATGACCATCCAATTTGTTTTCCTCTGGTCGTCGGGCGCCCTTT
>CBIHQM010000320.1:0-8099 GCA_966211885.1 uncultured Chryseolinea sp.
AGCTTGATCTTATTCTTCACGGAATTGGTGAGAATGCCGCGAATCAGTTTCGAAAATGTCGACAGGTAGTTGATGGCATTCAGGCGGTCGTTCTTGGCAATAAAAAATTGGATGGAATTGAGTGCATTAAAGATAAAATGCGGGTTCATCACCGACCGCAACGCCATCAGTTTCAGTTCGCCGATCTTTTTATTGGCCTCCATCAACTCGCGTTCTCGCACGACGCGGTCGGTAACGTTGCGCGAATAAATGGCGGCGCCCACCACACTGTGCCCTTCGATGATCGGGTTCACAGAGTATTGCAGGTGCGCGTTGTTCAGCTCTCCTTCCGTTAACACGATCTCGCCCGCCAGCGCCCGCTTGAAAAGCGAGGTCCAATATTCCAACATCTCCGGAGGCACCTTGCCGCGCGACTCTTCAATGATCTGCTGCCCCACTTCATAGCTCAACCCATACCACTCGCGCATGTAGTTGACAAAATTGTTATTCAACGCCATCAACCGGAACTCTTTGTCCACCGACCAGATGCTCATGTCGGAGTTGTTGATGATGGCGTTCATGTTCAGCTCGTTCTGCCGGATCTTTTGCTCGGCTAATCGCCGCTCGGTAATGTCTTCCGCAAACACGGTGATGCCCGATATAAAATCGTTGCGCACGATGGGACTCAGCGAATATTGAAATTCGCGGTCGCGAAAACGCTTCTCCACTTTCAGCGTCTCGCCCGAAAGAACGCGCTCATACCAGCCCATCCATTCCTCCAGCTGATCCTGCTGAAAGGCCCTCTCAAAAAAGCTCAGGATGCTCTGCCCCACCTCCAGGTCTACGCCATAGGTTTTTTTCATATACTTCTTCCACGGCTGGTTCAGGGAGGTCAATTGGTATTGCCGGTTCAGCGACCAGATAAAAAATTCATTGTTGTTGATGGTGGCATTCAGGTTGGCTTCACTCGAAATGAGCCGCGCCTCCGCTTCTTTCTTTTCTGTGATGTCGCGCACAATGGTGATGATGTGTCGCTCACCGCCCAACGAGAACCGGCTGGAGGCTATGGTGCCGAAAAACGTCTCGCCGTCTTTTTTTATGAAAGTGGCCTCGTAATACGCTTCGCCCTCTTTGAAAAGCTGCTCGAAATAAAGTTGCCGGTCTTCCATCTTCAGCCATAGGTTGAAGTCGTTGCTGGAGTGGCCGATCACTTCCTCGCGTTTATAGCGCGAGACTTCCTCCAACTTGCTGTTGGCCTCCACCAGCACCATGTCGCGCTCGCGGAAGATGAGGGTGAGGTCAGGATTCAGGTCGAAGGCCTTCTGGAATTTTTCCTCGGCTGCTTTGCGCTGCGAGATGTCTTGAATGACGGAGATGATAAAATTCTTTCCCTCGATCTCGATGCGACTGCTGCTCAACGCGATCTGAATGGTGCGTCCCTCTTTCCGCCGCCAGGTACACTCAATCGAAGCCCGGCCCTCCGTGAAGTATTGTGAATAGTAAGCCTGTCGCTCGCCACTGTCCGCAAAAAAGCCAAAGGTGAGCGCCGACTTTCCAATCACTTCCTGGCGCGTATAGCCCAGCACCTGAAATAACTTTTCATTGGCGTCGATGGTCACCATGTCGTCTTCTCTGGTGATGGTCATCAGATCAGGATTGTTGCGGAAGGCTTTGGCAAACTTTTCTTCGCTGGCTTTTAGTCGTTCTTCGGCTTCCTTAAAATAGGTGATGTCATAGGTAAGCCCCAGTATCCTTCCAAAGGTGTCGCCTTCCTGCACCGGGTAGGCGGTGATCCGCACCCATTTTTTATATCCTAATGGAGTCACGGTATGGGCCGTGATGTCGAAAGGCAGGTTTTGGCTGCGCGTCATGTTCTGTAAGGCTTCCTTCACGAGGTGGCCGCTGTGCTCGTCGAATAACTGGTGGATCTCCGAGAGGTCGCTCACGTTGAAGCTGTGATCCACACCATAGATGCTGTACATCTCGTTTGACCAGAACATGGTCTTCGCTGCCAGGTCATATTCCCAACTGCCAATCCTGGCCAGGCGTTGCGACTGCGTGAGGATGAACTCGCGCTCCGAAAGGATCCTCACATTTTCGGAAAGCTGTTCGTTGATCTGGCGAAGCTCTTCTTCTGTGCTCGTTAGTTCTTCCTCACGCAAGGCCAGCTCTTCGTTCAGGCCACGTTGATATTGCAGGGCTTCTTCCAATACCTTTTCGCGCGGGCGCTCGCGCGAGATGTCCACCCAACCGCCCAACGCACGCTGTGCTTTTCCCGAAGCGTCGCGGATAATGGTGGCCTGGTCCAGCATCGAGGCGTAGGTGCCGTCCTTTTTCCGGACACGGTACACGTCAATGTAGCGCGTGGCATTCGACAGCAACATGTCGTTGAAGTATTTTACCACGCGGTCGCGATCTTCCTCGTGGATGGATGCGGCCCAGTCGTCCAGCGAATAGTCCACTTTTTTCAACCCGAATTCGTCCAACGCCTTGCTGCCGCTGTACCACGACAACGTGTGGGTGCCCATGTCGAGATCCCACATGGCGGCGTTGGATATTTCGGAGATAAGCTTGAAACGCTCCCGCTCGGCTTCCAGCTTGGACAGGGTTTCTTCGAGGATGTTTTTCTCTCTTTGCTGATCGCTGATGTCTTTCCACGACCCCACCACCCGGTAGGCTTCCCCATTGGGCCGACGGAGAAATTTCATGTTGTCATCGATATAGTAGTAAGCATCCTTGCCGCGGTAGCGATAAAAATGCCGGAAGGTCGTCACCGTCTTATCGGCCAACGCATTTTGGAAACCTGAAACGGCATGCTCGCGATCGTCGGGGTGAACGCCGTGCATCCAGAAGTCGTCGGGCAGGTTGTCGGTGATATCGTACTTTCTCCGGTTCTCCGTCGACGCCAGCCAGGCTCCCTTGCCGGTCTCCATGTCCTTGATCCAAATGGCTTCCGAGGTGATCTCAAAAATTGTTGCTAAAAACTCCGGCCCAAGCGCTCCATTTAATAACTGATCCTGAAGTGTATTCACACCTTGAAATTACAAAATAAACTTTTTGGTTTCACCCACGGCCGGAAGAATGCTTTTATTTGAACGCCACATCCTACCTTTACAAAACCCCATGACCCACAAGTTATTCACCTACGAAAATACAACCCTGCACTATGCCGTCGCCGGAACAGGGCCGGAGGTGTTGCTGCTCTTCCACGGCTTTGGCCAGGACCACACCGCCTTCGAGGCCTTTGATAAAATACTGTCACCCCGCTACACGCTCTATGCTTTTGATCTCTACTTTCACGGCCAAAGCACATGGGGCATAGGCGAATCGCCGTTGCTGAAAAGCTATTGGGAAAAAATTATGCAGGCATTTTTTGAGACCCTGCCGGTGAAGACCTTCACCTTGGCCGCCTTTAGCCTGGGCGGCAAATTTGCCCTGGCCACCCTGGAGGCATTCCCCGAACGAACAAAGGGCATCGTACTCATGGCACCCGACGGCATCAAGACCAGCTTCTGGTATAGTCTGGCCACCTATCCCCTGTTTTTCCGATGGCTGTTCAAAAGCATGATCCTCCACCCCGGCACATTCATGGCCCTCTCGCGGGTGCTCTATACGCTGGGCGTGATGGACAAGGGATTGATCCGGTTTGCCGAACGCCAGATGAACACCCGGGAGAAACGCGAACAAGTCTATTATTCCTGGGTTGTTTTCCGGCACCTGCACTTTAATCTGAAAACCATTGCCGCGCTAGTCAATGCGCACAACATTCCCCTGACTTTATTTGTTGGAAAATATGACAAGGTGATACGCCCCGAAAATATGGACCGCTTGTTAAAGCATCTGAACCAATATCGCTTCGAAGTGCTGGACAGCGGCCACAACACGATCATCCGCGAAAGCCTGGCGCACTGGAAAACACCTGCGGAAACTGCCTCCTAATAGGCGACAACAGGCCTTAAATCCTGGCTAGGTTGTTGCTATCATGATCACTACAATTGATCCTTTTCGAAATGATTTTTATTGATTATCAGATTGTTACAAATTAAAAAGTACTTGTTTAAACAAGTACATCGAAGTTCTTCTACCTTTATATCACCAAAAAACAAGAAACTACATTATGAAAAAAATGAACACACTCTTCGCCCTCCTGTTCGTATCAGCCGGGGTGTTTGCCCAGACGATGTGGAACGTCGACAAGAACCACACGAATATCCAATTCAACGTATCCCACATGGTGGTATCGGAAGTGAATGGAAGCTTCACGGATTTTACCGGTGCGGTGAAAAGCAAATCCGACGATTTTAACGGCGCCGATGTAGAGTTCACCGCCAAGGTGGCTTCCATCAGCACCAACAACGAGAAAAGAGATGGCCACTTGAAGTCGGATGACTTCTTCAATGCCGAAAAATTCCCTGAAGTAAAATTCAAAGGCACCCTCGTGAAAGAAAATGGCAAATACCTGTTGAAAGGTAACCTCACCCTTCGCGACGTGACCAAGCCCGTGACCTTCGACGTTACGTATGGTGGCACCGTTGACACCGGTAATGGTGTGAAAGCCGGTTTCAAACTGAACGGCAAGATCAACCGCCTGGAGTACGGCCTGAAGTGGAGCAACAAACTGGCGAACGGCGAAATGGTAGTAGGCGACCAGGTTGAGATCGTCTGCAAAATCGAATTGAACAAAGCAGCAGCCTAATGATAAAAACGACCCCTGTTCAATTCCGACAGGGGTCGTTCTTTTTATGGTATGAAAATCGAAGACGAGATCAAACAGAAAAAATTCATCAATGCACACCAGAAGGCGGTCATCAACCTGGTGTATACCACAAACTGGATGCAGGGCAAACACCAGGAGGTATTCAAGTCTTTTAACATCACGCCGCAGCAATTCAATATCCTGCGCATCCTCAAAGGGCAACACCCCAACAGCACCTCCGCCACCGAGATCAAGTCCCGCATGCTGGACAAGAACTCCGACGTTTCACGCTTACTGGACCGCCTCGTCGCCAAAAATGTGATCGTCAAAAAAGCGTGCCCCACCGACAAGCGCGCTTTCGATGTGAACCTGACCGACGCCGGGCTGGAGTTGCTCCGAACCCTCGATAAAAAACAAAGTGAGCTGGACAACATCCTCAACCTTTCGGAAGAAGAGGCTTACCAGCTCAGTGATCTGTTGGACAAGAGCAGAGGCTAAAGATCAGATCTTCGCCAGTTCCTCCCGTACAAAATCCATCAATTCTTTTATGTAGGCGCGGCTGAAATTGAATTCGATGCCCGCGGCTTTATAGATCTCCGGAATGGAGCGGATATAGCCGAGCTTCAGCGCATTCTGATATCCCGCCAACCCCTTCGCCGGATTCTTCCGGAAGTTGCGCCACACCGCAATGGCCCCCAGTTGCGCCATGCCATATTCGATATAATAGAACGGCACTTCGTATAAGTGCAATTGTTTCTGCCAGAGATAATCCTTCGCCGCTTGCAACGACGACCAGTCCGTGACGGTGTCGGCGAACTGATCAAAGATGGCATTCCACTGCTGCGTGCGTTGCTCCAGCGTGTGTTGTGGATGCGTATACAGCCAATGTTGGAAGCGATCGATGGTGGCTACCCAGGGCAGGGTTTCAATAATGTCTTCAAGGTGTTCGCGCTTGGCACGTTTCAATTCCGCTTCATCGGTGAAGAACACATCCCAATGATCCAGCGAGATCAACTCCATGGACATCGACGCCAACTCGGCTACTTCGGAAGGTGTCGACTTGAATTCGTTTAATTCCAGGTCGCGGGTGAGAAAATTGTGAATGGCGTGACCGCCCTCGTGCATGATCGTCACCATGTCGCGCAACGTCGACGTGGCGTTCATGAAAATGAAAGGAACCCCGATCTCCGCCAGGGGATAGTTATAGCCCCCCGGAGCTTTCCCTTTTCTCGACTCCAGATCCAAATGCCCCATGGCTTTCATGATGGCCAGGCATTGGCCCAGGAACGGATCGAGACGGTGAAACACTTCAATGGTCTTGTCGGTGAGCTCCTTGCCGCTGGTGAAGGGCTTCAAGGCTTCGCGTCCCTCGGGGTCCACGGCTTTATCCCAGGGTCGCAGCTGGCTTACCCCAAGCGCTTCCTTGCGCTCTTTGGAAAATTTATCGAGGATGGGAACTACTTCGTGCTGGATGGCTTCATGGAAGTCGAAACAGTCCTGCGGCGTGTAGTCGAACCGTCCCAGCGCCTTGAACATGTAGTCTCTGAAATTGGTGAAATCGGCATTGACTGCCACCTGGTGACGAAGTTTGATAAGCGTGGAGAAAAGATCATTCAGCACATCCTTGTCTTGCAAACGGCGCGCACTGATCTTGTGATAGACCTCCTCCCGTTTTGCCCGGTCGGTCGACATCAGGTAGACCGACGCCTGTTGCAAGGTCAACTCCTTACCATCCACTTCGATGGTCATGGCGCCGTTGAGTTGCGCGTATTTTTGCGTTTCGGTGTTGATCTCCGTATACAGCGGCACGTTGGCATCGCGAAATATTTCGATTTCCTTTTTCAGACTGCGGATCATGATGTCGTACCCTTCTTTGCCCGCCAGGTCGTTCAGATAGGGAGAAGCCGCGGCCTGCTTGTTCAGTTGATCGGCCACGGGCGCCATTTGGGGCTGGATGTTCTCGATAAAATCCTGGTAGCTCTTGCGGTATTCTTCGTTGTCGGTGTAGCAGGTCATGCGGATGTAGCGCCAGGCCATGTCTTCGGCCAGCACCGATTCGATCTCGCTGCGGTCTGAAAACCACTTCTTCAGGTCCTGAACCGAATTCAGTTTGCGTTCCAGCAGGTTGTCGAAAAGCGGTTTCAAAGCTTCCCACGTGGTCACTTTAAAATCTTCGGTCACAAATTTTCGGGTGGGGCGTTGGGGGATCTCGAGCACGTCTGCCATATACTTAGTAAATAGGTTATAGTGATGTTGCACAATGCAACACTGATTTTAAAGCGAAAGGTTCGAAAATAGTAAAAGACTCCAACACTTGCGAATAACCGGCCGCGCATCCGAAACCAAGAACAGTAAAACAAAAAAAGTCTCCCGTGGAAAAGGAGACTTTATAGAAAACCCAAAAGTGGAAACGTAATGCTTACTTGGATTGCGCGGTCGACGTACAGATCTCGTCAACAAAGTCGCGCCATTGAATGGATGTGGGCGTGCCGTTCTCGAACAGCTTGGTCAGGTCGTCCATGACCGTGAGGGGCAATTGGAAGGCTACCAGTATACCTTTGATGTAAATGATCTCGTTCTCGTTCACCTGGCGGTTGGCATACACCAACTCCATGAGGTCGAACAGCATATTCATGCGGTTGGCTACCGATTCGGGCAAGAACAGGTCGTGTTTGGTCGTATCCTGTAAAAGCTCTTCGATCTGCCACGCTTTCAACCCGCGACGCAGCCCAATGCGGGTGATCAGAGCCTTCTCTTCCGCTTCCAGCGAACCATCGGCCGAAGCAAGCACGATAAGGTTTCTCAGGTAGTTGCGTTTAAAGCTGGAGCGCTGATGTTCAAAAAAGCTGGTCATGGTGTTTGTTAGTTTTCTGTTGTTTCCTGACATATAATGAAAAATCATTCCAAACCCTCTTCATTTCGGGAGACTCCATAAAAAGGCCAAAATGAGCTGTTTTAGCGGTTTTTCACGTGTTACCCATGCAATTCAAAGAGAAACAAAGTCCCACAAAAGGCATATTGTTTCCAAAATGGGAATGTAATAACTTTTCTCTTTTACGCTCGTTTCCCCCAGATATGGTCCTCTACCAGTTCCCGGATCTGGCTTGGCTGAAAGTACAGGCCGAAAAAAACTTTGCCGACCGGCAGGGTTGGGGCGGTCGTGAACTCCCGCAGGAAGGATGGCCCAATGTCGTCCTCCAGGTTTCGGCCACGGAAACCTGTCGCGACAATATCCGGGGACCGCTTTCGCTTTTTTTGAACCTGTCCGGCGAAAGCGTGGTGACCACGGGCAAGCGACGGGTGGTCGTTCCGGAGGATTTCTTTTTCGTTACCAATCCGGATCAATACTATACACTGGAGATCGAACGCCATCACGCCGCCAAAACATTCAACATCCACTTTGGTGACTATTTTGCCGACCAGG
>CBIHQM010000321.1:0-8074 GCA_966211885.1 uncultured Chryseolinea sp.
TATGCCCTCCCTCCGATCCACAATCAACATGTTGTTTGCAAATTCACTGCGCGTGCCAACCACTTCGCTTAAATAAAAGAAAGGCCGCTCTCACGAGACAGCCTCTCCTTTGCCAGAAATTTAAACGTGCATCCTGCGCTAACGGTATGGGTTGGTTTATAAAAAACTCGACTAAACTATCGCATCAACTTCTCACCCAAAGAAACGATTGTCATTTATCGATCTCTGATCTCTAACTACAGATTGTCAATTTCCTGACTACTGAATACGGGCTACTAAATTCTGGCTCCTGGATTCTGGCTCCCGGCTCCTTACTCTCAAAATTTTCCAAATTTCAACGTAGCATTGTAAGAGATATTGCTAAGGTCACTATCCCTCAAACCCACCGCATCACTGCCAAAGGCGGCGCGATATGATACACCCGGGCTAAAGCGCATCCATTTAAACAGATTCACTTCTACCTGCACACCGGGTTCGGCTACGAAGAACCAGTTTTCGTCGTGGTTGTCGTGGTGATCGAAATCGTTGTTGTGTTCCCAGTTCTGGCGCTCATATTGCACGGTGAAGCCGGCGCCGGAGAAGAGGTTGAAGGCCAGGTGCACGGGTTTGTTGGAGCCCAGCACATATTCCGTGATCAACCCAAACTGGCCATATTCATAGCTCATGTTGCGCAGGGGATCGACGCTGTATTTATTGGGCACCGGAATGTTGTTGGTCGCCGCTGCGGCACTAAGACCGAGCAGAAATTTGTGGTTCACATACCATCCGCCATAGACGCCGGCCAGGTTTGCAAAGTCGCCACCGATGGTGGTGAATTTGTTGGTGAGGGCGCCATAGCCCCCGGTGGCTTTTCCACTGGTCTTGAACACGGTTTGGATCTCGTTATTGGGGTCGGTTGTGGTCTCGTTGTCCTGTCCAAATGCTGTGATGCTCAGCGCGACCAGGAAAGCAAATGCAAGTGATCTGATTGGGGTTTTCATAAGGTTCATTTGTTTCATATGCAGCTTAGACAACCGCCCCGCGACTTACCCCCACGACCCCTCAAATTTTTTTTTCAAGACCTTGAAAAATATAAAAACGCTGAAAAAAGAAAGATTCGGAGGTTTTTATAACTTGTAGGATGCCCACGAAAGTTACGCTCGAACAAATCACGATCCGCACCGAATTGAAGGCCGGCGACATCGGCTATGTCATTTATATGCATGGACATTTTTATGGCCGCGAACATGGTTTCGGCATTCTTTTCGAGACCTACGTGGCGCAGGGACTCTATGAATTCTACCAGCACTATAACCCCGAACGCGAACGCGCCTGGGTCTGTGAGCACGAAGGACGCATCATCGGCTTTCTCTTGTTGGTCGACCGGGGAACGGCGGCCCAATTGCGTTATTTTGTGATCCACCCCAACTACCGTGGCATCGGTCTGGGGAAACTGCTCATGGAATTGTTTATGGAATTCCTGAAAGAAAAAGGCTATACCTCATGCTATCTCATGACAACGCGTGGCCTGTTGGCCGCAGCCGCATTGTATCACCGCTTTGGCTTCAAGCTCACCCAAGAGACACCCACCAATGCGTTTGGCAAACCCGTTATCGAGCAGCGCTATGAGCTCGACCTTTCGGCAAAATCCTGACCCTAGGGTTTCCGGAATACTTTGGAGAGAAGAATGAAGATGATGACAATAATAAAGATGACAATGAAGATGCCGGTGTACACGCCCGCCCCAAAGATGTCGCCAATGACTTGACAGCTGGTGACGGTGACCAGCAGGAAAAAAAAGAATGCAAAGGCATTTATGTTTTTGAGTTTCATAAAAGATCAAAATTGTATTGATCCATAAACACCAAAAAATCAGGCCAACTTTTGAACGCGTTGTCTCCACCAAAATCGGGCGAAAATGATGGATTTATCCAGGTATAACATTTAACCGCGATGGACCGGTGAGGAATTCGCGCCCCACCGTAGTGCTTTTCCGCTAAAAATATTTCTCCACCATGATGGCCACGCCGTCGGCTTTATGATGCGGGGCGATCTCGCGGGCCACGGCCTTCACTTCGTCGCGCGCATTGGCCACGGCCACTCCCCACCCTACTGCCTCCAACATCTCCACGTCGTTGTAGTTGTCGCCAAAGGCGATGACGGTTTGCATGTCGATGTTGAGCTTGGCCATGACCTGTGCCAGGCCCGTGGCTTTTGAAATGGATTTGGGGGCCAACTCCAGGTAGGTGGACTTGGAGCGGTAGACGTGCAGATCGTCGGGAAACGTTTCGGTGAGGGTGTGGTACATCGTCTCGATATCGGCTTCGGGTCCCATACACATGATCTTGTGGGCCCCGTGCCTCTGATCACTCCAATCCTTCAAGACACCATCCAGCGCTCTGAAGGTAGGGTGCACCTTGGTGATGCCGGCCTCGCGCTGGGTCCAGGAGTCTTCTTCCGCCGCATACCAGCGATCGCTCTCGAAAAGACTGACGTGAAGCGGCGTGCTTTTGGCCAGGGTCACGATCTGCTGACAAATGGGTAGCGGAATGTGGATCGATGTCCACACTTCCGGAGTCTCCGCCCCATGGCGCTCCCACAGCACATAGCCGCCGTTGAAACAAATGAGGGGCTCATGCGGCCTGCCCAACTCGGCCTGCAAATGACGCATGGCCGCGGGCATACGCGACGAAGCCAGGATGACGGGCACGGAAGCCGGCAGCCGGTGGATGGCCGCGATCGTACGGAGCGAGAGAGCACGATGGCTGTCGAGCAATGTGCCATCGATATCGGAGCAAAGGGCGTTGAATTTCATACGGATAAACAAATACGCAAGATCACCAGCGCGAAAGGTAACATTCGTTTCATTGTGTTGTTTATCTCATCGCCCTCACGAAAACATTTTTTTTGTGTGACCGCCCCCATGACACCCAGCTTAAAAACACACAGGCTCGCCCAAAAAATGCTGCCTTTTCTTTAACTTGACCCGATGACTTCACAAACCGAACCCTTCTATAAAAAGCTTAGCCTCAACCTGATCAGCCTGGCCTTGCTGGGCGCGGCCCTCTATATCGGTCAAGGCATCCTGGTGCCGCTTTTCTTTGCCATCCTGCTGGCAACATTGCTGTTGCCGGTCACCAACTTTTTGCAACGCATACGCTTTCCCAAAGTCCCGGCCATCATCCTGGCGATCTTTATATCGCTGGCGCTCATCGCGGGCGTCATCTACCTGCTCTCCACGCAGGTGGCCAACTTCCTGGAAGACAGCGACGCCATCAAGACGCGGTTGAATTCACTCATCCACTCCCTGCAGGGTTGGATCAACACCACCTTCCACATCAGCACGGGCAAACAAAATCAGTATCTCAAAGACACGGCGGAGAATATGAAGGACTCGGGTGCGGGTATTGTCGGCCAAACCGTGGTGAGTATTACCGAGGCGCTCTCTTATGTGGTGTTCTTGCCGGTGTATACGTTTCTGTTATTGTTCTACAAGGACCTGATCAAGCGGTTCATCGTGTCGGTATTTGAGTCTACCAAAGAAGAAAATGTCGTCGATATCTTGCACGAATCGCGCACGATCGGTCAGCATTACATTCTCGGCCTGCTCATGGACATGACGCTGGTGTTTGCGTTGAACTCGGTGGGCTTTCTGATCCTGGGCATAAAGTATCCGATCTTCCTGGCGTTGGTCGGGGCCTTGCTGAACCTGGTCCCCTACATCGGCATGCTGGTGGCCAATGTGTTTTGTATGCTCATCACCCTGATCACTTCCGAGAATCTCAGCGACGTTGTTTGGGTGGCGGTTATTCTGGCTATCGTTCAGTTTATCGACAATAACTTTATGATGCCCCTGATCGTGGGAAACCGCGTGCGCATCAATGCGCTTGTCACCATTGTGGGTGTGATCATTGGCGGGGCGCTCTGCGGCATCAGCGGTATGTTCCTGGCCATCCCCGGCATTGCCGTGCTCAAAGTGATCTTCGATCGCGTGGAAAGTCTCAAACCCTGGGGCATGTTGCTGGGTGATGATACCGATAATAAAGAGAGTAAGATCGCCGCCGCCGTTACCGGGAAAGCACCCAAAGCCCCGAAGGCTTCTAAAGTTGCCGCTCCAAAACCATCTAAGGGTTAACCCGGACATACTTCTCCACCAATGGCAGGTCATCCTCGCCGATGACGAACTCCTTCAACTTCTCTACGCCGGATTGAATGAGCGTGTCGCCATGGAGCGCCACGGTGAATTCGAAATCCTTGCCTTCATAGTCGCGGGCGCTGCAATATTCCAGATGTTCGGTGTAATGGTCGTTCACCAGCGTATACGATCCACCCCCGGCCGAAAACGAACGGGGCGCGAGGGTATCGCCCGGTGTGCGCACCTCGTGCAACAGGAACGCAAAGTGCGACCCGTTGAGGATCTTGATCATGCGCGTACCCGGGGCGTCGTTGCGAATCGTGGTATCCTTCTTGATGTAGGCCGACGAGAGCAGTTGCCACGTACCTTCTATGGGCAGCGATGCCGGGGCCGCCGGTTTGGTGTTTGCGGTGCAGGCCAGCAGACCTAGGATGGGCATTAGTTTCCATTTTCCGTTCATGTAATTGATTTTGTTGTGCAACGCCTAAAAATACAAAATAGAACCACCCACCCTAGTCTATCGCATTATATCCAGTGAAAACATCTCCAAAAAAATCCACCGCGTTACGTTACATAATTACGTACCCTTCTTTTCACAACAGCCGTATATACTTACGGTTAAACCAAAACAATCAGACGATGAAAAAATTAATGCTCACCCTCATCTTCGCCGCCGCCCTTGGTGTATCGGTGATGGCGCAAGTGAAAAAGATGGAAAAGATTCAGGTCGATGAAGTGCCCGTTTCCGTACGCTTGGCGTTCGAAAAAGACTTCGGCAAAATTCCCGACGAAGGTTCCTGGACGGTTTCCTATACCATGGTCACCGATGGCAATCGTACCTCTGCGAAGCCGATCTGGTATCAGTATACGAAAGGAAAGGGAAGTGATAAGATTGAAGTGAGGTATACTCCGGAAGCGAAATTGGAATCGTCGAAGGGGCTTACGAAGATGGAAGGAAAGTAGCGGGCTTGGGGCTCGGCATTCAGGAGCCAGAAGCTTAGGCTCGGTATTCTAGTAGCCAGTATTCAGTAGCCAAATTATTTCTCGGCGTTCGGTACCGATATTTACAGGAAGAACGGGAGTCGGGAGATAGAATTGCGAAATGTTAAATTCAGGAGTTAGGAGTTAGTTGAGCGTTGGGCGTCACGGTAGTAAAAAATATTCCCAACAGAGCAGTAAACGACTCATAGGCTCACTTGATACTGAGTTCTCGATTCTGACTCCTGAAGTCCATGAAAAAGGTTCTAGCTACAAAGTCCGAGAATAAAAAACTCTGGCTATTGAATACTGTTGCCTGAATGCCGAGAACAAACTCCCTGCACCAGGATTCTGCCTCCTGAAGTCAAGGAACAAAAACTCTGGCTACTGAATACTGACTGCTAGGAATGCCGAGCACAAGCTTCTGGCTCCTGGCTCCTGGATTCTGGCTCCTGAAATCACCCTTTCAGATAAAGACGCACCGTCAATCGACCTGCGTCTTTTTTTATGCCCCTATTCATACCTCAGCGATTTCACCGGATTCGTTCGGGCGGCTTTCAGCGTGTGGATGCTCACGGTCAATAGCGCGATCAGCACCACGGTGGCGCTGGGGATGGCGAAGATCCACCAGCTGAGGTCGATGCGTTGGGCAAAGTTCAAGAGCCAGGTATGCATCGTCCACCAGGCCAACGGGACGGCCAGGGTGATGGCGATGGCCATGAGCCATAGATAGTCGCGGCTCATCAGGGCCAGGATGCCGGAGATGGAGGCGCCCAAGACTTTGCGCACGCCGATCTCTTTGGTGCGTTGGATGGCGGTGAGCGACGAGAGACCGAACAGGCCGAGGCAGGCGATGAAGATGGCCAGCGAGGAGAAGATGCCGAAGATGCGACCGAATTGCTGGTCGGATTTATATTGCTGATTATAATGATCGTCGAGGAAGAAACTGATGAACGGGTTGCCGGGGAACACGGCCTTCCACTGTTCTTCGAAGTTCGCCATCGAGGCTTTCACGTTGGTGGCATTGAACTTGATGGAGTAGGATCCGCCGGGCGATTTATCATAGCGAAAGACCAATGGATCGAATGCCTTCTTGAGCGATTCCTGGTGGTAGTCCTTCAACACGCCCACGATCTTAAAAGTGTCGCCCCAAAAAAAGATGTGATCATTCAAGGCTTCCTCCGGTTTGCTAAAGCCCATGAGGCGCACGGCCGATTCGTTGAGGATCACCGACTCGTTCTCGTTCACGACGTCGCCCGAAAAAGGCCGGCCACTCACGATCTCCAATCCATAGGCCTTGATGAAATCGTGGTCCATCATGATGACGCGATATTGGTTGGCTTCATCTTCGCGCTGGCTCAACCGGCGGATACCCCCCGCGTTCCATCCCGGTCGTGACCCGGGCACCGACGTCGATGCGGTGACAAAGGAAACCTCGGGATATTGCAAAAGCGCCTGCTTGAATACCTGAAACTTTTGCTGATAGGTAGAGTCCGTCACACTGGGTGAGTTCACCACCAGCGTCTGGTCGATGTTCACGCCCAGTTTCTGTTCTTGCATGTAGCGCAGCTGCCGATAGACCGTGAACGTGCCGACAATGAGCGTGATGGAAGCTACAAACTGCGTGATCACCATACCCTTGCGGAAGTAGACGCCACGACTCGTATTCTTAAACCTTCCTTTCAATACTTCTACAGGCTTGTAGGACGACAACACAAAGGCCGGGTACAATCCCGAGAGCAATGCCCCCATCACGATGAGGCCGCCCATCCCAAACCAGAATTCAGTTTGTTGGAACAGCGTATAGCCCAGCGGTCGCCCTGTCAGTTCGCTGAACCAGGGCGTGAGCAACAACACAAAGGCCACAGCAATGCCCACGGCCGCCGCGTTGAGCACCAACGCTTCCAGCATGAACTGCTGGACCAGCTGCGAACGGAAACTCCCCATCACCTTGCGCACCCCCACCTCACGCGCCCGCTCGATGGCCTTGGCGGTAGACAGGTTGATGTAGTTGATCCACGCGATGAACAAAATGAGGATGGCCACCACCGAAAGGAAATAGACCGATTGCCGGTTGCCATTCGCCTTGAACTCGCCGATGAAATCCGAATCGAGGTGAATGGAGGACACAGGCTGCAAATGGAAGACCATGCCCTCGTTGCCGTCTTTCAGCTCCTTGCCCACCTTCTTCTCCACCAGGGCGGGCAACTTTGACTCGAATGTTTTGGGGTCCGCTTTCTCGTCCAGCATGATGTAGGTCGTGAACCCGTCCCACATCCAGGTGCTCATGGGGTCGTTGTTGTTCATGGCCTGGTAGGTGGCGAAGGAGAACAGGCCGTCGATGGCCATGTGCGAATTGGCGGGGAGGTCTTCGAAGATGCCGGTGATCTCGTAGTCGGTCTTGCCGTTGTTGCGGATCATTTTGCCCATCGGGTTTTCGTCGCCAAAATACTTCCTGGCCAAAGATTGGGACATGACCATTTTATAGGGTTCCTTCAGGGCCGTCTCGCGGTCGCCTTGGAGCATTTTGATGGAGAAAATTTTAAAAAAGTCCTCGGTGGCGAACTTCACGTTGTCTTCTTTGAAGAACACATCGCCGTGTGAGAGCATGGCATTGCCCCACCGCATGCGGGTATAGTACTTTACCTCGGGGAACTCTGCTTTTAAATCCGGCCCAATGCCTGCGCAACCGGACGCCCACCGGGTGGATATTTCTCCTTTGTTGTAGCGGTCGAGTTGTACGCGGAAGATTTGATCTTTATGATCCAGAAACGTGTCGTAGCTGAACTCGTGGATGACGAACTGGACGATGAGCATGCATGCCACCATGCCTATGGCCAGGCCGGAGACGTTGATGAGCGTGAAGGCTTTGTTTTTGGAGACGTAGCGGAAGACGGAGGTGAGGTAGTTTTTTAGCATGACGAGGGTTGGTTCAATACAGTGGGTTACCGGACTATGGGGAAAAAGTTACACGGTTGCCTC
>CBIHQM010000322.1:0-8066 GCA_966211885.1 uncultured Chryseolinea sp.
GAGGGCACAGACTGCAACGAGATTGCAGTTTGATTTTTTCTGAATATTTTTTTGATCGGGAAGGCAGAAAATGTTACACGCTCCTTACTTGGTGACGTGGCGAACATTGGGTTGCAACGGTATGGATAGGCTCAGGAGCCAGAATTCAGGAGCCAGAAGCCAGAATTTCGGAGTCAGAATTGAAGAGCGGCGTTCTGGCGTCAGGAGTTAGAATTTAGGGGGGTTGGGGGCTTCTTTTGGGGAGTATGTGTAAAATTCACACGATCTGCGTCATCGCGTGATTGTTGGTTTTGTGATACCTTCGTGACGGTTCAAAATCATTTTATTTTATGGAAAATGTAGCAAATGCTCGCCTTTCGGATGGGATTGCGAAGGCCATTTTACTTGCCGGCTTGCTGGCCGGGACGTTGGATATTCTTTCGGCGTTTATTAATTTCTATATCGTCACCGGTGGAAATCCGGTGGTCGTGCTTCACTACATCGCTTCGGCGGTGTTTGGAAAGGACGCGTATGCGGGTGGTGCGGGAATGGCCCTGGTGGGCTTGCTCTTTCACTACACCATCGCTTATGGGTGGACGGTGTTGTATTTTCTCGCGTTTCCTTATTTATCTTTTCTGGCAAAGAACAAATATGTGTCGGGCATTTTGTACGGGGCATTTGTGTGGGTCTGTATGAACAAGATCGTGGTTCCGCTCACGCTCATCAAGATAGGTCCCTTTGATGTGGCCAAGGCCGCTTTGCAAATGGGAATCCTTATGGTGTGCATCGGGCTGCCCATTGCGATCCTGGCCGACCGGTTTTACAAGCGCGGAAAATAAAAACCCGGAAATCGTCCGTCGTGCTTCTCAGTGTTGCTCCGTGGTGATCTCTGCAGGCGACGGCGTTGGTGGGACTCCGGTTCTTTCGGGCACTTCCTTGTTATGTTTTTTATAAAGCTGGCGCGAGTCCTCCACGAAGATGCGGTAAGCATCGCGCGCGGTTTGGGTCTTCACAATCTCAAGCGCCGCTTTGTCGCCGGGTTGTACGGGGATGATGTAATAATTTTTGTGAGCCTCGGCTGAGCGGTACACCCATTGGAGGCCGTAGGCGGCACTGTCGATGGTGGTGATGGCACTGTCCGGCTTGTAGGTGATCTTGGAGAGCTCCAGGTAGGCCATGGCGCCACCGTCCGTGTAGCGCTTCCGTTGGCCGGAGACAAAATTGCCCAATGAATACGCTACGAATTGATTCTTTTCCTTTCGCCATTCCATCGGCTGAAGCACGTGGGGATGCGCGCCGATGACCAGGCGGGCGCCATGGGCAAAGCAAAAGTCGGTGAGGTCTTTCTGTATTTTCGAGGGTAGGTTTTGATATTCAATTCCCCAATGGGTGAAGACGATGATAGCGTCGGGGTGCAGCGACTGGGCTTTTAGAAGGTCCTGGCGAATGATGGCTGTATCGAGCAGGTTAACAATCTTGCCTTTCGGGACGGTGATGCCGTTGGTGCCGTAGGTGTAGTTGAGAAGCGCCAGGGTGAAGCCATTCTTTTCCAGGATGAGGGGCGAGTCGTTGAGACGCGAAACGGTGTCATAGAACGTGCCGGTGTGGGGGATGTTGAAACTGTCGAGCATCGCCACGGTGCGCTCGATTCCCTTTTTACCCCGGTCCACGCAATGGTTATTGGCCGTTACCAAGGCGTCAAAGCCGACGTCTTTGAGGGTGACCGCGAGTTGGTCGGGTGAGCTGAATTGCGGATAGCCGCTGTATGGCGCGCCCCCCAGGGTGACCTCCAGGTTGGCGATGGCCAGGTCGGCCGATTCGATGTATGGCTTTATGTACTGGAAGCAGGCCGTATAATCGTATGTCTTTTTCGTGGCATCATAGGCCGCGGCAATCTGAGAGTCATGCCCCATAACATCGCCGGCAAAAAGGAGCGAGAGCCTTGTCGTGTCTTGTGACCAGGCATGGCCGCCGGCAAACAAGAATGCCAGGAACCAAACCGTTTTGGCTGACGATCGAAGCGATTTTGAGGAATTCAGTTTTTTATGCGGCATAGGTTCAGTTCAGGGTAAGGTCTTCAGGATGGATTTACCTTCATTATTTTATCTTCCAAAATAATAAACACTTTGTCGTCCTTCTTCGGATGGATGCGTGCCAGGCCCGTAAACATCCCGAAGGCGGGCAACAGACCGGCGCAAGATCCGAAATAAAAACATGGCAGCGTCAGCGATTGTCTGCCTTTGCCTCTCAGGCTGACCCCGGGATGGATATGGCCGGCAAGGTTGTAGGCTCCTTCCTCCACTTCTTCCATCGGATGGTGTGTAAAAATGAAGGGGTCGATGCGGAGCTCGTCGTGGAGCAGGATGCCTTTGCGGCTATATTGGATCTCGCTCATGATGTCGTGGTTGCCCATGACCAATTCGAAAGAGATGTGGCTGAAATGTTTCACCACTTCACCAAATACTTCCCATTCGGGATTATAATGGCTATGAAAAAGATCGCCCAGGCAAATGACCCGCTTGGGGTGGGTGGCCTGGATGAGGTCCATTAGCAGTTCGATGTTACGGTCGTTGGCCTTTACCGGCAGGGGTATGCCCGACCGGCGAAAATGATTGATTTTGCCCACGTGCAGATCGGCAATGAAAAGTATCTCCTTTCCGGGCCAAAAAACTGCCTTTTGGGGGTATAATCTAAGGCGCTCTCCGAAAATCTCCATTTCCATGACCGGGTCAATCTAGTAAATCAAAAATTAATCCCCATAAGCTTTCCCAATCTTCTGAAAACCAGCCAAATGCGAGTATTTAAGAGGTTTTCAGAAAAAAAAGTTAACATTCGGGTAACATTGTGGACAGGAATTCACCCTAGATTGCACACGGAATAAAAGGTTTATGTTCGAATTAGACTTCGCGTACTCAGCTCTGCTTATTATTTGCCTTATTGCTGCCTGCTCCTTCGAATTTGTCAATGGTTTTCATGATACGGCCAATGCCGTTGCTACGGTAATCTATACCAATTCACTAAAACCCTGGGTGGCCGTGATCTGGTCGGGTTTCTGCAATTTTATTGGTGTCTTTTGGGGCGGTATTGCCGTGGCCGTGGGCATCATTAACCTGTTGCCTGTCGAGACGCTGGTCGATCAAAATATCGCCCATAGCTTGTCGATGGTTATGGCCTTGTTGATCACCGCCATTTTCTGGAACTTACTTACCTGGTACTTTGGCATTCCATGCTCCAGTTCGCATACGCTGATCGGTTCCATTCTCGGGGTCGGATTGGCCTATTCTCTTTTGCCCGAAGCTTCCGGCGATGCGGTGAATTGGGGAAAAGCACAGGAGATCGGGATTTCCTTATTGATCTCTCCTTTGTTCGGTTTTTCGATGACCATCATTTTGATGTACCTGATCCGAACGTTTACAAAAAAGACTTCGTATGGCGACAGTCTGTTTAAGGAGCCCAAGAAAAATCAACCGCCGCCGCTTTGGATCCGGAGCATCTTGGTGCTCACGTGTTCGCTCGTCAGCTTTTTTCATGGCTCCAACGACGGTCAGAAAGGCGTGGGTCTGATCATGCTCATTCTCATTGGCGTGGTGCCCGCATACTTTGCCTTGGATGAATCCTTTTCTCCTACCCGGTTGCCGGGGTCGCTTACCAAGATCGAACAGGTCATTTCCAGTATCGACTCTTCTCACTTGTCTCTCTCCGATCGTCATAATTTATTCGAGGCTAAACAGATCAATGCCCGGCTGCAACAGCGCTTTGCCACGCTCAGCGACATTCATGATATACCGAAAACCGAACGTTTCCAGGTAAGAAAAGACATCATGATCATGGATCGCGAACTCACATCCCTCTCGAAAAAAGAAGATGTGAAGCTCAGCGAGGCCGAGAAGAAATCATTGAAAGACGAACTTAAAAGTGTCCGCAAGGCCACCGACTACTCTCCTACCTGGGTGCTGCTCATGATCTCGCTTTCGCTGGGGCTTGGCACGATGATCGGTTGGAAACGGATTGTGAAAACCGTGGGAGAAAAGATCGGTAAAGAACATCTCACCTATGCCCAAGGCGCCAGTGCCGAACTTGTGGCGGCCAGCACCATTGGCTTGTCGTCTTATTTCGGATTGCCGGTGAGCACCACGCACGTGTTGTCATCGGGCATCGCCGGTAGCATGGTGGCCAATCGGGGTGTGAAGAACCTGCAGCCTGATACGGTGCGCAATATTCTCATCGCGTGGTTCCTTACGTTGCCTGTGGTGATGATTATGGCGGGCACCCTGTTCCTTGTGTTCCGCTCTATTTTTTAGATCGTCGTATTCTATTCGTTCACCGAATTCGTCCGCTAGTCTGCGTCGAACTGAAGGGCCATACGCTTGATGCGGTCTTCCAGTTTTTCGGAGGTTAGTTTCTCGCGCATGCGATCGACCATGATGGGGAAGGCAAAGGGTGTGGGCATGACGGGGCGGGTAATGATAATTTTTTGATGCGCGATGCGCTCTAACGCCCTGCGCAACCTTGCTTCCTCCAGCTGAAAATCCATGACTTCTTCAAATGCCTGTTGCAGCAACAGGTTATGGGCTTCGTAATCGTGGAAGACGTTGAAGAACAGTTGTGACGAAGATTGCAGGTGCCGGTCCTTCACCGGTTTGCCGGGATAGCCTTTGAACACCAGCCCTGATATGGCGGCGATGTCGCGGAACTTGCGCCGGGCCATTTCGGTGGAGTTGATGCTGGCCTGGATGTCCTTCAGCAAATCGTCCGTTCCAAGCACGTTGGTCTCCACAGCTTCTTCGATGGGAATGGGCTGATCGGAAAGCAACTCAAAACCATAGTCATTCATAGCGATCGAGAAGGTGATCGGTTGGATCTGCGCGATGCGGTAGGCCATGAGTGCGGCGATGCCTTCGTGAACAAAGCGTCCTTCGAACGGGTACATGAGCACGTGATAGCCTTCGGAGCTTTTGAAATATTCGATGAGAAACTCGTCTTTGGCCGGCAGGTGGGAGCGATCTTTTTGCAATTGAAAAAGTGGTCTTAAAAAAATCAACTCCTCGTCCTTCTCCACACCCCGTACTACTTCGTCGAGCTTCACGCGGATCATCTCGCTCATTTGCGAGGAGAGTGGCATTCGGCCGCCTTGCCAGGAAGGCACGGCACCCGATTTCTTGTTCGACTTGCGCACCTGCGCCTCCATCTCCTTGATACGCACCAGCTCCAGGTTCCGGCCGGCAAACCAAAAGACATCGCCGGGGTTGAGACGCGAGATAAAATATTCTTCGATGGTGCCCAGGTATTTGCCCGAGACAAAACGCACGAACAGTGAACTGTCGCCCACGATGGTGCCCACCGAGAGGCGGTGACGCATGGCGATCATGCGGTTGTCTACTTTGTACAATCCCTGCAGGATGATCACTTTGCGGTCTTCGTCATAGGCCTGAAGCGAGTCACCACCGGTGGTGATAAAATTCAGCAGCCAGTGCCATTCGTCTTCGGATACGGATTGATAGCAGAAGGTATTTTTGATCTCCGCGTAGATCTGGTCGGGATGAAATCCGTCGGAGACTGCCAATGTCACGAGGTATTGGATGAGCACATCAAACGAGCGGATGTAGGGCAACCGGTCTTCGACGATCTTTCGCGTGATGGCTTCGCGAATGGCCGCCGCTTCCATGAGTTCGAGCGAATGGGTGGGCACAAAGTAAATGCGACTGGTGGCGCCGGGTTGGTGGCCGCTGCGGCCGGCACGTTGGAGAAACCGGGCTACGCCTTTTGGTCCCCCCACTTGAATGACCGTTTCCACGGGCCGGAAGTCAACCCCCAGATCAAGGCTGGAAGTGCACACCACGGCTTTTAGTTTGCCTTCGTGGAGTTGTTCTTCCACCCAATTTCGAATCTCCTGGCTGATGGAGCCGTGGTGCATGGCGATGAGCCCCGACAGTTCCGGCGCTTTGTCCAGCATGCGGTGGTACCAGATCTCGGCAAAGGAGCGCGTGTTGGTGAAGATGAGTGTGGTCGTGCTCGACTTCACAATGTCGATGACCTTCTGCAGCAGTTGGATGCCCAAGTGACCCGCCCAGGGCAATTTCTCCAGTGTTTCCGGCAAGAGGGAAACTAATTCCACCTTCTTTTCCAGTTCGGAGCGGACAATGGTGTAATTTTTTTCATGGTAGTAATTTCCCAGCAACGCTTCCAGGGCCTGGTCCATGTTGCCAATGGTGGCGGAGATGCCCCATACTTTGAGGTGTGGCGAGATGGTCTTCAATCGCGAAAGCGCAAGCTCCACTTGCACGCCGCGTTTGGATCCCATCAGTTCGTGCCACTCGTCGGCGATGATGGCGCGGAGGTTTTTGAAAAATTCGGGATAGCCTTTTTGGGCCAGCAGCAGGTGCAGGCTTTCGGGTGTGGTGATGAGCAATTCGGGCGGTTTCTCCTTTTGTTTTGCACGCTCTTTCACCGACGTGTCGCCCGAGCGCACGCCCACTTTCCAGGGCAACCCCAGGCCTTCGATGACGCGTTTGCCGGAAAGCTCGATCTCCTTGGATAGAGCCCGGATGGGCGTGATCCAGATCACCTGCAGGCCGTTGTTCTTTTGGGAGGCAAAGTTGGGATGGTCGCGGATAAACTCCAGCAGACAGGGCACCATGAGCGAATAGGTTTTTCCGCTGCCGGTGGGCGCGTTCACCAAGCCGTGCTGGCCGTTGAGGTAGGCCTTCCACGCTTCTTGCTGGAAAGGAAACACTTTCCATCCTCTGGACGTGAACCAATCTTTTCCTATTTTTATAATATCAGGAGCCATGAAGAATAAAAGTATGATTTCCCCGCTTGTCAAAAAACAATTTCCGCACGGGCCGGTTAAAGGGGAGTAAAGGTTGGACGATGGGTAAATATTCTATAAAAGAACTCGAACAGCTTTCAGGAATCAAGGCACATACCATCCGCATCTGGGAGAAGCGCCACAAGATCATTGCCCCCAACCGAACGGCCACCAACATCCGCTTCTATTCGGACGAAGATCTGAAAAAGATCATCAATGTTTCGTTGCTCAACAACAACGGCATCAAGATCTCCAAAATTGCCGACATGTCGCTTGACGACATGAACCGCAAGGTGCTACAGCTTAGCGAACTGAACAACGACGTGATGGTGCACATCGACCAGTTGGTGGTGGCTATGATCGATATGGAGGAGGAATTGTTTGAGAAGATCCTGAACAACCTCATCCTGCGCTATGGCTTTGAAAAATCGGTGACAGAAATAATCTATCCGTTCCTGGAGAAGATTGGCATTTTGTGGCAGACGCATAACATCACGCCGGCCCACGAGCACTTCATTTCCAACCTCATCCGGCAAAAGATCATCGTGGCCATTGACGGACTTCCGTTGCCTCCAAAATCCGCCCGGAAGATCCTGCTTTTTTTGCCCGAGGGTGAGATGCACGAACTTGGCCTGCTTTTCTACCATTTCCTTACCCGGAAAAGCGGGTATCGCACCTACTATCTTGGGCAAAATGTTCCACATGAGGACCTCATTTCTGTGTATTCCGCGCACCAGCCCGACATTCTGCTCAGCAGTATCACCTCGGTCCTGAACATGCCGCTGGAGGACTACTTACTGCGCCTGACAAAGGATATCCCGATGTGCCCCATTCTTGTCTCCGGCCTCCAAATACAGCGTTTTAAAGGCCAAAAGGTCGCCAATGTGCAGACTTTTTCCACGGCCGCTGAGCTTCGGCTGTTTCTGTAATACTTCCTCCCCACCGATTGATCCCGGTTGATCACCCCTCTTTTTCAGCTTTTGTAAAAGGGGAAAATTCCATTTGACCGGGAAATTTTGTTTAATATCGCTATATTAATATTAAACAGAATTATTGGTCAATTCTTTGCACTGGGTCCGTTTGTTTAAACTTAGTTCACCTTTACTTAAACACTATTCAAATGAAAACCCTTGAATTCACCCACGAGATAGCGGGATTGCGCAGCACCCTTCAAACCTTCACACGCCGCTTCACACACGATCGGGACGAGTCTTTGGATCTCGTTCAGGATACGATCCTGAAGGCGCTTACCTATCGCGACAAGTTTCGCGACAACACC
>CBIHQM010000323.1:0-8044 GCA_966211885.1 uncultured Chryseolinea sp.
TGATGAATCGCCAACCGAAGTCCAGTGGAAAGCATAGCTTCCGTGCCGTTATGGAAAAACCTTCCGATGGAATTGACGGTGCTTTCGTCACCGTACCCTTCGATGTGGAGAAAGAATATGGCACCCGCGGCCAGGTGAAAGTGAAGGCCACCTTCGACGGCCACCCCTATCGTGGCATTCTGGCGCCGATGGGAACAGGTGGGCATGTCATCATTGTCCGGAAAGACATCCGCGAAGCGATCGGCAAAAAGGCTGGAGATAAAATCGATGTCACCCTCGAAAAAGACACGGAAGAAAGAGTACTGGAAATACCCGATGACCTGCAAGCACTGTTGAAAAAGAATGCCGCTGCCCGGAAATTCTTTGAGACGTTATCATACACCAACCGCAAGGAATACGCGGTTTGGATCGCCTCCGCTAAAAAAGAAGAGACCCGTTTGAAAAGACTCGACGACACATTAACAAAACTCCTCGCGGGTAAAAAGAACCCGGCAGCGAAATAGCTTTCGGCTTGGTTTGATTTTTGTTTTTATGGGATTGCCAAAAACAATCTATCCCATGAAAAACGTACTTCTCCTTGCTACCCTCGTGCTGTGCCTTACTTCCTGTGGAACGTATACCGCGGACACCTCCCAGTATTCGAGTGTACGCCGGTCACAGTCAACAGTCGAGGCTGCGGCCGACAAAAACCGCGTAGTGATTTACAACGCCTCCATAACGCTACTGTTAAAGGAGCCCGACAGCCTTAACAAAAAGCTTCCCCTGCTTACAAAGAAATACGAGGGCTATGTGATGACCGTTGGCGACGAGCTGTCAACCATACGGGTGCCTGCCGCGCAGCTTAGCAATGTTCTACAGGACCTGTCTGCCATGGGCAAAGTGAAAGCCCGCTCTCTTTCCGGCCAGGACGTGACCGATGATTACACAGACTACACCATCCGGCTCGACAACGCCGAGAAAGCCAGGCAACGTTATTTGCAGTTGCTGGAGAAAGCTGAAAACGTCGAAGCGGCTGTGAAAGTTGAGAAGGAGCTGGAACGGCTCAACGGAGAGATCGATTTACTCAAGGGCAAGCTGGCCCGTTTTGACCATCTGGCGGCTTTTTCCACCGTAACCATACACCTGGAAAAAAAGCACAAGATCGGCCTTCTGGGCTATCCTTTTGTGGGGCTCTACAAAGGCATAAAATGGCTCTTTGTTCGCGACTAAATGTAACCTGGATTATAACAGCGTCATCTTCCGAAGCCAGTGCCGGGCATCGCGGATGGAATCGAAGAATTGCACCTTCATGATGGTCACCTCCCCGATCATTTCCCGGATCGTGAGCTGGGTGAATTTGCTGCTGGGCATGACAATGGCCAGGTAGCGGACACCGGCCTTTTCCATTTCCGGCATCACGTGCCCTCTGAAATAGGCCACGTCCTCGTCCAGCACGGGACCGGCAGTACGGCTGTCGGTGAGCATGTGGAGTTTGGGGTAGTTGCGGATCTCCTGGCGCATCAGCTCCAGGCGCTTCATCTGCACAAAGTTGTAGTGCTCGCTGTAGCGGGGCACCCCGTTCAAGGTGAGCTTGATGCAGGGAATCGATTCGTCCAGCTCAATGGTGGCGTATTCGTCCTTATAAAAAGCTTTTACCATGCTTTCTGAAGCGGTGAGAGGTGGGGCAAAACCTATTGTCATGGCTTTGCATACGTAAGTTTACTGCTTAAAGGCGACACTGTAAAATAATTGGTTACAAAACCACCCCTGAAAAGGGCCAAACCGTAACCGCAAAATTTACGTAACTTAGAAGTACAAAATCCAATCCCCATGGCAACCATAGAAATTGGCGAAAAGATCAAGGAAGTCTTCGACAACCGTCACATGAAGCTTACCGATTTTGCCGACGAGTTGGGAACCGTTCGGCAAAATGTTTACCGCATCTTCAAAAAACGTCATGTCGACACGGGCCTGCTGTTGAAAATATCGCAGGTGCTAGACCATAATTTTTTCCAATACTATGTATCATCTCCCGTCCAGGAAGAAGGCGAGGCGATCAAACAACTCAAAACCGAAACCTCTGATTTCCAAAAGCAACTGGAGCTCTCCCGTAAGGAGATCGACTATCTGCGCCGGATCATCAAACTGATGGAAGAAAAAGCCGAACTGGTGCAGCAATTAGGAAAGGATGCGATGATGCTTCAGTGAAGACCAACAATTTTCTTATAGGCCTTCCCTCTCATTTCAATTTATAATTTTCCTTGCCGGGAATATCTGACGCTCTTTATAAAGCCACGAAAAAATAGCTGCTCCTCCCTTACTTGCCACCCTTGCGCCGTCATGCACTGCTCCCACGGCGGAAGTTGCTTCGCCTCGATGCCACAGCACCAGCGAAAAAATGTGTACATCGTTTTTAGCAGTAGCCGTTGCCACCAGACTTTACGGGCAATAAAATCAGATACCAGCCAGACACTTTCCGTTGCAAGCGAGGCATCTACTTTTTCGATCACACGGCTCAATGAAGCGGGCGAAAACAAATCCAAGAAAAAAGCAGTAATCACCGCATGAAATTGTATTTCGTGTGGAATAGAATCTTCTGTACCGTGGATAAATTTCACACGGGCTTTCTGTTGTTCCGAAAGCTTCTGTCGCGCCTGTTCAAGCATCTTCGCCGAGGCTTCGATGTACCACACATTACATTGGGGATGCGTTTCCAAAAGTTCGGTCAATAGCCATCCCGTGCCGCCACCAAGAATCAAAACCTGGGCGGTCGATGGTATGGTCTTTAGAAAAACCAACTGCGCTTCGCGTATGGCCGACCCGTACACCAGGCTGGCAAACCGGTCGTAGACAGGCGCCAGGAGATCGAAACCCTTTAAAGATTGCTGCTCCATGCCAAATAGAACAAGGGAAGAAGAAATTCGGCATCGCCCAATAAGCGATATTAATCCTGTCGAGCAAAGTTCTTTCGAAAGACAAAGATCATTGCCAACACCACGCCCATGGCGGCAACGACGAGGACAGCCGGTTTCATTTCGGTGCGATATAAAGAAAACCCGGTCACCAGGAAAATGCTACCGATCAGACACCAGATGCTGGCCCGCGTGATCGGCTCTCCCAACATCGTAACAAAAGAAGGCTGCCGATCCTGTTTGTCGTCTTCGCGGTCGAACCAGGAAAAGATGAGCAGGTTTAGCCAGGCCACCATCATAAATTGAACGATGAGCAGGTAGTGCCCGGTCGTAAGTCTATCGCCGGTGACGGTAATGGAGGGTAGCAGCACACCACAGGTATACAGGCAGGCGATACAAATCTCCTTTAAAAACTTAAGATATCGCTGCACGATCAGGTAGATGCCCACGCCGATCGCCAGCACCGTGCCCCAGACAAAAACCTGTTTTCGTATAAAGAACACAATCACCACGTTCACGAGCACCCCAGCAATGGCCGCGATCAACAACGCCCTAAAATGCTCCTGATGAAACCGGTGCCTCAACGTGGAGGCGCTTTTGCCAATGGTATAGGCATCCCTCAAATGATCAGCCGTATAGATAACCCACACCGTCAACCCCAGCGCTAAGAGCCCAACCGGGCGGACAGCCACGTCCAACACCCGGGCAAAAAAAAGAGCGCTCACCACCGCCCCCACCACGATGTCGAGGCTCAGCAGATTAACGTAACGATATACCCGTGTAAATCCGGTCATAAAAAAAGTCTCTCCGCAACCGGAGAGACTTCAAATGTATACCTTAAAACTATAATTCTTATGCCGACTTCAACGCTTCCGCGCCACCCACGATCTCGAGGATCTCTTTGGTGATGGCCGCCTGGCGTGAGCGGTTGTAGCTCAATTTCAATTCCTTCAAAAGCTCGCCCGCGTTTTCTGTGGCTTTGTCCATGGCCGTCATCCGCGCGCCGTTTTCGGCAGCGTTGGAGTCGAGCAGGGCTTTGAAGATCTGTACTTTCAGTGAGTTGGGGATCAGGGCTTCTACGATCTCCTGCTGGCTGGGCTGGTAGATGTAGTCGATCTGGCTGGAGGTAGCACCGGCCTGGGGCTCGGGCGACACCACCGGCAACAGTTGCTCTGTGCGCAGGATCTGTGTAGCCACGTTCTTGAATTCGTTGTAGACCAACTCTACCTTATCG
This sequence comes from uncultured Chryseolinea sp., assembly GCA_966211885.1. Lineage (GTDB taxonomy): Bacteria > Bacteroidota > Bacteroidia > Cytophagales > Cyclobacteriaceae > Chryseolinea. The sequence continues at coordinate 4,126 of CBIHQM010000323.1, forward strand.
AATTTGCCTTCGCGAAAAACCTTCATGATGTACTCGCCTGCTTCGGAAGCGTGCGCGAACGTGAGGGAAGAAAACAGACCGGTGTATTGGTCCACAAGCTCATATTTGCGCTTGCCAAAATACTCGGCCGATTTCTTACCGATAGGCAAAATAACCACGTTGCCCTGGCGCGATTGTGCTTCGTATTTTTCCTGGATCAAGCGGGTCACGCCTTTCATCACGGTGGTGTTGAACGATCCGCAAAGACCACGGTCGGAGCTAACCGCCACGATGAGAATGCGTTTTTCTTCGCGCACCTGGCTGTACCAGTTGTCGCTGTCGCCAGAAAGTTGGGCCTCGGAGAGATTTCTCAGGATAGCGTTCAGCTTTTGGGCGTAGGGACGCATTTGGGTGATCCGGTCCTGTGATTTGCGCAGCTTGGCCGCCGCCACCATCTTCATGGCTTTGGTGATCTGCTGCGTGCTCATCACCGACGTGATCCGGTTCTTAACTTCTTTTAAATTAGGCATACCTGGTGATCAGTGTCTACGGATTAAGCAGCGTATTTGGATGCAAGGTCCTGAGCCGTTTTCTTGATGATGGCCACATCGGCATCTTCAAATTTGCCGGCACGCAGGTTGTCCAGCAAACCGCGGTTCTGGGCACGGAGCAGGTCGAGGAATTCTTTCTCAAACTGCTTCACTTTAGTAACCGGAACCTGGTCCATAAAACCACGGGTCGAAGCCGTGATGATGGCCACTTGCTCTTCAACTGGCACAGGTGCGTATTGATCTTGCTTCAGGATCTCTGTGTTTCTGCGACCGCGTTCGATCGTCAGTTTCGTAGCCGCATCCAGGTCGGAACCGAATTTCGCAAAAGCTTCGAGTTCGCGGAATTGAGCTTGATCCAACTTCAACGTACCGGCTACTTTCTTCATCGACTTGATCTGTGCCGAACCACCCACGCGCGATACCGAAATACCTACGTTGATCGCCGGACGGATACCGGAGTTGAAAAGGTTTGTTTCCAGGAAGATCTGACCATCGGTGATGGAGATCACGTTGGTAGGAATATAAGCAGACACGTCGCCGGCTTGTGTTTCAATGATGGGAAGCGCCGTCAGCGATCCGCCGCCTTTCACCAATCCTTTGATGGAAGCAGGCAGGTCATTCATGCTTTGTGCGATGGCGTCGTTGTTGATGATCTTTGCCGCACGCTCCAGTAAACGGGAGTGGAGGTAGAACACGTCGCCAGGGTATGCTTCACGTCCGGGAGGTCTTCTCAACAAGAGGGACACTTCGCGGTAGGCAACAGCTTGTTTCGACAAGTCATCGTAGATCACCAGCGCGGGGCGGCCAGTGTCGCGGAAGAATTCGCCGATGGCTGCACCGGTGAAGGGAGCGAAGAACTGCATAGGTGCGGGATCGGCAGCCGATGCAGATACAATCACGGTATAAGGAAGAGCACCTGCTTTCTCCAAAGCCGAAGCTACGGAGGCTACGGTAGAAGCCTTCTGTCCGATGGCCACGTAGATACAAAATACAGGTTGACCCTTTTCGTAAAACTCTTTTTGGTTCACGATCGTATCGAGCGCCACAGCGGTCTTACCCGTTTGGCGGTCGCCGATGATGAGCTCGCGTTGACCACGACCTACAGGGATCATGGAATCGATCGCCTTGATACCGGTTTGCAGCGGCTCGTTCACGGGCTGACGGAAGATAACCCCGGGAGCTTTACGCTCCAGCGGCATTTCATACAGCTTGCCGCTCAACGGGCCTTTGCCGTCGATGGGCTGACCGAGTGTATCCACTACGCGGCCCAGCATGCCGTCGCCTACGTTCACGGAAGCAATCTTGCCAGTGCGTTTCACGGTGTCGCCTTCCTTGATGCCTTTGGATTCACCCAGCAACACGGCGCCGACGTTGTCTTCTTCGAGGTTAAGCACCAGCGCTTTCAGGCCGGTCTCAAACTCCAGCAACTCGCCGGCTTGTGCCTGTGTGAGGCCGTAGATACGAGCCACACCATCGCCCACCGTGAGAACGGTGCCCACTTCTTCGAGTTCGGCTTCGGTGCGGGATTGGGAAAGTTGCTCGCGCAATATTGCTGATACTTCTTCTGGTCTGATCTCTGCCATGATTCTTTAGAGATTAAAATTCTTTTATGTAGGGGTTATAACTAAAATTCACTTTCAGCGCTTTCAACTTGTTCTTGATGGAAGCGTCGATCTGACGGTCGCCCACGTTGAGCACGAAGCCGCCGATCATGTCCTTGTCTACTTTCTCGGTGAGTTCGACTTGTTTCTTCTCCGTCAGCTGTTTCACCATGGTCTCAAACTCTCCGCGCAACCTGGCGTCCAGCGGAATGGCCGTGGTGATGCTGGCTTTGCCGATGCCTTTGTAGACGTTGTAGGCCGTGTGAAATTCACGGGCTATCGCGGGCAACAGCGGTTCACGGTTCTTGCGGGTAAGGATGTCGAGGATGGAAAGTGTGAGGGCATTCATTTTGCCGGTGAACAACTTCTCCAGGATATCTCTTTTCTTGTCGTGCTTGATAATGGGATTGGTGAGCATCAGTTCGAATGCCCGGTTCTCATTACAAATCTTCGACAGCAACTGCATGTCGTTGTGCACAGCTTCCAGTGCATTCTTCTCCACGGCCAGGCCCAGCAGGGACTTTACGTAGCGTGACGCTGCTCTTGAGTCTGCCATGCCTTTAGTTGATCTTTAGATCTTTGAGATAGGTATCCACCAACGCCTTTTGCGACGAATCGTCAGAAAGGTTTTTCTTCAACAGTTTTTCGGCGATCTCCAACGAAAAATTGGAAACCTGGATCCGGATGTCTTTCATCGCCGCTTGCTTTTCGATGTTGATGGCCGCGCGGGCATCTTCGATGATCTTGTCGGCCGATTTTTTGGCTGCGATCTGCGCTTCCTCTTTCAAACGGTTGCCGGCTTCGCGGGCGTCGCGCAACATTTTGTCGCGTTCGTCGCGGGCTTCCCTCAGCAGGTTAGCATTGTCGGCTTTGAGCTTGGCGATCTCGGCACGTGTGTTCTCGGCTGTGTCAAGAGCATCCTGGATGGATTTCTCTCGTTCTTTCAGCGATGACAGAATGGGTTTCCATGCCAGTTTCGACAACAGTAAAAACAACAGCACGAAAATGATAAGTTGCCAAATGATGAGGCCAGTGCCGGGGGTTAGAAGTTCCATATTTTATAGAAAATATCTGGTGTAGTTTCAACAAAGAGAAACCTGCCCGGCCAAGTGCCTAAGACAGGTTCCTGATTTTTTTACGCTGCGCGCTGAGAGATCAGCAAGCAAATTACGAGCGCAAAGAGGGCAGCCACTTCAATAAGGGCGGCGATGATCAGCATGGCGCCCTGGATCTTTCCAGAAGCTTCCGGCTGACGTGCCATACCTTCCATGGCCGAACCACCAATGCGGCCGATACCAATTCCGGCGCCAATTGCAGCCAGACCAGCACCGATACCTGCACCCATGATCGCATAGCTGATGTCCAATAAAAGAGCTAATAGCATAATTGTAAAATAGTTAAGTGAAACAAACCCCGACTCCGGGGAAATCTTTATTTAAATCTTAATGATGTTCGTGTTCTGCGGTGGACATGCCGATGTACAACGAAGAGAACAACGTGAACACATAAGCTTGTATACCGGCAACCAGCAATTCAATCAAACTAATAAACAATACCATCACGGTCGATCCCGCGCCAACCCACACGCTCTTGAAAATGAACGCGAGGCAGATCAAGCTCAGCAACACGATGTGTCCGGCGGTGATGGCCACAAAAAGACGGATGGTCAGCGAAATGGGTTTTGTAAAGATGCCTACAATTTCAACCGGCAAAATGATCAGGCGAAGGGGCAGCGGCACACCAGGCGTCCAGAAAATGTGAGCACAGTAGTCTTTGTTCCCTTTGATG
>CBIHQM010000324.1:0-8037 GCA_966211885.1 uncultured Chryseolinea sp.
TCAGCAGTACATAGTCAGGACTCCGGGTCTCAAACAGTTGAAAAAGCATCGGTCTGATTTTTTCCTTCAGCGTGCTCTGGTGGTAATCTTCGATCACTCCAATAACATGGAACGTGTATTTAACTCCCTGCCACTCGGTGTACAACTCCTGGCCTACCGCCTTTTCGGGTTCGAAGCCCAGGGTTTTGGCGCCGGTGCGGTTGATCACCAGGTTGCCTTCTTTTTCCTGTGCCGTATCTTCCGAGAAGGTGCGGCCGGCGAGAATTTTCAGGTCGAGGATTTCCGTGAAGCCCGGGCCCACGTGGATGTTCAGGTGATCGACCGCATTGTCCATGTTGCCGCCCTGGGCATACAGCGAGAAATCGCTCCAGACTTGCGAGCCCGGTACATAGGCGGCCGAAGAAACTTTTTTCACATGCGCCACGCGCTGCAATTCAAGTTGCAAGGCCTTGGCATTTTTCAGCGCGTTGCCACTGCGCATCGGCAGCACGATGAGCGCGTCGGAATTGAAACCCAGATTTTTGTTTTCAATATACCGCAGCTGACTTCCAATAATGAGCATGCCACAAACCAACGCGATGGCGATCATGAACTGGAACACGACCAGCGATTGACGCAAGAGCCCGGAGCCTCCGCTCACGACGGCCTTTCCTTTCAACACCTGTGCCGGTTGGAATGAGGAGAGATAGAACGCGGGATAACTGCCGGCCAACAGACCGGTGACGACCGTAAGCGCCGCCAACGCGCCGATCGTATAGGCGGCGTTGCCGGAGTTGAAGGAGATATCTTTTCCCGTCAGGACATTGAAGAGCGGAAGGGAGAGCTGCACCATCACCAGGCTGATCAAAATGGAGATGAGCACGATGATCATGGCCTCGCCCAGGATCTGTCCGATCAGCGAACTGCGAACCGCACCCATCGCTTTACGCAACCCGATCTCGCCCGCGCGTTTGGTAGCTTTAGCGGTGGAGAGATTCATGAAATTGATACAGGCGATCAACAGGATGAACACCGCGATCGAGGCGATGATATAGATATAGACGATGCGCGGGCTTTGGTGTACCTCCGAATACAAGTAAATGTCCTTCACCAGCTCGAGCGAAAGCGTCTTTGGGATACCCAGTGCTTTCATGTCTTCAGCGCCGTGACGCTGCAGCATTTCATTCAATTTCTTTTCGACGGTCTTCAAATTGTGACCGGGGGAGAGTTTGAGATAGGAAGGCACAAAATTCTGCCCTGCCCATTCGCCTTGCGCATCATCCGAGCGCATGTATTCCGCCCAACCGGTGCTGGTCATGGAGGTGAAGAAGTGTGGCATCACATGACTTTTGTGGTTGTCCATGAAGACGCCGGTGACCCTGAAATCGACGGCCGGACCTCCCTGGCTGATACTAATGATCTTGTTCAGGGCTTCGCTGTTCCCAAATAATTTTTTCGCCATCGTTTGGGAGATCACCACGCTGTTGGCGTCCACCAACGCTTTTTTCGGATTGCCTTCCGTAAGTGTGTAGGTCAGCACGTCGAACAGCGTCGAGTCGGCCAGGTAGCCTCCGGCTTCGTAGAAGATATTGTCTTCGTATTTGATCAGGCTTTCGCCCACACCGGGAGGACTGACCAACCGCGCGGCTGACACTACTTCCGGAATTTCGTCGTTCGCCGTCATGGCGATGGGAGGTGAAGCCGTGCCGCTTTCGTCGATGACCATCTCGCTGTCGAAATGGGTGACAATGCGATAGAGGTTGTCGCTGTCGGCCAGGTGCTTGTCGACACTGAATTCGTCCTGGATATAGAATGCCAGCAATAAACAACAAGCCACACCCAGCGACAACCCGAAAATGTTGATGGCCGAGTAAGCTTTATTCCGGCTGATGTTGCGCAGCGCGATCGTGATATAATTTTTGAGCATAGCGATGAGATAGATTGGAAACGTTGTACCCAATATCAATGCCAGTCGGCAAGAGCGGCTTTTAGAGGCTTAAAATGCGATTTTGATTAAATATCCGGCCATAACCGAACGAATGTGTCCGCAATCGGATAATTCTTTATTGCGTCTTGCAAAGCCACCATTGATTGCCAAAAGGGTCCTTGAAACCAGCGCTGCGACCATAATCGCGATCGCCCGGTTCCTGCGAAGAGGTCCCGCCATGCGCCAGGCCTTTGGCATACAGCGCGTCGACATCGGGTGTCACCAGGAACATACCACCCGGAAAGGCTTTGTACTCTTTTTTCGAATCCGTGAACATGATCACCGCTTTGCCAATGCTGAACTCAGCGTGCATCACACTTCCGTCGTCATGCTTGTGAAGGTATTTCTCCTGGGCACCAAACACGTTCTTGATGTAATCGATAAAAGCCGTAGCGTTGTCAATGACAAGATAGGGCATGACCGGAAGATAATAGTCGGGAGTTTTCATGGCATGAGAGGTTATGGTCAATGAAGATCGAAGTAAAACCCCGGGAATGCAAAGAGCGCCCACCTTCGCTAAAGCTACGGCGGGCAAGCAAAGCCTTTGTGTTGACTTTGCTTGCCCGCCGTAGCTTCAGCGAAGGTGGGCGGATTAAAATGAATTTAGACGTCTGTCCGCTCTCGCTTGATCTTCACCTTCGCCATAGGTCCCACCTGGATCGGCACCTTCTCCACCTCTAAGTTAGCCGCCTCTATACCATAAAGCTCCTCTGTCGAAAGACTATGCTCCTTCAACAAACGGTACCCCTGGATGATCACCCGGTCAAAGCTCGAGATCTCACTATCCGACGACGCCCACGAATGCAAGATGATAAACTTAAAGTCCGACATCATGCTATACTTATGCAGCGACGGATACGGACTGGTGAGATCGATCTCTCCCGAGTCGGCCATCTCGTGAATGATCTTGTTGAACAAAAGATTCACCCGGTGGTCGGTCTTGAATCCCAGCTTGATACGCACAAAGAAACACTTCTTCGGAATGATGGTATCCACCACATATTTGCTGCTGAACGGACTGTCGACGGTCTCCACGTGCAGGAACCAAAACACATCCGCCCGCTTGGGGCGTTTCTTGAAGATGGAGTAAATAATATTCGAGTCGATATAGCGCTTGCTGTCGGCCATGGCAAGGTACACCAGGTTGGTCGACTCCTTGGGCACCGAAACATCGGCTTGCAGATCCTGGATCATGCCCACATAGTGTTTCAAATCCACAAACTCCGTATGCCGGTCGCGCAGGCCGCGGGCGTGAAGGAGAATGTACATCATGATAAAAAACAGGAACGCAATGGAGAATGTGAACCAGCCGCCGTGCTGGATTTTGTTGTGGTTGGAGATGAGCAACATGCCCTCCACCGAGAAGAACAGGAACGCCAGCGCGCCCGAGCGGAACGTCGATTTTTTGGCGGTCATGAAATAGAACACGAGCAGCGACGTGGTCATCAACATGTTGACGGTGATGGCCAATCCATAGGCGCCTTCCATGGCCGACGATTCCTGGAAGATGAGCACCACGGCAATGCAACCCGCCAGCAGAATCCAGTTGATGGCCGGCACATAAATTTGTCCCTTCAGTTTGCTGGGGTAGCGCACGCGCGTGCTGGGCCACAGTTTCAGTTTCATGGCTTCGTTCACCAGCGTGAACGTGCCGGAGATCAATGCCTGGCTGGCGATGATGGCCGCCATGGTGGCGATGATGATACCAAAGATGAGGAACGGCTCGGGAATGATGGCGTAGAAAGGGATCTGGTCACCCAGGGGGAGGCCTTGGTGTTCCAATAGCCATGCGCCCTGTCCGAAATAATTGCAAAGCAGCGATACTTTGATAAAGCCCCATCCAAAACGGATGTTTTCTTTGCCACAGTGGCCCAGGTCGGAGTACAACGCTTCCGCTCCCGTGGTACACAGGAACACCGCGCCGAGCAACCAGAAGCCACCCGGATATTTGGTGATGAGGTTGAAGGCGTAGACCGGGTTTAACGCTTTGAAGATATAGGGATGATCGTAGAATTCATGAATGCCCACGGCGGCAATGACCACGAACCACACCAGCATGATCGGTCCAAACGTTTTGCCCACCACGCTGGTGCCGAATTGCTGAAAGATGAACAACGCCACCATGATGGTGATCACAATGGTGACGGTGGGAATGGATGGATTCAAAATGCGCAACCCTTCGATGGCCGACGACACGCTGATGGCCGGTGTGATAAACCCGTCGGCGATGAGCGTGCAGCAGCCGATCACGGCGGGAAAGATCACCCACTGTGCTTTGTAGCGGCGCACCAAAGCATAGAGTGCGAAAATTCCACCTTCACCTTTGTTATCGGCGTTGAGGGCGAGGTAGACGTATTTGAGGGTGGTGATGAGGGTCAGTGTCCACACCACGCAGGAGAGGCCGCCGAGGATCAGATCCTCGTTGATCACCTGTGTGCCGACGATGGCTTTGAAAACGTACAGCGGCGAGGTGCCGATGTCACCGTAAATGATTCCCAGCGAAACGAGGACACCCCCGAACGACAGTGGGGTCTGATATTTTTCGTTTGATATGGCCATGCTTTTATACCCCGCCTTCCGAGGGGGTTGTCATGTAGTAAGAGTTGCGTTGCTTAAAATGGAAAGCGGAGCTTAGTCGCTTTTCGAATTGCGTTGAAGAAGCGTAAGGTATGGGGAGCACGAGAAGGGTTCGGATCAGAAACACGATGAGCGAAAAGCCGGGTGCCAGCGCCAGGCTTAAGGAACTTTCCCCGGTAAGGATATGGGGTTTGCCCGGGTCAGCAATACGCATACGCGTGGTTATTTAGTGGGGGCATGAAATGGCTCTAAGTATCGTTCTTAACGTCGCAAATTTAACTTCCTTTAAATAATACCAAAAGTAAAACAAGATAATGTTGGCCTTGTTCTCGCCCGCCGGGGTGGGTTAACGGCTCAATCCGCACCTTAACCGTTAAAAAAAATAATTTGCCAGACCGCCTCTTTTAGCATCGAAATCAATGGTATTTTTGTTCAATAACCCCAAAACCAATCCTTTATGACTAGAAAGCTCGCTTTTATTATACCTGTAGCTGCCCTTCTTGCTGGCTGTGGAGCCAAAGAAAAGGAACAACTGCAATCGCAGGTAGATTCCCTGAAAATTGAACTGGAAACCAGTCAAAAGATGGCGCAAACGTTGACCGAAGTCGGCGCCATGATGGATTCTATCGACGCCAGCCGTCAACTACTGAGGGTGAACATGGTCGAAGGAACAACCTACGATGACTACAAGACCCGCATGAAGGACATCAATGGTTATGTGCGCGACACCCAAAAGAAGATCGACGACCTCGAAAAATCGTTGAAGACCTCCAAGTCCAACGCCAACGCCTTCTCCAAGACCATCAAGAAACTGAAGGCCGACCTGGAAGCCAAAACACAGGAAATCGCCGGCTTGCAAGAGCAGGTGGATAAATATCGCAACGAGAACGCGAACCTCATCACCACGGTAGGGATGCAGGAAGCCGAGCTCACCGACAAACAGACCCAGATCGAAACCAAAACACAAGAGCTTGCCCTCATCGAAGCCCGTGTGCAGGAGATCATGATCCAAAGCAAAATGACGGAAGCCGACGCCTACTACGCCCGTGGACAGGCCGTGGAAGAAGCTGCTGCCCGCACCAAACTGGCTCCCCGCAAGAAAAAAGATACTTACAGAGAAGCGATTGAGCTTTATAAGAAAGCCTTGTCGCTTGGTAAAGCCGAAGCCCAGGAAAAGATCACTACCCTGGAGGCGAAACTATAATCACCCCCAGAAAATAAAAAAGACCCCTGCGGGTATCCGCGGGGGTCTTTCTATTTTCTGACCCCTCCCATAAAAAATATCGCAATACAACCTTCAGTTTCTTACTACCTTTGCAATTCTCAATCCCTGTATGGCCTTTGATGTTATTGTAACCTTACTCCTCGTTTTATTGAATGGTTTCTTCGTGGCGGCCGAATTCGCCATCGTGAAGGTGCGCTCCTCGCAGATCGCGCTTGAAAAAGGCAACTTGTCCAATCGGGCCGCGCAAAACATCATCAACAACCTGGATGGCTACCTGGCGGCTACGCAGTTGGGTATCACCCTGGCCAGTCTCGGCTTGGGTTGGGTGGGGGAGGGTGTGACATCGCGCATCGTTCTGGATGCCATGTCGGGGCTGGGACTGTCACTCAACGAGGTGCTGGCCCACCGCATTGGAGTAGGCCTGGCATTTGCCATGCTAACGATCCTGCACATCGTGTTTGGAGAACTGGCCCCCAAGACGCTCGCCATTCGTTATTCCACTTCCACCACGCTGAGGGTATCGGTTCCCTTGCGCATTTTCTATTATGTGTTCCGCCCCTTCATTTGGTTGTTGAACAGCATGGCCAACGTTATCCTGAAAGTGGTTGGCGTAAAGCCGGTCACCGAACAGGAGATACACTCTGAAGATGAATTGAAACTCATTATCGCCGAAAGCGAAGAAGGCGGCGCCATCGAACCCAACGAACGCGAACTGATCCAGAACGTGTTCGACTTCGACGACCGTGTGGTTCGCCAGGTGATGGTGCCCCGCGTGAAGATCACCGGCCTGCACGCCAGCCTGACCATTCAGGAAGCGATGGACCACGTGTTGAAAGAAGGCTATTCGCGGTATCCCGTCTATGAAAATTCACTGGACGAGATCATCGGCATCGTGCATGCCAAAGACATCATTGCCGTGTATGTGCAAAAAGGTAGCAAAGGGCTGAAGGATGTGATGCGTCCGGCCCATTTCATTCCGGAAGCCAAACCCATCGACGTGCTGCTGCGCGAATTCCAGCGGCGCAAGACACAGATGGCGATCGTGGTGAGTGAGTTTGGCGGCACCATCGGCATTGTCACGTTGGAAGATATCATTGAAGAATTGGTGGGCGAGATCCAGGACGAACACGACCACGAAGCACAGATCGTGATCCCGCAAGACAAGGGCGTTTACCAGATCGTAGCCCAGTCGTCGCTGCATGATATCAATAAATTTGTGGATGAGCCGTTCCCCGAATCCGAAGAATACGAGACCCTGTCGGGTTTGCTAACCTTTCACAAGCCGTCGCTAAAAGAAGGCGACACGTTTGTGCTGATGGGCTATAAATTCAAGATCCTCAAACTGAACAAGACCCTGCCCGAGTTGGTGGAAGCCACCTGGGAAGGCGAAAGCCCCGTGGATTAAAACCATTTCTTTTTGCGGAAGTAGATCATCATGGAAATGAAGATCAGCCCCATGATGCCCCACACGACATAGTAGCCATACTTCCAGTCCAGCTCCGGCATAAACTTAAAGTTCATCCCGTACACACCCACGATAAAGGTCAAGGGCATGAAGATGGTGGAGATCACCGTGAGCACTTTCATGACCTCGTTCATCTTGGTGTTCATGGCGTTGATGTGAATATCCATGAGGCTGGAGGTAAGGTCCTTGAAGGTGTCCATGGAATCGATGATGTGGGACACGTGGTCATACACGTCGCTGAAATAGCGGATGTTCTCTTCTTTCACGTATTCCGATTCGCCTTTCACGATCTTGCTCAACGCGTCGCGCAGGGGGTAGAGCGCTTTGCGGAGGTAGATCAATTCTTTTTTGAGGGATTGGATCTTGTAGAAGGTTTCGTTGGTGGGATTTTCGTAGACGGTCTCTTCGATCTCGTCGATGATGTCGCCCACGCGGTCGAGCACGTTGTAGTAGTTGTCGACGATGATGTCGATGAGGCGGTAGAGCAGGTAGTCGGCGTGTTTCTTTCTCACTTTGCCCAGGTCCAGCCGGATCCGTTCGCGAAAGCCTTCGAAAAGGTCGCCTTCTTTTTCCTGGAAGGACACGAGGAAGTTGCTGCCCAGCACAAAGCTGATCTGCTCGTAGTCGATGGAGGTACCTTCGATCCTGTAGAGCATCTTCAGGGTAAAGAACAGGTAGTCGTCGTATTCCTCAGCTTTGGGGCGCTGGTCGGCCAGCACGTCGTCCACCAAAAGGGGGTGGAGGCAGAAATAGGCCTGGAGCTTTTCGATGATTTCGATGTTGCTCAGACCGTCCAGGTTGACC
>CBIHQM010000325.1:0-8011 GCA_966211885.1 uncultured Chryseolinea sp.
AACAAGTTCTTCCACGACAAGGCTGTGCGGTGGTTTAAGTTGCCGGGATAAAATTATGTATTGACACCTTAAAAGGGAACCAAGCGACGCGAGGAAGTGTTGTGGCGATGGCGCCGTCGTGCGGATGATTTCTGGATACGGCGATTTTTGCCTACATTTGATGCCGTAATTTTACTCTCCCCATGCGAACCGTTTTTGTGATAGCTCTTGTCGCTATTCATTCTCTTGCCAGCGCCCAGTATGAAGATCATGGATTTCCTTTCGGCAAGGTCACACATGCTGACCTGGACATGAAGGTCTATGAAAAAGATACAGCCGCTGCTGCGGTGGTGTTAGACGAATTCGGTGAAGCTTACATGGACAACGAGAATGCGCATAACCTCGTGTTCCGGTATCATGCCAAAATAAAGATCCTGAAAAAAGAAGGATTGGACTACGCCAATTTTGTCATCTACTTATATAAAAACAGCACGGGCAAGGAGGCCATGCGAAGCGCGAAAGCCTCCACCTTCAACCTCGAGAATGGATCGATACGCGAGATCAAGCTTCCGCAACGATCGCAGATCAACGAAGAAATCGACCCGACGCACGATGCCCGGAAATTTGCGTTGCTGGATGTGCGCGTCGGCAGTGTGATCGAGGTGGACTACAAGATCGAGTCGCCTTTCAAATTCAACTTTCGGTCGTGGCCTTTCCAATCGGAGATCCCGAAAATCGCCAGCGAATATTGGGCGCTGATTCCCGCAAACTATAAATACCATACTTCGCTTCGTGGTTTTCTGAAATTGTCAAAAAATGAAAGCGAACTCAAGCGGAATTGGTATTCCCCGGGAGGCGGCCGCCTGGCAGATTGCATACTCACAAAATTCGGTATGGCCGATATTCCGGCGTTTGTCGAGGAAGAATACATGACCGCCAAATCCAATTATGTTTCCTGTCTCAATTTTGAGTTGGCCGAGCTGTTACAATTCGATGGACGCAAAGACAAGTTCACAAAGGAATGGAAGGATGTGGATGACGAACTGCGATTGGACAACGGCTTCGGTGTTCAGATAAAAAGAGGAAAAGGCGTACTCGACCGGGAAGTGGATCAGTGTATTGCCGGTGCGACCGACGATTTAACCAAGGCGCAAAAGATCTATGATTTTATAAAGGGCTGGTATCGCTGGAATGAGAAGAATAACTTCACCAGCCAGGACGGGATCAAAAAAGCATTTGAGGCGAAGACGGGTGATGCCGCAGACATCAACCTGTCGCTTGTGGCCGCCTTGCAGTATGCAGGCCTCTCGGCAGACCCCATGATCTTATCCACTCGCGAAAATGGTCTGGTCACCTCCGTGTATCCCGTGCTTTCGGATTTCAACTATGTGATCGCCAAACTCAACGTGGGCGACAAAGTATACCTGCTGGATGCCACCGACGATTTGTTGTCGTTTGGATTGATACCCGACCGGTGCCTCAACGGGAAGGGCCGGGTAATGACCGGAAAGGAATCGTATTGGTACGACACCAAACCGGCCGAAAAGGATAGACAGGTCAGCATGATCAGCCTGAAACTTACCCCGGAAGGCAAATGGGTGGGCACGGTGGAGAACACCCATTTTGGCTATAGCGCCTACCGGTATCGGAAAATGCTGGCGCAGTCAGGTGAAGAAAAATTCTATGCCGAAAAGATGGCGAACAATCTGCACAACGCCACCCTCATCAAACAAAGCTTCACGAACGTAGATGACCTGACCAAACCATTGATCATGAAATTCGAGCTGGAGCTGGAGCGCGTGGACGATCTTACGGCAGGTCAATTTTATTTTAATCCGTTTATAACCCTGTATTGGCAGAACAATCCGTTTCGTTCTGCTGTGCGTCTTTATCCTGTTGATTTTGGCGTGCCGATCGAGCAAGTCATTGTTTTTAATCTCGAATATCCCGCGGCCTATGAGCTCTCCGAAATACCCGAACCGCTGGCGCTTGCGTTGCCCACCGAGGGTGGCCGGTATACTTACGATGTGAAAAGCAACGGCAACACCGTGATGATGAACAGCAACTTCGTGATCAACCGGCCAGTGTACAGCTCGAAGGAATATTTTTTCCTGAAAGAACTCTTCGACCGCGTAGTAGCCGTGCAAAAGACCGACCTCGTTTTTAAAAAGAAAGCATAACGCTCAATCCTTAAATGTATTCCCCCATGCGAACCGTTTTCCTGATCGTCCTGGTTGCCACATCCTTTCTTGCCACAGCCCAATCCAACTCATTTCCTTTCGGCCAAGTTACGTACCGGGAATTGGACATGAAGACCTACGACAAAGACACCTCCGCCGTTGCCGTGGTGCTGCGAGAGGAGGGCGATGCCCACATTGAAGACAGCGATCCGAATTATCTCATCTATCATTATCACATTAAAATCAAGGTCTTGAAAAAAGCCGGTCAGGAGTTGGCCGATTTTGTGATCCGGTTGAGCAAGGGCGAGGGAATACGCAAAGAGGCGATGCGCTCCGTGGCGGCTTCTTCCTTCAATATTGAGAACGGAACAATGAAGGAAACCAAACTGAATATCAAAGACCAGTTTACCGAAAATGCGAACAAGTTTGCCGACTACCGGAAATTTGCCGTACCCAATGTGCGCGTGGGAAGCGTGATCGAAGTGGAATACACCTTGGAGTCGCCCTTCAGATTCAATTTTCGTACATGGGAATTTCAGTCGGACATCCCAAAAATTTCCAGTTTCTACCGGGCGACGATGCCGGGAAATTACAAATACAACATTTCCCTGCGCGGCTATCTTAAACTGACAGAAAATAAAAGCAAGATCGAACGCGATTGCTTTAGACCGGGAGGCCAATCGGCCGATTGCCTGGTGATGGATTTTCTTATGAAAGATGTCCCCGCTTTTAAGGAAGAAGAATACATGACCGCGCGCACCAATTTTCTGTCCGCCGTGTACTTTGAACTTTCGGAGCTTCAACAATTCGATGGGCAAAAGACCAGGTTCACAAAAGAATGGAAGGACGTAGAGGAGGATATGCGTAAGGAAGCCGATTTCGGTGTGCAGCTCCGGAGGGGAGAGGACATTGTTGATCAGAATGTGAAACAAATTATTGCCGGAGAAACCGACGAACTCGCCAAGGCACGAAAGATCTACGATTTTATAAAGGGCTGGTATCGCTGGAACAAGGTCTACGGCTTCTGGAGTGACCTGGGCATAAAGAAAGCCTTCGACGCCAAAACGGGGAATGTGGGCGACATTAATTTGTCGCTCGCGGCCGCGTTGAAATATGCGGGTCTCCATGCAGATCCCATCCTGCTCTCCACACGGAGCAACGGATTGGTGAACGAACTCTATCCTGTCATCAGCGAATTTGACTATGTGGCGGTCTACCTGGCGATAAAGGACAAAGTTTATCTGTTGGACGCTACGGATCCCTACTTGTCGTTTGGCCTGCTCCCCGAGCATTGTCTCAATGGAAAGGGCCGGGTGATGGGCGAGAAACAATCGTTCTGGTACGACCTCAAGCCTTCGGATAAGGACCGCAAGGTTTCCATTTTCAATTTGAAACTCAGCCCGGAAGGACTCCTGACGGGCACCGTGCAGGTCACGCACTTTGGCTACAGCGCCTTCGACGAGCGAAAGAGCCTGGTCGATGAAGGTGATGAGAAAAAATATTTGAGCGGCCAATATCCGACCGTGACCCTGGCCCAACAGCGCATTGAGAACCTGGACGATCTCAAAAAACCCTTGAACATAAAATTCGAAGCAGAAATCGAGCTGTTTGATCAAGCCACGGCCGACAATTTCCTGTTCAACCCCTTCTTCATGGATCAATGGAAGAAAAACCCCTTCAAATCGCTGGAGCGGTCTTACCCGGTAGATTTCGGGGCGCCCCTGGAAGAAACCATGGTGGTCATCCTGGAGTATCCCGAAGCCTATGAAATCGCAGAAATCCCGGCCAAGGTTGGACTGGTATTGCCGGACGCCGGCGGCCGCTACATGTATACCGTCCAGAATGTGGGCCATACCCTGACCATAAACAGCTCGTTCACCATCAACAAGACGGTGTTCACTTCGCTGGAGTATCATTATTTGATAGAACTCTACGACCGGGTGGTGGCCGTGCAGAAGACCGATCTCGTGTTTAAAAAGAAGGCATAACGCCCATACCTTAATGTATTTCTCATGCGAACCATTTTCGCGGTAGTTTTTGTCGCTACTCCCTTTCTTGCCTCTGCCCAATCTGATGCATTTCCTTTTGGTAAGGTCACCAGCCATGAGGTGAGTATGAAGGTGTACGACAAGGATACGGCCGCTGTAGCGGTAGTGTTGCGCGAAGAAGGTAAGGCTTTCATAGAAGATGCCATCCCGAACTATCTTGTTTATCATTATCACGCCAAGATCAAAATTCTAAAAACCGGCGGACTGGACGAGGGAGATTTCAGCATCCGGCTGCGAAGAGGAGAAGGAATATACCGGGAGTCGATCCGGTCCGTAACGGCTTCGTCATTCAACCTCGAAAATGGGACAATGACGGAGACTAAAATGAATAGCAAAGAGAAGTTCACGGCGAACTACGATAAGTTTTATGACTACCGGAAATTTGCCATCCCCAACGTGAAGGTGGGAAGCGTGATCGAAATTGACTATGTTTTGGAGTCACCCTTTAAATCTCGTTTCCGGTCGTGGAGATTTCAATCGGATATTCCCAAAGTTTCAAGTCTTTATATCGCTACGATCCCGGCCAATTATAAATACAACATTTCGCTGCGTGGCTATCTTCCGCTAACAGAAAACAAAAACAGGGTGATAAAAGATGGTTATCGTCCCCACGGCCGGTGGGCCGATTGCCAGGAGATAACTTTTTTGATAAAGAACGTGCCCGCTTTTAAGGAAGAGGAGTACATGACAGCGCGGTCGAATTTTTTATCGGCGGTGTACTTCGAACTTTCGGAAATGCAATATTTTGACGGTGAAAGGGATCAGATTTCAAAAGAATGGAAGGACGTGGAGGAGGAATTGCGTGAGCACTCCCAGTTCGGCGCTCAGTTAAAACGAGGTGAAGGCATCGTTGACCGGCAAGTGGAACAGGCTATTGCCGGCGAAAGCGACGATCTGGAGAAGGCGCGTAAGATCTACGACTTTATCAAAGGATGGTATCAGTGGAATGGCGTCTACGGGATTTACAGCGATCTTGGGATCAAGAATGCTTTTGATTCCAAAACCGGAAATACCGCCGACATCAATTTGTCGCTGGTGGCAGCTTTAAAGTATGCCGGATTACCAGCAGACCCGATGATCTTGTCGACGCGCGACAACGGGCTGGTCAACGAGCTATTTCCGGTTACATCAGAATTTAATTATGTAGTGGCCCGGCTGACCGTAAAAGATAAAATCTATTTGTTGGACGCCACGGACGAGCTTCTACCGTTCGGTCTGCTTCCGGAAGAATGCCTGAATGGAAAGGGACGGGTGCTGGGCGAAAAGGGATCGTCCTGGTACGATCTCAAGCCTTCGGAAAAAGACCGTAAGGTTTCCATTTACAATTTGAAACTGAGCAAGGAAGGGCAGCTCACCGGCTCCGTGCAGGTTACCCATTTCGGCTACAGTGCACTCGACGAACGGAACGACCTTATCGACGACGACGGCGACGAGAAGGAGTACCTGCGCGTGGAATTCCCCGGCATTGCCATCTTGGAGCATAAGATCGAGAACGTGAACGATCTGAGAAAGCCACTCAATATAAAATTTGAGATGCAAACGGAGTTGTTTGTGCCGGCTACGGCAGAAAATTTCCTGTTCAATCCCTTTTTCTTGGATCAGTGGGTCAACAACCCCTTCAAATCAAAGGAGCGGCTGTATCCGGTAGATTTCGGGGCGCCCTTGGAAGAAAACATGATCGTGAATCTGGAGTACCCCGAAGAGTACGAAATCGCGGAAATCCCGGCCAAGGTTGGACTCGTATTGCCGGATGCCGGCGGTCGCTACACGTATACCGTCCAGAATGTGGGCCATACCCTGACCGTAAACAGCTCGTTCGCCATCAATAAGACGGTATTCACCTCGCAGGAATATCATTTTTTGAGAGAACTCTACGACCGGGTGGTGGCCGTGCAGAAGACTGATCTCGTGTTTAAGAAAAAGACCTAGAGGGTTTTGCCTTTAATCCCCGCAAACGGGCGTTAACCGAATAATTTTGAGATTAATATAGGAATGGTAGACCTTTCCCAAGGGCTTGCCTTACCTTTGATATATTGTTAACTTACGTATAAACGCTCAGCTATGAAAAAGTCATTGGTGTTGTGGGTATGCTTGCTGGCCTCCTCCATAACCTTCGCACAGCAAGCCGCCGAAGCCGTCCAGGGAAACTATACCCTGAGGGATCGCTTCCAACTGATGAAGACCAAATCGCAGTCCTATAATGACTATAAAGTGATCAAGGAGACGGTTTTGGATGGAGTATGGAAAATTATCAACGACTCCCTGAACGCCAAAAATGCCGCGATCCGGGGCGCCCAAGCCAATATCAATGGCCTGAAAGGCCAACTCGCCAAAACCGAGGATGCCTTGAAAGCCAAGGAAAAGTCCATGACCGACATTCTTTACGCCAGCACCCACATCACCGTGCTGGGCATCAGCTTCACGAAAGGCGTGTTCCTGACCGTGATGGCCTGTTTGCTGGGCGGACTGATCGCCTTCGTGGCCGTTATTTTTGGTCGCATGCAGCTCCAAAGCAAGTCGCTGAGCGAGCGAAACCTGGCTGTGAGTGCCCTCACCAACGAATTCGAGGAGTATAAACACCGCGCCATGGACAAGCAAACCAAGCTTTCGCGCGAATTGCAGGACGAGCGGAACAAGCTCGCGTCCATGCGCCATTCCTGATTCCCGCCCCACGGCGAAATGCCCCGGCCTGAATGCTAGTCCTGTTCTTGTTCCTGGAGCGGGAGCTGGACAATGAATTTGGCGCCTTTGTTTTCCTCGCTTTCCACCACAATGCTGCCGTTTAGCGCGAGCACCATTTCTTTTACAATGGACAAGCCCAGACCCGAAGACGTTTCGCCTCCGGTGGGACGGGCGCTGAGCCGTTGAAATTTTCCAAAGAGTTTTTGTTTGTCGCCGGCCGAAAGGCCGGGACCCTGGTCCAGCACTTCAATGCGGATGTGCGTCTCCGTGCGCACCACGTTGATGGCGACTTCCTTGTGGGCCGGCGAAAATTTGATGGCATTCGAGATCAGGTTCTCCAAAATGCGGTTCAACATTTCCGGATCCGTGTGGAACTGGAAATCGGGTACGTGGTCTTCCAGGATCAGCGAAATATTTTTCTTCTCCGCGGTTTGCTTGAACACGTGATACTGTTTTTTCAGCAGGCTGTTGATGGCGATGTATTCTTTATTGATACCGTTTTTGCCCTGTTCGATGCGGGTCACATCCAACAGATTTTGGATCAGCATGTGCATGTTCACGCACGAGCCCTCCATGAGGTTGAGGTATTGCAGCTGGTCGGAAGTGAGGTTCGTGTGTTGCAGCTTCATCAGGTTGACCAATCCCAGCACACCGTTGAGAGGACTTTTCAGGTCATGGGTGGCGATGCCGAGGAAGTGGTTCTTTTCTTCGTTGAGGTGAACGAGTCGCGTATTGACATCGCGCAGTTGTTGCTCCAGCGCTTTTCGCTCGCTGTTGTCGACGACGATACTGCGGCTCGACACGAATGTTCCCTGCGCGTCATAGATGGCCGTGGAGTTGAGCAACGCGGGGAAGGTGGTGCCGTCTTTGCGTTTCATTTCAAACTCCAGGTTTTGCAATTGCCCCGTCTTTTTAAACAGGGGAAAGTTCTCCTTGAAAATGCCGACACTTTGCGCACCAATGATGTCGCCGACCTTCAACTTGCCCACCACTTCCTCGCGCGTGTAGCCCAGCCAGCGCAGTTCGGTGGAGTTGATGCGGGTGATGGTGGTGTCGGGGGCAACGGAGTGATAGCCACACGGTGCATTGTCATAGAGGTCACGGATCTCCATGAGCGCTTCT
>CBIHQM010000326.1:0-7966 GCA_966211885.1 uncultured Chryseolinea sp.
TCCCGACCGGCAATTGTCCGTGAAACTCACGCCCGACAAGAAACAATATCAACCCCGCGAAAAAGTTTCCCTCCACATCGAAACGTCCGACGACAAAGGCCATCCTATTCCAGCAAAATTGTCGCTGGCCGTAGCCGATGATCAACTCATCTCACTGGCCAACGATAAGCAGGACAATATGCTCTCCTGGTTCCTGCTCTCCTCGGAAGTGAAGGGTGAAATTCAGGAGCCGTCTTTCTATTTCAACAAAGAAGAACCAAAAGCCTCTCAGGCGTTGGACTACCTGCTGATGACACAAGGCTGGCGAAGATTCCACTGGCGCGATCTGGCTACTGAAAAGAATCTTGCCTATACACCAGAAAAGGAAGGCCTTCTCTTTGGACAAGTAGCCGATGAGAAGGGCCGGGGCATCGACGATGAAGTCACCCTGATAGAACTCAACAACAAACGGCGCATCATCAAAGTCCGGGCCAAGGCCGACGGCAATTTCCTATTCAAAAATACCGATGCTACCACACCGATGCTCTTGCTCACCAACAGCACCAGTCACATCATCTTGCAGAAAGAAATTAAAGATTCTGGTTCATCTTACCAACTGATCCGCAGCGACTCTGTTCTATACGAACCTACACGAAGCGAGACGGTGCAAGAAAATCGTATGCCCGCCGTCGTACCGACGCCACAGGTTGGAAAAGGAATTGGGTTGGATCTTCGTATGCAGGAAGACGTGCAATCGCTGAATGAAGTGGTGGTGGTGGGATATGCTGCTTCCGAGCGAAGGGATCTTACCGGGTACGTTACCATAGTCCGGGCCAACGATTGGAGTCCTTTTGTTCCGGCCACAAACATTGAAGGAGCCCTGCAGGGCCGGGCTCCAGGTATTTCGATCACTCACCAAAATGGAAATACAGGCGCTTCGTCCAACGTACGGTTGAGAGGTGTCAGTTCCGTTTGGGCTGGGAACGAGCCGCTCTTTGTGATCGATGGCGTGCCCGTGTCCAACAGTCTCAATAGCAATTTCTCTACCAGTGGCCTGGTGAGTCCCGATGATGTGGAGAGCATCACCGTGCTCCTTTCGCCGGAGGCTTCTGCGCTTTATGGCAGCCGGGCATCGAACGGTGCGATCGTGATCAACACGCGCTCGCGGCTCTACTTCGGGAGTTATTCGCAACGGAAACGCCGCCCGCGGTTTTCGCACATGATGGTGCAACCCCGGGCCTTTACGGCCACGCGCGAATTCTATGCCCCCACCTATTCGAAGAAGGACCAGACTGAGGAGCGCCGGGATTTTCGCAACACCGTGTATTGGAACCCTTCCGTCGTAACGGACGAAAAAGGCGAGGCCACCGTTTCGTTTTACAACACCGATGCGGTGAGCAGTTTCCGCATCACGGCCGAAGGAATTTCCGGTCGTGGTTTACTGGGCCGAAAAGAAGAAACCTATTTCACCCAACTACCTTTTTCGCTTGATGCCAAGCTACCGGAATTTATCGGGTATGAGGACACGCTCAAAATTCAGGTGCGCATAAAAAATACCACCCCAAAAATATTGGCCGGTGAGCTAACCCTCGACCTACCCGATGAATTGATGGCGTCAACGCGAACGCTGCCGGTGAATGTTGGGGCCTCCACCACAGAGACGGTGGTAGTGACCCTTGTTCCAAAAGCCAAAACCGGGCGCTACCCCATCGCGGTCCGCCTCACCAGCAACGGCAGACACGACGAGATCCGGCAGACCGTACAAGTTCACCCGGTAGGCTTTCCAGTGCAGCTTGACGTTGGTGCGAGGACATTGGATACGCTGGTGCATTTTTCTGTTCACGATATAGAACAAGGGTCGCTTCAGGCAAAATTCATCGCTTTCCCCGACGTGATCAGCGATCTCTTCCACGGCGCCGAATCCATTTTGATGGAACCGCACGGTTGTTTTGAGCAGGTGTCATCGAGCACGTTTCCCAATATCCTTGCCCTACAGTTTATGCGGGAGTCGGGAACGATCGATCCGGCCGTGAACACGCGCGCGTTGGATCTTATAAAAGACGGATACAGACAGCTCGCGGCCTACGAAATTGCCGGCGGCGGCTTTGAGTGGTTTGGCCACCCACCGGCACACGAGGCGCTATCGGCGTATGGCCTCGTCGAATTTTATGAGATGAAAAAAGTGTATCCCCAAGTGGACGACGCGATGCTGAAACGCACGCGCGACTGGCTGTTGTCCCGCCGCGATAACCATGGCGGGTTCAAACAAAACCGGGGCAAGTATGGATTTTCCGCCGCACCTGCGGAAGTGAACAATGCCTACATCGTGTATGCGCTCGCCCTTACGGGCTCTACCGACATTCAGAAAGAATATGAATCCGCGCGCGACGAGGCTTGGAAAAGTAAAGATCCCTATCGCATGGCGCTCATCGCCAATGCAGCCTTCACACGGGGGGCGTTGGATGATTATCACCGCTTTGTGAACTACTTCCTGGAAGTGGCGCATACGCGCGGTTTAGCTTCCCTTTCTCCAAACTGTTCCATTACCTATAGCTGGGGAGAATCACTCTTACGGGAAACCCTGGGTTTCTGGGTGCAGGCACTGGCGCGGGAAGGCTATGCGTATCATAGTATGATGGCAGCCTGTATTCAAAACATTCTTCAACATCGCAGCTACGGCGGCTTCGGCTCAACCCAAGCCACCACCGTATGCCTACAGGCCCTGACCACATATGCCCACACGATGCGCACCGCACGAGAAGATGGTGAGATCCAACTAACCGTAAACAATCAACCCGGCGGCCTCCTTACCTATAAAAAGGGCACACAGGAGAAACTCACGCTCAATAATTTCGCAGATAACCTGACCAGCGATGGCCCACAATCCATCCGCGTTGCTTTCGACAAGACCAAACGACCGATCCCGTTTCACCTTCAACTACAATGGAGCTCGAAAACGCCGGTGTCCAGCGACCTGTGCAAAGTAAGGATCAAGACCTCCCTGCTTCAAACGGCCGTGCGCGTGAATGAGACCGTGCGGATGAACGTGACCCTAACCAACAAAACACACGACGGCCTTCCCATGACCATGGCGGTGGTGGGCATCCCCGGCGGCCTCAGTGCACAACCCTGGCAGTTGAAAGCACTACAAGAGAAAGGCGTGTTTGACTTTTATGAGATCATCGGCGACCGCATCGCATTTTACTACCGGGAATTGGGTCCGTCAGCTGTTCACTCCATTGCCCTTGATCTGAAAGCCGAAGTGGCAGGACGCTACACCGGCGCAGCCAACTCGGCGTATCTCTACTATAACAATGAATTGAAAGACTGGAGCAAAGGGCTGACGATTGCTATACGCTGACGTTAGATTGAGAAGATTGTAATCTCTGAGGGTATAGTCGCAGACGTGGCCTGTTACCGTCATGTCGCAGGGACGCGTTGTCTAAAACGGCACGCACGCCATTCAAGACATCCCGAATTTCGAGTGCAGTGAATGTGGAGATACTGCGAGCGAAATGAAACGAAAACCTACAAATACCGAATGCGCCACACGCCACTTTAAAATGCATCATCAGGCATTTTTCAATGGACCACGCACGGGGCTCCTTATTGTTACTATATTGCCTTACCGGACAGGCTCACACGTGAAACATTTCTCGCGCTACGGGCTGAGTCGTTAACTCCCAAGCTTGCTTTCAAACAAATATCCGGAACCATAGGACCTAAAACCTAAAAATCGATAAGAAGCAACATGAAAATCAAATCAATAGAAATTATAAATTTTGGACAACTGACAACTGATCCCGAGGAGAAGGAAATCTCAAAAGCAAGCCCTTCCGGATATTTCTTAAGACCAAAACAAATCAATTTTGTTAATCAGACAACTAAACTTAAGGCAGCGAAAGGACTAAAATTTGGAATTGAATATTTCATAAAGGGCTTTAGCAGCAATAAAGAAGATGCAATTTTCTACTGTAAGATATCTCATCCTGCAATGAGGAATCCTGAAACAAAAGTAGAAATAAGAGAAATAATAGAAACAAAAATAAATTATGTCAATGAAAGAAATTTCGACTACTACCATTTCGAATTTGATTGGGAAATCGTGAAAGGGAAATGGGTGTTTGAAATTTTTGAAAGCAAAGAGACTCATCTAACAATGGATTTTGACATAGTCTAAATGGCAGAGCAAATTGTCCAACTTGTAAGCAAAGACATTCAGCTGGAGCTTTTGACGAGGAGTCGACTCCGCATACGTACTGGGGATGTCGAAATTGTGGATATTGGGCTGGCGAGGACGAATCCCTGGAACGAGTCTGTTAGTTGCAGAGATCTATTCCACAAAAAATATTAAATAAGAAAAAAGGCGACCTCGTGGGTCGCCTTCTTTTTATGTAGTCCGTACGGGAATCGAACCCGTGTTACCAGAATGAAAATCTGGTGTCCTAACCCCTAGACGAACGGACCGTTTGGGTTTTGTGTTCTGAGTGTGAATTGACCTCTCGGTCGGTGTGTTTCTCCCGGCGTTGCCGTTAAGAGGGTGCAAATATAGATTGACGATGTTGATTTGCAAACCTGTGCGATAAAATTTTTCTAAAACCGTATTTTATTTCGTTGGTTTTAGTGTTCAGGTAATTTATTTTTGATCTCGAAATTTAAACCAGACAATAAAATGACTAAAGTAGGAATTAACGGATTCGGGCGCATTGGCCGCCTCGCGTTCAGGGCAGCCGTCAATCGCAAGGACATTGAGATCGTTGGCATCAATGACATTGTGGATCCGGAGTACATGGCGTACATGCTGAAGTATGACTCCACGCATGGCAAATTCGACGGTACCGTAGAAGTAAAAGACGGTAACCTGATCGTGAACGGAAAGAAGATCCGTGTGACGGCAGAGAAAGATCCCGCCAACCTCAAATGGTCTGAAGTAGGCGCCGAAATCGTTATAGAATCCACTGGATTGTTCCTCACCCAGGCCGACGGCCAAAAACACATCACCGCCGGCGCCAAGAAAGTTGTTTTCTCGGCTCCTGCAAAAGATGACACCCCCACCTTCGTGATGGGTGTAAACCACAAGAAACTCACCGCCCAGCATACCATTGTTTCCAATGCTTCCTGCACGACCAACTGTCTGGCCCCCATTGCAAAAGTATTGAACGACAAGTTCGGTATCGCCGAAGGCCTCATGACCACCGTACACGCCGTGACGGCTACCCAAAAGACCGTCGACAGCCCTTCCATGAAAGACTGGAGAGGTGGCCGTGGTGCATACCAAAACATTATCCCCTCCTCTACCGGCGCCGCCAAGGCTGTATCCCTGGTGATCCCCGAACTGAAGGGCAAACTCACCGGCATGTCGTTCCGCGTTCCCGTGGCCGACGTATCGGTAGTTGATCTGGTCGTGAGACTGGATAAAGCCGCTTCTTACGAAGACATCAAAAAGGCAATGAAAGACGCCTCCGAAGGCGAACTGAAAGGCATCCTCGGCTACACCGAAGACGATGTTGTGTCGCAGGATTTCCTCGGCGACGCGCGCACCTCGATCTTTGACGCCAAAGCCGGTATCGCCCTGAACGATCGCTTTGTGAAAGTGGTATCTTGGTACGACAACGAGTGGGGTTATTCCAACAAACTGATCGACCTCGTTTCTGAACTTGCCAAAGTTTAAGACCGATTGTCAAATACAGGTAAAAGGCCGCCCCGAAAAGGGCGGCCTTTTTCTTTGGCCATCGCCCCATGGGCTCCGGCGGGATAAAAATAAAGGAAGGCCCAGGTGAAGAGTTTTCATCCCGAAATTCGTTTATAACAGGGAACGTCGACCTCTGGTGAACAACTACTACCAAATACTAGGACTCACCCAAGCCGCGGATGCCGCGCAAATCCGGGCTGCCTATAAGCGGCTGGCCATGACCTACCATCCCGACCACAACCCCGGCAGCCGCATGGCCGAAGAGAAGTTCAAAGAGATCAACGAAGCTTATCACACCCTCTCCGACCCGCTGAAAAAATCGCGCTACGATGCGCTGCTGAACTACGCCTTCGACGAGCAGCAACGGGCGGATTACCGGCGCGAGGAAAACAAACGCAAATACTATCGATGGCAACAAGCCCAGCGCAAGTACTACGTCATCGACAAGGAATATTTCAAGATCCAGGCCCTGGCCTTCCTGGTCTTCATCGTCATCGCAGGTTTCTGTTTTGCCTTGCTGCACACGGCAAACTACATGATGGAAGAGCGTCGCTACGAACACAACCTTGCCACCAGCCGGTCGCTCCGCCAGGTCGACACCCTGTTTGCCTCCGGCCGGTTCGACGACGCCTTCGCGCTCATCCAAACCCTGGGCGAACAGGATCCCCTGGAATACCGCTTCCGTTATGCCCAGGACAGCCTCATGACCGCCCTGAAAGTGATGGCCGACGAGCGGTTTGCTAACGAGGAATTCTCTGACGCCGTCGCCCAATACCTGGTGCTGAAAAAGCACGAAGATCCCGTACGGACCGAGACCCTCCGCCAAATTTCCATATGCGAATTCTACCTGGGAAACTACAAGGAGTCGCTGCTGGCCATGAAGCACCTCCACAACCAGGATCCCCGGAACCTGCAGTTGGTCTACGAGATCGGGTCGCTCTACCTGGAAAAGCTGGAAGACCCTAACGAGGCCCTGCACTATTTCACGCTGGGCAAAAAGTTGTTTAGCGAAAACCTCACAGAGGTGTATGGTCCTTCCTACCCATCGACGATGGACCCCACGGAAGTGCCCGACATCTACTTTCATATCTTCCTGAACCGGGCCCGCACCAACATGGTGTTGAAGAACTATGAAGAAGCGATCCAAGACTGCGACCTGGCCATAACGCTCCGACCCGGGCTGGGCAACCCCTACGCCATCAGGGCCCTGGCGGCGGTGCAGCTAAAAGACTTCGACCGGGTGTGTACCGACCTGGCGCAGGCCCGGTCGTTGGGTGTCGCCGAGGCGGAAGTCCTGCGGCGTAAATACTGCCGGTAGCGGACAGCGGTGGGGAAAAAGGCGCTGGTTTAGGTTGAGGAAGGGAACGGCTAAACGGAGAAAACGGGGCTTGGGACCGGGAAAAATGTCAACAATCCGGTGCCCGTCGTGTTCTATAATAAATAACTGTTATTTGAGTTTCATCCTGTATTTTTGCCGAAATTACTACAATGACACCGCGCGCGGAGTTTGAAAAAATGACCCCTTCCGTTATGAAGAACACCGAACACCTGGTTTCCGTCAAAAGAAGCTATTTTAATATCTTGGCGCTCTTCCTGGGCGATGAAAAGATCGAAACCCGGTTCCTGCGATGCCTCCTGAAGTGGGGCTTCCAACTGCACCTGAACCCCGAAGACCTCAAACAGGCCGACGTGGACATCTCCAACCTCAAGTTCAACTCCATCGGCGACAAAGTCGAAAAACTGGAGGCCATCTATCACCTGGTCTACATGATCTATCTCGACGAAGTGGTGGAAGACGTGGAGCTGGAAGTGGCCACCATCTATGCCGAAGAGCTGGGCTTCAAAGCCAACGTGGTGAGCGAGCTGTTCAAGTCCATTGCCACCGAGCCCTACGACGAGTCGGGTGTGCGCAACGTGCGCCAGGAGGTCATGGACTTTCTGAAGGTGTACGAGGGGTAAACGACCTCCCTGCCTGGTTTTGGATGGATCTTGAACACCCGTTCAACGGACCGGCCGCTACTTCTTTTACGAACCTTTAATGCTGATCGCATCTTGAAAAGTATATCCCTTTGCCTCCTGTTGCTCGCCTCCGTGAACCTCCTTGCCCAGGAGACCGAAAAGGATCTGCACCAGTTTATCGACCGCTGGCACGAAGCCGCCAGCAAGGACGAGCGTCGGGGTGGGGAAGAGTTTTTCGAAGTGGGTGTGGAGGTAGGTGGTGGGCGTGTGAGTAAAGGCAGGTGGGGGGGTGGTGGGGGGGGTGGGGGGGGGGGGGGTGGGGGGGGTGGGGGGGGG